>NZ_JBIAXU010000004.1:0-519056 GCF_042896985.1 Streptomyces sp. NPDC001194 | reverse complement strand
CAGGTTCCGTCAGCTGACCAGCGACGGAACCGTTCGTAGACCGTCTTCCACGGCCCATACCGCTCGGGCAGATCCCGCCAGGCCGCACCCGTGGAAAGCTTCCACAGGATGCCGTTGAGGACCTGCCGCCTGTCCCGCACTGGACGCCCCATCCGGGGCGGAGCCAACAACGGTCCGATGACTTCCCAGGCCTGATCAGTCAGTTCATGACGTCGCACCACGAACGCAGTAACGACCAATCGACATTGCGGACACGCCCTAGGGGGTGTCTTGTCGATCAGCCCGGCGTGATCGGCAAGACACCCCCTAGCCCCCGTACGCCCCGCTCGCCGTCAGACGCAGCGCCGTGTCGATCAGGGGGACGTGGCTGAAGGCCTGGGGGAAGTTGCCGACCTGGCGCTGGAGGCGCGGGTCCCACTCCTCCGCCAGCAGCCCCAGGTCGTTGCGGAGCGCCAGCAGCCGCTCGAACAGCTGGCGCGCCTCGTCGACCCGGCCGATCATCGCCAGGTCGTCCGCCATCCAGAACGAGCACGCGAGGAACGCCCCCTCGTCGCCCTCGAGGCCGTCCACGCCGGCCTCGCCGCCCGTCGTCGGGTAGCGCAGGATGAACCCGTCGGGCGTCGACAGCTCGCGCTGGATGGCCTCGATCGTCCCGATCACCCGCTTGTCGTCCGGCGGCAGGAAGCCCATCTGCGGGATCAGCAGCAGCGAGGCGTCCAGTTCCTTCGAGCCGTACGACTGGGTGAACGTGTTGCGTTCCTTGTCGTAGCCCTTCTCGCACACGTCCTGGTGGATCTCGTCGCGCATCTCGCGCCACCGCTCCAGCGGGCCGTCCGCGTCCCCGCTCTCGATCAGCTTGATCGTGCGGTCCACGGCCACCCACGCCATCACCTTCGAGTGCACGAAGTGGCGGCGCGGGCCGCGCACCTCCCAGATGCCCTCGTCCGGCTGGTCCCAGTGCTCCTCCAGGTAGCGGATCAGCTTCAGCTGGAGCACCGAGGCGTAGTCGTTGCGCGCCAGGCCCGTCATGTGGCCCAGGTGCAGGGCCTCGGTGACCTCGCCGTACACGTCCAGCTGGAGCTGGTGCGCGGCCCCGTTGCCGACCCGGACCGGCCGGGAGTTCTCGTACCCGGGCAGCCAGTCCAGCTCGGTCTCGCCGAGCTCCCGCTCGCCCGCGATCCCGTACATGATCTGCAGGTTCTCCGGGTCCCCGGCGACCGCGCGCAGCAGCCACTCGCGCCAGGCCTGGGCCTCCTCGCGGTAGCCGGTGCGCAGCAGCGAGGAGAGGGTGATGGCGGCGTCGCGCAGCCACGTGTAGCGGTAGTCCCAGTTCCGGACCCCGCCGATCTCCTCCGGGAGGGAGGTGGTGGGCGCGGCGACGATGCCGCCGGTGGGGCCGTACGTGAGCGCCTTGAGGGTGATCAGGGAGCGGATCACGGCTTCGCGGTAGGGGCCGTGGTACGTGCAGTGGTCGACCCACTCGCGCCAGAACGCGGCCGTGGTCGCCAGCGCCTCCTGTGCGTCGGGGGTGTCCGGGGCGCCCTTGTGGGAGGGCTGCCAGCTGATGCAGAAGGCCTTGCGGTCGCCGGGGCCGACGGTGAAGTCGGAGTACGTCGTCAGGTCCTTGCCGTACGTCTGCGCGTCCGTGTCCAGCCAGACGGAGTCGGGGCCCGCGACGGCGACGGTGCGCCCGTCGACCTTGTGCACCCAGGGCACGACCCGGCCGTAGCTGAAACGCATGCGCAGAGCGGAGCGCATCGGGACGCGCCCGCTGACGCCCTCGACGATGCGCACCAGCTGCGGCGCGTGGTCCTCGCGGGGCGGCATGAAGTCGGTCACGCGGACCGTGCCGCGCGGCGTGTCCCACTCCGATTCCAGGATCAGCGAGTCGCCCTGGTAGCGGCGGCGGGTCGCCGCGGGGGCCGCGGCGCCCCCGGGGAACGCCGGGCCGATGCGCCAGAAGCCGTGATCCTCCGTTCCGAGGATGCTCGCGAAGACGGCATGGGAGTCGAAACGGGGCAGACACAGCCAGTCCACCGATCCGTCCCGGCAGACCAGTGCGGCGGTCTGCATGTCCCCGATCAGTGCGTAATCCTCGATGCGCCCGGACACGTTAGATCTCCCAGTCGAACGGCCACGTCCGCCCCGAAGGGCGCTTGCATTGCGCGGTTGCGCGGTCCCGTGGGTATGGATCCCCGCACTGAGCTCATGATTCCGGATGCGGCCGGGTTACGCCGTCTGCCGGACTGCTCGGCGGCGATGTGATGCGATATCCGAGCAGGATATGACGGCACCCTAGTGATCTCCTGAAGTCCGAGGACAATGTGTCTAGTCCGAATGGGTGACCTGGGGGAATGTCGACGTGACCGGCCCGGGGGCTGCCGGTGGCGCTCCGTCGAGCGGTCGTGGCGGCGCGTGGCCGGAGGCGGACCGGCCCGGGCGCTGATAGGCTGGTACCCCGTGGACCGGTGGTCTGCCTGTGCGAATCAGGAGCCCCGAAACCGCAGCTTCGGCGCCCCCTGAGAGCCTCCGGTTCGATGGTGGCCGGCGCCGGACGCACCTCACTTCGCGACCACGGGAGCCCCCTCTTGGCGATGCCGCCCAAATCCATGACGACCAAGCACATCTTCGTCACCGGGGGTGTCGCTTCGTCCCTCGGCAAGGGCCTGACGGCCTCCAGCCTGGGTGCGCTGCTCAAGGCGCGCGGCCTGCGGGTCACGATGCAGAAGCTCGACCCGTACCTGAACGTCGACCCGGGCACGATGAACCCCTTCCAGCACGGCGAGGTGTTCGTCACCAACGACGGCGCCGAGACCGACCTGGACATCGGCCACTACGAGCGCTTCCTCGACGTCGACCTCGACGGCTCGGCCAACGTCACCACCGGCCAGGTCTACTCGCAGGTCATCGCCAAGGAGCGGCGCGGCGAGTACCTCGGTGACACCGTGCAGGTCATCCCGCACATCACCAACGAGATCAAGCACCGCATCCGCCGCATGGCGACCGCGGACGTCGACGTCGTCATCACCGAGGTCGGCGGCACCGTCGGCGACATCGAGTCGCTGCCGTTCCTGGAGACCGTCCGCCAGGTCCGCCACGAGGTCGGCCGCGACAACGTCTTCGTCGTGCACATCTCGCTGCTGCCCTACATCGGCCCCTCCGGCGAGCTGAAGACCAAGCCGACCCAGCACTCGGTCGCGGCCCTGCGCAACATCGGCATCCAGCCCGACGCCATCGTGCTGCGCGCCGACCGCGAGGTCCCGACCTCCATCAAGCGCAAGATCTCGCTGATGTGCGACGTCGACGAGGCGGCCGTGGTCGCGGCGATCGACGCCAAGTCGATCTACGACATCCCGAAGGTGCTGCACACCGAGGGGCTCGACGCGTACGTCGTGCGCAAGCTCGACCTGCCGTTCCGCGACGTCAACTGGACGGTGTGGGAGGACCTGCTGGACCGGGTCCACAACCCCGACCACGAGGTCAAGGTCGCGCTCGTCGGCAAGTACATCGACCTGCCCGACGCCTACCTGTCGGTGACCGAGGCGCTGCGCGCCGGCGGTTTCGCCAACCGCGCCCGCGTCCAGATCAAGTGGGTCACCTCCGACGACTGCAAGACCCCGGCCGGCGCCGCCGCGCAGCTGGCCGACGTGGACGCGATCTGCGTGCCCGGCGGCTTCGGCGACCGCGGTGTCAACGGCAAGGTCGGCGCGATCACCTACGCCCGGGAGAACAAGATCCCGCTGCTCGGCCTGTGCCTGGGCCTGCAGTGCGTGGTCATCGAGGCCGCGCGCAACCTGGCGGGCATCGCCGAGGCGAACTCCACCGAGTTCGACGCCTCGACCCCGCACCCGGTGATCTCCACGATGGAGGAGCAGCTGGCCTTCGTCGAGGGCGCGGGCGACCTGGGCGGAACGATGCGCCTGGGCATGTACCCGGCGAAGCTCGCCGAGGGCTCGATCGTGCGCGAGGTCTACGGCGACCAGGCGTACGTGGACGAGCGCCACCGCCACCGCTACGAGGTCAACAACGCCTACCGCGGCGAGCTGGAGAAGAAGGCGGGCATCGTCTTCTCCGGCACCTCCCCGGACAACAAGCTCGTCGAGTACGTCGAGTACCCGCGCGAGGTGCACCCCTACCTGGTGGCCACCCAGGCCCACCCGGAGCTGCGCTCGCGCCCGACCCGGCCGCACCCGCTCTTCGCGGGCCTGGTCAAGGCCGCGGTGGAGCGCCAGCAGGCCGCGAAGGCCAAGTGACGGTCTGACCGCATAACGTAGACGGCCGGGGCACGGAACGTGCCCCGGCCGTCGCGTTCGCGACGCGTCTTCTCGGAAGGTACGGGGTACGGGTCATGGCCATGGGCATCGCAGACGCCGGGGAGTCGTGGGAGGTCATCGCCTCACGGACCCCGTTCGAGGGCGCGAAGACGGCGGTCCGCTCGGAGCAGGTGAGGATGCCGGACGAATCGGTGGTGCGCCGGGACTACCAGGTGCACCCCGGATCGGTGTGCGTGCTCGCCCTCGACGAGGACGGCGGCGTGCTCGTGCTGCGCCAGTACCGCCACCCCGTACGCCACAAGCTGTGGGAGCTGCCGGCCGGGCTGCTCGACGTGCCCGGTGAGAACCCGCTGCACGCGGCCCAGCGGGAGCTGTACGAGGAGGCGCACGTCAAGGCGGAGGACTGGCGGGTGCTCGCGGACTTCTTCGCGTCCCCCGGCGGCTCCGACGAGGCGATCCGGATCTTCCTCGCGCGCGGCCTCTCCGAGGCGGAGGGGGAGCGGTACGAGGTCTCCGAGGAGGAGGCGGACATGGAGGTCGCCCGCGTCCCGCTCGCGGACCTGGTCCGCGGGATCCTCGAAGGCCGCCTGGGCAACCCCGGCCTGGTGACGGGCGCCCTGGCACTGTCCGCCGCACTCGCCGCCCCGGGCGGCCTGGACGCCCTGCGGCCGGCGCAGGCCCCGTGGCCGGCCCGCCCGTACGAGGTGTGATCCTCCCTCTCCGGGCCCGCGGGAGCGTGGTGTGACGATCCGCTGATCCGATCGGGCGATGTGTCCGCCGCGCTCCACACGGGTCGTCGCTCTGCGTGAACTACGCTCGCAACCCGAAGGCAGGGAGAGGAGCGGATCCGTGACGGATTTCGTCGGGCGGCGGCGTGAGCTCAAGGAGCTGCGCGAGGACATCGCACGGACCGGGCTCGACACCCTCTCCGGACGCAAGGCCAAGTCACCCAGGGCGCGCGTGCTGCTCGTCGCCGGGCGCCCCGGGTCGGGGCGGACCGCCCTCGCCGAGGCGTTCGTCCGCGAGGTCGGCGAGGACTACCCCGACGGGGTCCTGCGCACCCGCCTCACCACCCCCGGCGGGCAGACCGTCGCCACGGAGCGGGCGATCCGGACCCTCCTGGAGGGGCTCGGGGAGCCCACGCCGCCCGGCGCCGCCGAGGACGAGCTCAGCTCCGCCCTGCGCGCGGCCCTCGCCCACCGCAAGGCGATCCTGCTCGTCGACGACGCCGCCGATCCCTACCAGGTCGACGCCCTGCTGCCGGACACTCCCGAATGCCTCGTCGTCATCACGGCCGAGGGGCCGCTCACCGGGATTCCGGATGTCCGCCCCTGCACCCTCGGCGGGCTCGACACCCCCTCGGGGGTCCAGCTGCTGGCCCAGCGCATCGGGGACACCCGGATCACCGTCGACCCGCGCGCCGCCGAGGGCCTCGCCGAGGAGTGCGGGGGCCAGCCCGCCGCGCTGGCCCTGGTCGGCGGCTGGCTCGCCGCGCACCCCAAGGCCGCCGTCTCCGACGTGGCCAAACAGCTCCACGACATGCCGCCGGGCACTAGCGGGCCGCTGGGCCGCGGCTTCCGGCTCGTCTACGAATCCCTGCCGCAGCCCGCCCAGCGCACCCTCCGGTTGCTGCCGCTCGCCCCCGCCGGGATCGTCGACTCGCACACCGCCTCCGCCCTCGCCGGCTGCTCCGTGGCCGCCGCCCAGTCCACCCTGGACGACTTCGCCGGGCTGGGCCTCCTGCGCCCGGCCTCCGACGGGCTCTTCCTGCTGCCCGGCTGCCTGGTGCCGCTGATCCAGGCCCTGCTGGAAACCAAGGAGCGCGCCGGCGAGGTCGAGCTGGCCCGGGCCCGCATGCTGGAGCGCACCGTACGCCTGCTGCACTCCTGCCGGGTCATGGCCGAGCCCGACGACGAAGGGGCGGACGGGGCGGACGTACGGGAGCGGCTGGAGGGGCTGCCGCGCGCGCTGCGCTTTCCCGACCGGCGGGCCGCCGCCAAGTGGCTCGACACCCGGCTGCCCGCACTGTCCGCGGCCGCCTCCCTGGCCGTCGCCGACGGCGGGCTGGACACCCTGGCCCGCCGGCTGGTCGCGGCCCTCGTACGGGCGCTGGCCGAGCACCGCGGCACCGCCGGGGCCGCCCCCGAGCTGTACGGGCTGCACCGCCTGGTCCTGGACGTGGCCGAGCGCCGCGGCCTGCACCGGGAGCAGGCCGCGGCCCTGCTGAACCTGGCCGACCTGGACGCCGAGACCGGCCGCACCCAGGAGGCGCTGGAGCGCTACCGGGCCGCGCTGGACGCGGGAAGGGCGGCGAACGACCCGTACGCGACGGGCCGCGCGATGGAATCCGTAGGCGGCGCGTACCAGGAGCTCGCGGACTGGCACCGGGCCGCCGACTGGTTCGGCCGGGCCCTGGCCCAGGCACTCGCGCGCGGGGAGCGGGCGGACGAGGCCCGGCTCTACGGACGGCTCGGCAACGTGCACACGTACGCGGGCCGCTACGGGGACGCGCTGCGCAGCTGGCGGACCGCGGCCGCGGGGTACCGGAAGCTGGCCGATGTACCCGGCCAGGCAAAGGCGTTGAGCGAGATGGCGCGAATCCAGGAGTACGCCGGGCGCCCCGAGGAATCGCTGCACACCTGCCGCGAGGCGGTGGAGCTCGCGCGCCGGGCCGGGGACCTGCGGCTTCAGGCCGCGCTCCAGGTCCGCCTCGCGGACACTCTCGACCGCCTCGGAGACCCGGCCGCCGCGAGGCTGCACCGGTCCGCAGCCGACAGATTGCTGGGAGACGACCCCGCAGCCTGCGAAATCCGTAGTGGTTCCGACTGAGATTATTGGTTTGCAAGGCTAGACAGCGCGTCGTCCTTCATTAGACTGGCTTCACCACGACATCCCGTGGTGCATCCCGTTGCGCGTTCTTGTGGGCGGGTATGTATGGAAGTGCCCCGAAAAATCCCCTGAGCCAAGGACCGTGATCGACGATGAAGGTCGGCATCCCCCGCGAGGTCAAGAACAACGAGTTCCGGGTCGCCATCACGCCCGCCGGCGTGCATGAGCTGGTCCGCAACGGCCACCAGGTCTTCGTCGAGCAGAACGCCGGTGTGGGTTCCTCGATCACGGACGCCGAGTACGTCTCGGCCGGCGCCGAGATCCTCGGCACCGCGGACGAGGTCTGGGCCACCGCCGACCTGCTGCTCAAGGTCAAGGAGCCCATCGCCGAGGAGTACCACCGCCTCCGCAAGGACCAGACCCTCTTCACCTACCTGCACCTTGCGGCCTCCCGCGAGTGCACGGACGCCCTCCTGGAGTCCGGCACCACCGCCATCGCGTACGAGACGGTCGAGCTCGCGAACCGCGCGCTCCCGCTGCTCGCCCCGATGTCCGAGGTCGCGGGCCGCCTGGCCCCGCAGGTCGGCGCCTACCACCTGATGCGCTCGGCCGGCGGCCGCGGCGTCCTCCCCGGCGGCGTGCCCGGCACCCACGCCGGCGAGTGCGTGGTCATCGGCGGCGGCGTCTCCGGCTGGAACGCCGCGCAGATCGCCATCGGCATGGGCTTCCACGTGACCCTGCTCGACCGCGACATCAACAAGCTCCGCGAGGCCGACAAGATCTTCGGCACGAAGATCAAGACGATCGTCTCCAACGCCTACGAACTGGAGAAGGCCGTCGTCGAGGCCGACCTCGTCATCGGCGCCGTGCTGATCCCGGGTGCGAAGGCCCCGAAGCTGGTCACCAACGAGCTCGTCGCCAAGATGAAGCCCGGAAGTGTCCTTGTCGACATTGCGATCGACCAGGGCGGCTGCTTCGAGGACTCCCGTCCGACCACCCACGCCGAGCCGACCTTCCAGGTCCACAACTCGGTCTTCTACTGCGTCGCCAACATGCCGGGCGCGGTGCCGAACACCTCCACCTACGCGCTGACCAACGCCACGCTGCCCTACATCGTGCAGCTCGCGAACCTCGGCTGGGCCGAGGCGCTGCGCCGCGACCCCGCGCTCGCGCTGGGCCTCAACACCCATGACGGCCAGGTCGTTTACGGTCCGGTCGCCGAGGCGCACGGCCTGCCGACCCTCGAGCTGAGCACGCTGCTCGGCTGATCGGTCAGACCCCGTCAACGACTGACGTCAATCTCACGTATCCGGCCGGACCTTGCCCCCAAGGTCCGGCCGGAGGCGTTTGCGGGGTGCGGGCGTTCACGGCTCAACTCGCCTCGAACGTAACCCTTTAACCCTTTCGCGCACCCGCGAAACTTCGCGGTGACGGCCTGGACGCCCTTGACAGAGTGGTGTTCGGTTGCCGACACATCGTTGCCGGTCCGACGGATTGTGTTGCCGCTGAGTGGTGACACGCCATAGAGTCGCCAACCGTCGGCATGGTGCCACGCTGACCTATCGATAAGTGTCCTGGTCACGTCCGAGGAGGTAAGACGACTTGTGAATGAGTCGACATTTGCTCCCGGGGGTGGTCGAGCAGGGACGCCAGACCGGGGCCAAGGATCCGGCGGGCTCGAAGCGGTCGGCTCCGTCGCGGTCCGCACCTTCGCAAACCACCAGCACATGACGACGCCCCAAAAGAGCATGGACGGCCTAGACGTGAACTCCAGGGCCGGCGACCTGAGCGGCGAAAAGCCCGTGGGTTTCGCCGACTACGAAAACGTGCCCGAAGGGCACTTCTACGACCCGGACGCGGAGTACGAGCCCGACCCCGAGTACGCGGCCACCCTCGCCCCCGACGCTGCCCGTCAGCGCCGGGAGCGGATCGGCCCGACCGGACGGCCGCTGCCGTACTTCCCGATCCCGGGTCCGCTGACCGACCACGGTCCGGCGAAGATCATCGCGATGTGCAACCAGAAGGGCGGCGTGGGCAAGACCACGTCGACCATCAACCTGGGTGCGGCGCTCGCCGAGTACGGGCGCCGCGTGCTGCTCGTCGACTTCGACCCGCAGGGCGCGCTGTCCGTGGGCCTCGGCGTGAACCCGATGGAACTCGACCTGACGGTCTACAACCTGCTCATGGAGCGGGGCATGTCGGCCGACGAGGTGCTGCTCAAGACCGCGGTTCCGAACATGGACCTGCTGCCGAGCAACATCGACCTGTCCGCTGCGGAAGTGCAGTTGGTCAGCGAGGTCGCGAGAGAGTCGACGCTGCAGCGGGCGCTCAAGCCCCTGATGGCCGACTACGACTACATCGTGATCGACTGTCAGCCCTCGCTCGGCCTGCTGACCGTGAACGCCCTGACGGCGGCTCACAAGGTCATCGTGCCGCTGGAGTGCGAGTTCTTCGCACTGCGCGGTGTGGCCCTGCTGACCGAGACCATCGAGAAGGTGCAGGAGCGGCTCAATCCGGAGCTGGAGCTCGACGGCATCCTCGCCACGATGTACGACTCCCGTACGGTGCACAGCCGCGAGGTGCTGGCGCGCGTCGTCGAGGCCTTCGACGACCACGTCTACCACACGGTCATCGGCCGTACGGTGCGCTTCCCGGAGACCACGGTCGCCGGCGAGCCGATCACCACGTACGCCTCCAACTCCGTCGGAGCCGCCGCCTATCGCCAGCTGGCCAGGGAGGTGCTCGCCCGGTGTCACGCCGAGTGAGTCTGCCCGGAGCCGACGAACTGTTCCGTACGACCGGGGGGATGGCGCTCCAGTCGTCCTCGCCGAGGCGAGGCCCGGAGGAGTCGACCGCCGGGGAGCACGCGGCGTCGTCGGCGGAGGGCACGGCGGGCGAGGGCCGCAGCCGGGAGGCCGCGGCGGCCGGCCCGGAGTCGGTGGTCGCACCCCGGCGCCCGCAGGAAGGTTCTGTCAGCCCGGAGCCCCGGCGGGGCAAGGGCCAGGGCCGCGGGGCGAACCGCAGGCCCAGCGGGCGCGAACGGCACGACGAGAAGATCACGGTCTACGTCTCCGCCGAGGAGCTCATGGACCTAGAGCACGCGCGGCTGGTGCTGCGCGGCGAGCACGGGCTGGCCGTGGACCGCGGCCGCATAGTCCGCGAGGCGGTGGCGGTCGTGCTCGCGGACCTGGAGTCCCGCGGCGACGCGAGCATCCTGGTCCGCAGACTCCGCGGCCGCTGACCGGCTGAGCGGCGGGCGGGGTGCTGGCGGTGGCTCTGGTGGGGCGGTGTCGGTGGAGTGCGGGGTGTGGTCCTGCGGGCAGGCCCGAAGCCGCCCCTGCCCGCCGGTCCTGTTGCCGGATGCGGCCTGCGGGCCGGTCTTCCCCGCGCCTTACGCCGCCCTGTCCGTCGTCCCGTCCCGTGTACCCGCCCTGCGCGTCGCTTCCGGGCCGCCGGTTGGCGGTTGTGCGGGGTGGTGGTGAGTGGCGGTGGCTCCGGTGGGGCGGTGTCGGTGGAGTGCGGGGTGTGGTCCTGCGGGCAGGCCCGAAGCCGCCCCTGCCCGCCGGTCCTGATGCCGGATGCGGCCTGCGGGCCGGTCTTCCCCGCGCCTTACGACGCCCTGTCCGTCGTGCCGTCCCGTGTGCCCGCCCTGCGCGTCGCTTCCGGGCGTGGTCGCTGCTGTGACGGTGTCTGATGCCGACCTGGCGGGGATTTCGGGCCGGTGGACCCTCCTACCCGTGGTGACCGGTGGCACAGGCGGCAGGAGGGCCCGTGACGGGCGGTCGGAAGGCAGGGAGGGCGGGCACCGGGCCTGCCTTGACCGCACCCCCGGTGGGGATTTCCCGCCCCCGCTCGCGCGTCTCCTGCCCCCTGCTCCGCCGGTCGACCTCGAACGTTCCCCCCGGGTGACTGCCGCCCCCCGCTCCGCCGGTCGACTTTCCGCTCCTGTCCCGGCGACCGCCGCCCCTGCTCCGCCGGTCGGCGTTGTACGTTCCCCCGGCGGCTGCCGCCCCCGCTCCGCCGGTCGGCCTCGAACTTTCCCCCGGCTGCCGCCGCCCCCTCCGCCGGTCGACCCTCCGCTTCCGCCCCGCGGCATCCGCCCCCCGGGCGGGTCCGGGGGAGGGAGGCGGGTCGGGCGTGGCAGCCTTGGGGCTGGCTCCGGCCGACCGACACCGCTTCCGTACCGCCTTGGACCCTGATGCCCCTTCCCGCCGATCCCGGCCGCCCCGCCCGCCGCAGTCTGGGTCGCGGGCCCGGTGCCCGGGCCGAGTCCGAGCCCCGAGACGCTCACGCGGCCCCTGAGGGGCCCGCGGGGGGCGGGCCGGGCGAGGACCCCGATCGGATCCCCGCGGCCGCTGACGCGCTCGCTGAGCCCCGTACGGCCGCCCCGGCGGACCCGGCGGACCCGGTGGCCGCCGTGGGGGCCGAGGCCGGCCAGGAAGCCGCGGAGGGGCCTCCCGGGGCTCGTGCGGCCGCCGCGGGGGCGGAGGGCGGCACCGGCGACGCCGGCGGGCGGTTCACGCTGCGGCTGGCCAACTTCGAGGGACCCTTCGATCTGCTGCTCCAGCTGATCTCCCGGCACAAGCTCGACGTCACCGAGGTCGCCCTGTCCAAGGTCACCGACGAGTTCATGGCGCACATCCGCGCCATGGGCCCCGACTGGGACCTCGACCAGACCACCGAGTTCCTCGTGGTCGCAGCCACCCTCCTCGACCTCAAGGCGGCCCGCCTGCTGCCGGCCGCCGAGGTCGAGGACGAGGCCGACCTCGCCCTGCTCGAGGCCCGCGACCTGCTCTTCGCCCGGCTGCTCCAGTACCGCGCGTACAAGCGGATCGCCGAGATCTTCGAGCAGCGCGCCGAGAGCGAGGGCCGCCGCTACCCCCGCACCGTCGGCCTCGAGGACCACCACGCCGAACTGCTGCCCGAGGTCGTCATCAGCATCGGCGCCGAGGGGTTCGCCCGGCTCGCGGTCAAGGCCATGCAGCCCAAGGCCAAGCCCCAGGTCTACGTCGACCACATCCACGCCCCGCTCGTCAGCGTGCGGGAGCAGGCCGCGGTCGTGGTCGCGCTGCTGAAGGCCCGCGGCGAGGCCACCTTCCAGGAGCTGACCGAGGACGCCGAGGACACCCTCACCGTCGTCGCGCGCTTCCTGGCCCTCCTGGAGCTCTACCGCGAGAAGGCGGTGGCCCTCGACCAGGAGGAGGCCCTGCGGACGCTCACCGTCCGCTGGAGCGGCGGGGACGGCGACGGGATGCCGACCGTCACCGACGAGTTCGACCGGATCGTGGAGGTCAAGGAATGAGCGACGTGGCCCGCCTCGCGCTGAAGCCCGCCCTGGAGGCCGTCCTCATGGTCGTCGACGAGCCCGCGACCGAGGCGCACCTCGCCAAGGTGCTGGACCGCACCCCGCGCGAGGTCGCCGACGCCCTGCGCGAGCTGGCCGACGAGTACACCGTCCAGGGGCGCGGCTTCGAGCTGCGGCTCGTCGCCGGCGGCTGGCGGTTCTACACCCGGGCGGAGTACTCCGACGCCGTCGAGCGCTTCGTACTGGACGGGCAGCAGGCCCGGCTGACCCAGGCGGCCCTGGAGACGCTGGCGGTGGTCGCGTACCGCCAGCCGGTGAGCCGATCGCGGGTCTCGGCGGTCCGCGGAGTGAACTGTGACGGGGTCATGCGGACCCTGCTCCAGCGCGGTCTGGTGGCCGAGGCGGGCACGGAACCCGAAACAGGTGCGATCCTGTACAGGACGACGAACTACTTTCTGGAGCGGATGGGCCTGCGCGGCCTGGATGAGCTCCCGGAGCTCGCGCCCTTCCTCCCCGAGGCGGACGCGATCGAAGCCGAGACGCAAGAGGGTGTTCCGTCGTTCGATCCGGATGCACCGGATACCGATGAAGACGACAAGACGACGGAACTTTGATGCGAAGCAGCGGCAACGGCAACGGTGGCAACAGGAACAGCGGCGGCGGTGGCGGCGGCGGGCGTGGTAACTCCCGCGGCGGCAGCTCCAGCGGCGGCGGTGGCGGCTACCGCGGTGGCGGCTCCGGCGGCGGCAGCGGCTCGGGAGGCGGCTCCCGCGGCGGCAGCTCCGGCGGCGGCTACCAGGGCGGCTCCCGCGGCGGCAGCTCCGGTGGTGGCTACCAGGGCGGCTCCCGCGGCGGCAGCTCCGGTGGTGGCTACCAGGGCGGCTCCCGCGGCGGTGGCTACCAGGGCGGCGGCGGTGGCGGCTACCAGGGCGGCGGCTCCGACCGCGACCGCGAGCCCGCGCCCCGCATCCGCAACCCCCGCCCCGAGGAGCGCCGCTACGACGTCGGCCCCGAGGGCGAGCGCAACGGCCGCGGCGGTGCCAAGGCCGGCGGCGGCGGTGCCCGCGGCGCGGCCGACGGCAACCGCGGCGGCGGTGCCCGCGGCGACGCGGCGCGCGGTGGCGCCAAGGGCGGTCCCCGCACCTCCAAGACCCCCGGCATCGGCGGGGCCGGCGGCCCGCGCCGCGGCCCCGGCAGCCGCAGCGGCCAGTCCCGTCCCCGCGAGCTGGACGCGCGGATCGAGGAGCGCGTGCGCGACCGGTACGCCGACAAGCCCGTGATCAAGACCCCGAAGACCTTCCCGGGCGCCGAGCAGGAAGGCGAGCGCCTGCAGAAGGTGCTCGCCCGTGCCGGCATGGGTTCGCGCCGCGCGTGCGAGGAGCTCATCGAGCAGGCCCGCGTCGAGGTCAACGGCGAGATCGTGCTGGAGCAGGGCAAGCGCGTCCAGCCGAAGGACGAGATCAAGGTGGACGGCCTGACGGTCGCCACCCAGTCGTACCTGTTCTTCGCGCTGAACAAGCCCGCCGGCGTCGTCTCCACCATGGAGGACCCGGACGGCCGCCAGTGCCTCGGCGACTACGTCACCAACCGCGAGACCCGGCTCTTCCACGTCGGCCGGCTCGACACGGAGACCGAGGGCATCATCCTCCTCACCAACCACGGTGAGCTGGCCCACCGCCTCACGCACCCGAAGTACGGCGTGAAGAAGACGTACGTCGCCGCGATCACCGGCCCGCTGCCGCGCGACATCGGCAAGAAGCTCAAGGACGGCATCGAGCTGGAGGACGGGTACGCCCGCGCCGACCACTTCCGCGTCGTCGACCAGGTCGGCAAGAACTACCTGGTCGAGGTGACCCTCCACGAGGGCCGCAAGCACATCGTCCGCCGCATGCTGGCAGAGGCCGGCTTCCCGGTCGAGAAGCTGGTCCGGACCTCCTTCGGCCCGATCGAGCTGGGCGACCAGAAGTCCGGCTGGCTGCGCCGCCTGACCAACACCGAGGTCGGCATGCTCATGCGCGAGGTCGGTCTGTAACCCCTCGCCCTCCGGCTGTGAGAAGCCCGCAGTGCCCACGTGGCACTGCGGGCTTCTCGCTTGTCAGGGACCCGCCTGCCTGTTTATAGTCAACATGACTATTAAAGAACGAGGGGGTCGGGCGTCATGAGCTGGACCGAAATCCTGGGCTTCGCCACCGGAGCCCTGTGCGTCTGGCTCGTCGCCCGGCAGCACGTCGCGAACTGGCCCATCGGCATCGCGAACAACGTCTTCTTCATCGTGCTCTTCGCCCAGTCCGGCCTGTACGCCGACGCCGGGCTCCAGATCGTCTTCATCGCCCTCGCCGCGTACGGCTGGTGGTCCTGGACCCACGGGGGTGGACCAGGAACCGCCGAGGCCCTGCCGGTGCGCCGCACCACGCGCACCGAATGGGCCGTGCTGGCCGCGGCGGGGGCGGTGGGGGTGCTCGGGCTCACGCTGCTGCTGAGCCGGGTCTCCGACTCCACCGTCCCGTTCTGGGACGCGCTGACCACCGGGCTCTCGCTCATGGCCACGTACGGCCAGTGCCGCAAGCTCGTCGAGTCGTGGTGGCTGTGGATCGCCGCCGACCTCGTCTACATCCCGCTCTACGCGTACAAGGGGCTGTACCTGACCTCGGTCCTGTACGCCGGCTTCCTCGCGCTCTGCGTGGTGGGCCTGCTCGGCTGGCGCCGGACGATGCCGGTGCGCGGTGTCCGTACGGCCGCGGAGGCGACGGCATGAGCGGCGATCGGCGCTACGCCCACGGCCTGGTCCTCGGCAAGTTCTACCCGCCGCACGCCGGCCACCACCACCTCGTGCGCACCGCCCAGGAGCGGTGCGAGCGGCTGACCGTGCTGGTGTGCGCCGCCTCGGTGGAGTCGGTGCCGCTCGCCGACCGGGTGGCGTGGATGCGCGAGGCGCACCCGGGGGCCCAGGTCGTCGGAGCCGTCGACGACATCCCGGTCGACCTGCGGGACCCGGCGGTCTGGGAGGCGCACATGGCGGTCTTCCGGGGCGCGGTGCCGGGGCGCGTCGACGCCGTCTTCACCTCGGAGGAGTACGGGGCGGAGCTCGCCCGGCGGTTCGGGGCCGAGGAGGTCTGCGTCGATCCGGGCCGCACCCGCTTCCCCGTCTCCGGGACGGCGGTACGGGCGGACCCGGTCGGCAACTGGGAGTTCCTGGGGCCGGGGGTACGGGCGGCCCTGACCCGCCGGATCGTCGTGCTCGGCGCCGAGTCGACCGGTACGACGACCCTGTCGCGGGCGCTCGCGGACCACTACCGGGCACGCGGCGGCGTGTGGGCCGCAACGGGCTGGGTCGCGGAGTACGGGCGCACCTACAGCGAGGAGAAGCTGGCGGCGGCCCGCGCGGCGGACCCGGCGGCGACCTGGGAGGACGTCTCCTTCGGATCGGAGGAGTTCCCGGTGATCGCGCGGCGGCAGGACGCGGAGGAGGAGCGGGCGGCACGGTCGGGCTCGCCGGTGCTGATCTGCGACACCGACTCCTTCGCGACGGGCATCTGGCACGAGCGGTACACGGGGGGCCGCAGCGAGGAGGTCGAGAAGATCGCCGCGCTGACCCACCGGGACCTGTACCTGCTGACGGACCACGCGGACGTGCCCTTCGAGGACGATGGTCTGCGCGACGGCGAGCACCTGAGGCCGTGGATGACGGACCGCTTCCGCCGGGAGCTCACCGACACGGGAAGGCGCTTCCTGATCGTGCGCGGGGACCGCGAGAGTCGGCTGAAGGCGGCGGTCGCGGCCGTGGACGACGTACTGGCCGAGGGCCGGCACTTTGCGGACCCCCTCCCGGAGAACCGGTGAAGGGGTACGACCCGCACGCGTTCGAGCCGTTCGCGGTGACGGTGGACCTGGCGGTCTTCACGGTGCGGGGCGGCGCGTTGAACGTCCTGCTGATCCGGCGCGGCCAGGACCCGTACGCGGGGGCCTGGGCGCTGCCCGGCGGCTTCCTGCTCCCGCGGGAGTCGGCGGAGACGGCGGCCCGCCGGGAACTGGCCGAGGAGACGGGACTGCAGGAGGCGGTCGTCGGCGCGCTCCACCTGGAGCAGCTGCGCACGTACAGCGATCCGGACCGCGATCCGCGGATGCGGGTGGTCTCGGTGGCCTTCACCGCGCTGGTCCCGGACATGCCGGAGCCGGTGGCGGAGGGCGGCGGGGACGCGGCACAGGCGCGCTGGGTGCCGGTGGGGGAGACCGGGCCACTGGCCTTCGACCACGCGCGGATCGTGTCCGACGCGCGCTCCCGCATCGGGGCGAAACTCGAATACACCTGCCTGGCCACGGGGTTCTGCACGCCCGAATTCACCCTCGGGGAGCTCCAGTCCGTCTACGAGACCGTCTGGGACACCGCCCTGGACCGCCCCAACTTCCGCCGCAAGGTCCTGGCGACGCCCGGCTTCGTCGAGGCGGTGCCGGGGGCGGCCCGGCTGACCGGAGGCCGCGGCAAACCGGCCGCCCTGTACCGGGCGGGCCCGGCGACCGCCCTGCACCCGCCCCTGCTCCGTCCCACGGAAGGACACGCGAAATGAACCTGGCTCCGACTTCGGGGAAGCGGCCGGCGACGGGGGCCCTGATCGGCCTCGCGCTGGGCGACGCACTGGGCTTCCCCACGGAGTTCAACGACGTCCCGTCGATCCTGGCGAAGACGGGCCCGTGGCGCGAGATGCGCCTGCCCCGCCCGGCGATCGTCACGGACGACACCCAGATGACGCTGGCGCTGGCGCGCGGCATACGCACGGCGGCGGAACGCGGGCGCGTGGGACCGCTGCGCCTGACGCGCCCCGTCCGCGAGGAGTTCGTGGACTGGTACCACTCCCCGGAGAACAACAGGGCTCCCGGCAACACGTGCCTGCGGGCGTGCAGCCTGCTGGACGACCCTTCCCGGAACTGGCGGGACGCGAGCCAGATCGGCTCGAAGGGCTGCGGGGCGAACATGCGGGTGGTCCCGGTCGGCCTGGTCCCCGGCTGGACGGAGGAGGAGCGCGCCGGCGCGGCCCAGCTCCAGTCGGCCCTCACCCACGGCCACCCGACGGCCCTCGCGGCCTCCGACCTGACGGCCCGGGCGGTCCACCTCCTCGCACAGGGCACGGAGGTGACGGGCCTGGTCGGGCAACTGCGCTCGTACGCCCTCGACAACCGCACCCGCTACCACGAGCGCTGGCTGGGCGACCTCTGGATGCGCACGGCCTCGGACGCGACGCCCGAGTCCTTCATGGCCCGGGGCTGGGACGACTGCCTCGGTGTCCTCGACCGCCTGACGGCGGCCCTGCGCTCCCCCTCCCCGGAAACGGACCCGTGCCTGACGACGGGTGACGGCTGGATCGCGGAGGAGGCCCTCGCCACGGCCCTCCAGTGCTTCCTCCTCTTCCCGGACGCCCCGCTCACGGCCCTGCGCCGGGCCGCCTGCACGAAGGGCGACTCGGACTCGATCGCCTGCCTGGCCGGCGCCTTCGCGGGCGCCCACCTCGGCGCCGCCGTCTGGCCCGAGGAGTGGGCGTCCCGCATCGAATACCGCGACGCCCTCCTCGCCTTCGGCACCCTCTGGGACGCGTGAGGTCCCCGCGGCGGCGGTGTGCGGCCGGCTATGCCGAGGCGCTCGCGCGGCGGGTGCGCAGGAGGAAGTCCTCCACGCGGGCCCGGTCCGGTTCCGCGGGGAGGGCGGTGGTGGCCAGGGCGGTGTCCGACTCCTCGCGGAGGCGGGTCATCCAGGTGTCCACCTCCGGCCAGGTGAGCTCGCCGCGCTTGACCGCGAGGAGGCGGTCGCGGTGCTCGGCGGCGTCGATCGTCAGGCGGCCCGTGCGCAGGAGGTCGCGGCAGGACAGGAGCAGGCGCAGCAGGTGCATGGCGTGCTTCCAGCGCGGGGCGCCGTGGATGCGGACGTCCGCGAGGAGTTTGGCGTGCTGGGAGACCGCGTAGCGGGTGAAGGTGGTGTGCGCCCGGCGGGAGAGGAAGGCCTCCCGGAGGGAGAGGAGCTCCTCTCCCGGCGGGGTCAGCCGCTCCACCAGCGGGGAGTGCAGGCACTCCAGGATGTTCGGGTTGGCGCGCAGCGCGAGTTCGCAGAAGCGCTCCAGCTCCCAGGAGAACTCCTCCTCCCGCGGGCCCTCCACGTGCGTCGGCGGCTTTTCGAAGCGCCAGAACAGCGGCGTCGGAGCCAGGTAGACGCCGCGCCGGTCGGTGTCGCTGGCCTCCGTCGCCAGGCCGAACGCCCGGGAGCCCATCACGCACGCGTAGATCGTGTGGTCGCGTACGAGGGTGAGGTCCAGGGCTTCCGGGGAGGTGGTCGGCTCGTTCATCCCCGGAGCCTAGGCCGGGGGGACCGGGCTACGCGAGCGAGATGTTCCCGTCCGGGGCCACCGTGATCTGCTTCTCCGCCAGGGGCCGGGTCGCCGGGCCGTGGGCCACCGCGCCGTCCGTGATCTGGAACTTGCTGCCGTGGCACGGGCAGTCGATGGTGCCGGCCGCCACCTTGTTCACGAGGCAGCCCTGGTGCGTGCACACCGCCGTGAAGCAGCGGAAGGACCCGGCCGTGGGCTGGGTGACCACCAGCTTCTCGTCCTTGAGGACCGTGCCGCCGCCCACCGGTACCTCGGAGGACTTGAGCAGCGCCTTGCCCGTGCCCGCCGCGGGGGAGGACGGGGCCGCGGCATCGGGGGTCGACGGGCTGCCCGGCTCGCTCTTCGGGCTCTTCTCCTCACCGCCGCACGCGGTGAGCGTGCCGCCGCCCAGCGCGACGGCTGCTCCTGCCGCCAGTACCGTACGGCGGGCCGTCGGCGTGGGGTCGCTCATGGGGTGCTCCTCGATCGGGTCGCTCCGGGATGGCGAGCAGCATCCTGGCCCCTACCGGGCCGCAGGAGAAGCCCCCGCGCCGCCCGGCTCAGGAGCCCTGCTCCCACGGGACCAGTTCCGCCGGGCCGCCCGCCGTGCGCGCGACCTCCCAGAGGCGGACCACGGCCGCCCGGTCCAACGGGCCGTGGACATGCGGGTAGCGGCCGCCCGATTCACCCTCGCGGCGGACCTCCGAGGTCAGGGCCCGCTCGTCGAGCTCGACGGCCAGCAGCGGACCCGGTACGTCGCGGTAGTGCGCCTCCGCGATCGCGAGCACCGTCGGGCGGTCCGCCGAACAGTGCACGAAGCCCTCCGATTCGAGAGAGGAGGGGGCGTACGGAAGCTCGGGCGCGGCGGTCCAGTCGGCGAGGGGCACGATGTGGAAGATCATGCCGGTCGTTCTACCGCACCCGCCCCGGACATTCCGCATCAAGTGGCGGCTTGTTGCGTATTGGGCGACATTGTCCGTGTCTCGAACCCTCTCGAAAGGCATGGACGATGGCGGGTAACGACCTCGGCTCCCTTCTGGGCGGCCTCCTCGGAGGCGGCAGCGGCGGCCAGGCGGGCGGTGGCGGCGGCAACATCCTCGGCGCGCTGCTCGGAGCCCTCATGGGCGGCGGTGCGGGCGGGGGCCAGGCGACCGGAGGCGGGAACAATCCGCTCGGCGGGCTGATGGACATGCTCGGCAAGTCCGGTCTCGCCGACCAGGCGCAGTCCTGGGTCGGTACGGGAGACAACAAGCCGGTCAGCGGCGCCCAGATCGCCGAGGCGCTGCCGGACGACACCCTGCAGCAGGTCGCCGCACAGGCGGGCGTCAGCCCGGAGCAGGCCGCGGACGAGATCGCGCGGTCGCTGCCGCAGGCCGTGGACAAGCTGAGCCCGGCCGGTTCGATCCCGAGCGGTTCCCTCGAGGACATCATCCGGCAGCAGAACCTCTAGCCCGCCGGCAGCGCCGAGGGCCCGGCCGCCGTCCCACATGACGGGCCGCCGGGCCCTCGCGGCGTGTGCGCTGGCTACTCTGGCCCTGACCCGCCGTCACGGCCGGTCAGCCACCCGTCACCGCATCCCTGGAGCGCCCCCGTGAGAACCGCCGTCGTGATCGGAACCGGACTGATCGGCACCTCCGCGGCGCTCGCCCTGACCGCCCGCGGGATCACCGTCCACCTCGCCGACCACGACCCGGCCCAAGCCCGTACGGCCGCCGCCCTCGGCGCCGGCACCGACGAGGCTCCCGAGGGCCAGGTCGACCTCGCGATCGTCGCCGTACCGCCGGCCCACGTGGCCGCGACGCTGGCCGAGGCGATCGGCCGCGGCGTGGCCCGCGCCTACGTCGACGTGGCCAGCGTCAAGGGCGGCCCCCGCCGGGAGCTCGCGGCCCTCGGCGTGGACGTCACGGCGTACATCGGCACCCACCCCATGGCCGGCAAGGAGCGGTCGGGCCCGCTCGCCGCGACGGCCGACCTCTTCGAGGGCCGGCCCTGGGTGCTGACCCCGACCCGGGACACCGACCACGAGGTGCTCAACCTGGCGCTCGAACTCGTGGCCCTCTGCAAGGCCGTACCGGTGGTCATGGACGCCGACGCGCACGACCGGGCGGTGGCACTGGTCTCGCACACCCCGCAGCTCGTGTCCAGCATGGTCGCGGCGCGCCTGGAGGAGGCCGACGAGACGGCGGTACGGCTGTGCGGGCAGGGGATCCGGGACGTGACCCGGATCGCCGCCTCCGACCCGCGGATGTGGGTGGAGATCCTCTCGGCCAACCCCGGCCCGGTCGCCGACGTCCTCGCCGGCATCGCCTCCGACCTGGAGGCCACGGTCGACGCCCTGCGCGGGCTCCAGTCGGCGGACGTGGAGAAGCGGCGCGGCGGGGCGGCCGGCATCGAGGACGTCCTCAAGCGCGGCAACGCGGGCCGGGTCCGGGTGCCGGGCAAGCACGGCGCGGCGCCCATGGCGTACGAGACGGTCGCCGTCCTGATCAGCGACCAGCCGGGCGAGCTCGCGCGGATCTTCGCCGACGCCGGGCGGGCCGGGGTCAACATCGAGGACGTGCGGATCGAGCACGCCACGGGCCAGCAGGCCGGTCTCGTCCAGCTCATGGTCGATCCCGGGGCGGCCGCGGCCCTCACCGCGGAGCTGCGCGAACGCGGCTGGGCCCTGCGCCAGCAGTAGCCGGCCGGGCCGCCTCGGCGGTACTGGGCGGCGCCCGTGTCCGGGGCCGGTAACCTTGGGGAGGGGCGCTTTGGCGCGCCCGGACACGTACGCGCAACCAGGAAGGTGCCCGCACCGTGGAAACCGCAGCTCCGTCCGCCGTGATCGTCGCCATCGACGGTCCCTCCGGCACGGGCAAGTCCAGCACCTCCAAGGCCGTGGCCGCCAAGCTCGGGCTGCGCTACCTGGACACCGGTGCCCAGTACCGGGCCATCACCTGGTGGATGATCACCAACGGGATCGACACCGACGACCCGCACGCCATCGCCGTGGCGGCCGGCAAGCCCGGCATCGTCTCCGGTACGGACCCGGCCGCCCCGACCATCACGGTCGACGGCCTGGACGCCTCCGGCCCGATCCGCACCCAGGAGGTCACCTCCAAGGTCAGCGCCGTCAGCGCCGTCCCGGAGGTGCGCACCCTGATCACCGAGCTCCAGCGCTCCATCGCGGCCTCGGCCGAGGGCGGGATCGTCGTCGAGGGGCGGGACATCGGCACCACCGTCCTGCCCGACGCCGACCTCAAGATCTTCCTGACCGCGTCCCCCGAGGCCCGCGCCGCGCGCCGCAGCGGTGAGCTGCGCGGCAAGGAGGCCACGGACCTCGCGGCCACCAAGGAAGCGCTGATCAAGCGCGACGCCGCCGACTCGGGCCGCAAGACCTCCCCCCTGGCCAAGGCCGGGGACGCCGTGGAGGTCGACACCACCGAGCTCACGCTCGACCAGGTCATCGAATGCGTCGTGACGCTGGTGGAGGAGAAGCGGGCGGCGCGCACGTGAGCGGAACGCCCTCCCTGAAGGGTGCGGCGCTCGGCAGGCGGATCGGCATCGGCCTCATGTACGGGCTGTGGAAGCCGCGCGTGCTGGGCGCCTGGCGCGTGCCCGCCTCGGGGCCTGTCATCCTTGCCGTGAACCACGCGCACAACATCGACGGGCCGATGGTCATGGGCACCGCCCCGCGGCCGCTGCACTTCCTCATCAAGAAGGAGGCGTACGTCGGCCCGCTCGGCCCGTTCCTGGACGGGATCGGCCAGGTCAAGGTCGACCGTACGGGCACGGACCGGGGCGCCATCGGCAAGGCGCTCGCGGTGCTGGAGAACGGCGGAGCCCTGGGGATCTTCCCCGAGGGCACCCGCGGCGAGGGCGACTTCGCCTCGCTGCGCGCCGGTCTCGCCTACTTCGCGGTCCGCAGCGGCGCGCCCGTCGTGCCCGTGGCCGTGCTCGGCAGCACCGAGCGCCAAGGGCGGCTGGTCCGCGGACTGCCGCCGTTCAAGAGCCGGGTCGACGTCGTCTTCGGCTCCGCCTTCGACGCGGGCGACGGCACCGGCCGCCGCACCCGCACGGCCCTGGACGAGGCCACCGCACGCATCCAGAGCAGGCTGACCGCCCACCTGGCCGACGCCAAGCGCCTCACCGGGCGCTGAGCGAGACTTGACCTAGTAGTGGAACCGCGCTGCGCGGGCACCACCGATCACCACGAACGACGAGGAACGGACTTCATGAACGACCAGCACGACCACGGAGCACTTGGCGATGCCGAGTACGCGGAGTTCATGGAGCTCGCCGCGGAGGAAGGCTTCGAAGTTGAGGACGTCGAGGGCGCGATCGCGGAGGCCGGCCACGGGCCGCTGCCCGTGCTCGCCGTCGTGGGCCGTCCCAACGTCGGCAAGTCGACCCTGGTGAACCGCATCATCGGCCGCCGCGAGGCGGTCGTCGAGGACAAGCCCGGTGTCACCCGCGACCGCGTCACGTACGAGGCCGAGTGGGCCGGCCGCCGGTTCAAGGTCGTCGACACCGGCGGCTGGGAGCAGGACGTCCTCGGCATCGACGCCGCCGTCGCCGCGCAGGCCGAGTACGCCATCGAGACCGCCGACGCGGTCGTCTTCGTCGTCGACGCCAAGGTCGGCGCCACCGACAGCGACGAGGCCGTCGTCAAGCTGCTGCGCCGGGCCGGCAAGCCCGTCGTCCTGTGCGCGAACAAGGTCGACGGCCAGAGCGGCGAGTCCGACGCGGCCTCCCTGTGGTCCCTGGGCCTCGGCCAGCCGCACCCGGTCTCCTCGCTGCACGGCCGCGGCACGGGCGACATGCTCGACGCCGTCCTCGAGGCGCTGCCCGAGGCGCCCGAGCAGACCTTCGGCGGCGCCCCGGTGGGCGGCCCCCGGCGCATCGCGCTCATCGGCCGTCCGAACGTCGGCAAGTCCTCGCTGCTGAACAAGGTCGCGAAGGAGGACCGTGTCGTCGTCAACGAGCTGGCCGGTACCACCCGCGACCCGGTCGACGAGCTGATCGAGCTCGGCGGCATCACGTGGAAGTTCGTGGACACCGCGGGCATCCGCAAGAAGGTGCACCTCCAGCAGGGCGCCGACTACTACGCCTCCCTGCGCACGGCCGCCGCCGTCGAGAAGGCGGAGGTCGCGGTCATCCTGATCGACACCACCGAGACGATCAGCGTCCAGGACCAGCGCATCATCACCATGGCCGTCGAGGCCGGGCGCGCGATCGTGATCGCGTACAACAAGTGGGACGAGCTCGACGAGGAGCGCCGCTACTACCTCGAGCGCGAGATCGAGACCGAGATGCAGCAGGTCGCCTGGGCGCCCCGGGTGAACGTCTCGGCGCTCACCGGCCGCCACATGGAGAAGCTGGTCCCGGCGATCGAGACGGCCCTCGCGGGCTGGGAGACGCGCGTCCCGACCGGCCGGCTGAACGCCTTCCTCGGCGAGGTCGTCGCGGCCCACCCGCACCCGATCCGCGGCGGCAAGCAGCCCCGCATCCTGTTCGGCACCCAGGCGGGGAGCAAGCCGCCGCGGTTCGTCCTCTTCGCCTCCGGCTTCCTGGAGCACGGCTACCGGCGCTTCATCGAGCGCCGCCTGCGCGAGGAGTTCGGCTTCGAGGGGACCCCGATCCACATCTCCGTGCGGGTGCGCGAGAAGCGCGGCGCGCAGTACAAGAAGAAGTAGGCGGCGAGGGCGGTCCGGGGTCAGTAGCCCCGGCGCGGAGCGGGCGGCAGGGCCGCCGGGATGTGGTGCATTCCGGTGTGGTGCTGCCGCCCGCCGGCGTATGCGGGGCCGGCGGCGCCGTGTTCGCCGCCGGCGGTCGTGGACCCGGCGTACGCGTACGAGGGCTGCGGCGCGGGGGTGTACGAGGCCGGCCACGGGTCGGTCTGCCATGCCGAGCCGTTCCAGCCGCTCCCGTACGAGCCTCCTCCGTACGGGGCGCCGCCGCTCGCGTACGAGAACGCCGTGAACCCGAGGTCCTCTTCGCCCGTACGGTCGCCCGGCAGGGCCCGGAAGGCGCGCAGGTACTCCGAGTAGAGCGTGTCGTAGATCGGGGTGTGCGAGACGGCGGGGCGCATCGGGGAGACGGCGCTCGCGTGGGCAGGGGCGCGGGATGGGTCGTATGAATGCACGTATCAGCCAACGAACCCGGGGCCCTGCGGATGCGGGCGGGAACCATAAAAACGCAGATCGCCGGGGGTGCGCGGGATGGACCGCGTACCCCCGGCGCAGACCGCGCCGCACCCTCGACGGGTGCGGCGCGGTGTTCCGGGATCCCCTGCCTGCGCCTGGACTCAGACGCCGGAGGTGCCCGCCAGCGGCATCGAGGCCGCCACGAGCTTGCCGCCGGCGGCGGCCTTGTCCAGCGCGTCGCGGAGCAGGTCCTCGCGGGGCTGCTGGCCGATGGAGCCGACCGGAGCGGCGTAGATCAGCACGCGCTGCGTCTTGTTGACGGCGGCCCGCCAGCCGTCGGTGACCGACAGGGCCTGGTGCGCCTGCCACCAGGCGACCTGGCCGCCGCCCTCGGTGCCGGGCTGGAGCACGGCGTGCAGCTGGCCCGCGGCGAGCAGGACCGACCAGCCGGCGAGCGGGGAGGGCAGCTCGGCGGTGTCGGTGACCGGGATGAACCCCTGCTCGATCAGGAGCGGCAGGAAGTCGTCGCCGGGGCCGCTGGTGCCGGGGCGGGCGATCGGCGCGGTCGGCTCGACCACGAGCGCCGGGTGCAGCTCGCCGCCGATCAGGACCAGGCCGCTGGTGATGCCGAGGACCGCCTGGCCGCCCGGCACGTTCTGCGGGGCGCTGCCGCCGGCGGGGCTGTCGCCGGTGATGCTGCGGACCGCGCCCTGGAGCTGCTCCTCGGAGACGGTCACCACCTGCGAGGGGATGCAGCCGGCGTGGGCGAACGCGAGGACGGCCGTCTCCTCGCCGACGAACAGCACCGTGCTGGTGCGGTCGGTCTCGGGGTCCCCCGGGGTGCGGCAGGAGGTGCAGTCGTAGCTGCGCGGTGCGTCGTCGCCGGTGAGCAGCCTCTCGGCTTCTTCGTCACCGATCTCGGCACGTACCTCATCACTGACGTCGAGCATGCGGGGCACGGGCTGGCTCCTCGGACTAGGCGAGCGGGGGCGGCCGGGCGGTTCCCGGCTCGCCGGGCTCAACGGCCGAGCGGCGGCCGGGGTCACGCCGTTTGAGGGAACGGAATCGAACCTGGCCCCCGGAGGGGTGAACGGTCGGACCGGGGCTTTCTTTTCGTGCCAACTCTTTTCTGGATGTGCCCAGTTGGTGGCCGCTCCTGGTCGATTCCGGCGGGGGTGGCGGCTGAGCCGACCGGGTGGGCCGCGGGCCGGGCCGCGTGGCAAGGCCGGGCGGACGCCGCGGCGCTGCGTAGCGTGACGCGATGCCCGACCTCCGGATCCGGCGGGCCGCCCCGGCGGCCGCTGCCGCCGCCGCGCTGGCCCTCGTCCTCGTACTCCCGTCGGGGGCCGGCGCGGCCCCGCCGCCCCCCGCTCCCGGGCCCGCGGGGGCGGCACACCCCGGCTCGCCCGGGATCATCGGGACCGGGCCGGGGGACTGCGGCCCCGGCGGGCAGTGGCCCTGGGACTGCGTGGCCGACTGCGAGAGCAGCGGGCGCTGGGCGGTCAACACCGGCAACGGCTTCTACGGGGGCCTGCAGTTCTGGCAGCCGACGTGGGAGGAGTACGGCGGGCTGGTCTTCGCGGCGCGGGCCGATCTGGCGACCAGGGAGCAGCAGATCCGGGTGGCCGAGGACGTGGTCGGGTTCCAGGGGTGGGACGCGTGGCCGGTGTGCTCGAAGCGGTACGGGCTGGCGGGGCGGATGCACGTGGTGCGGACCGGGGACACGCTGGAGAAGATCGCCCGGCGGTACCGGGTGAAGGGCGGCCGGCAGGCGCTGTACGAGGCGAACCGGGCGGTGATCGGCCCGAAGCCGCAGGAGCTGGTGGTGGGCACGCTGCTGGCCCTGCCGCCGTCGGCTCCGGCCCCGGCCGCGACTCCGGTTCCGGCTCCGGTTCCGGCTCCGGTTCCGACGCCGGCCCCGGCCGCCTCGCCGGTCCCGGCTCCGGTTCCGACCCCTGCGCCCACCCCCGCGGCCGTACCGGCTCCCTGACGGGGGCTCGGGCCGCGGGGGCGATTCGGCCGCGGGCCGGGGTACCGGCAGACTGCTGCGCATGCTGGAGACCTCCGCCCGACTGCTCCGCCTGCTGTCCCTGTTGCAGGCCCACCGCGAATGGACCGGCGCCGATCTCGCGGAGCGCCTCGGCGTGACCCCGAGGACGGTCCGGCGCGATGTGGACCGGCTCCGGGAGCTCGGCTACCCGGTGAACGCCAGCCCCGGCACCGGCGGCGGCTACCAGCTGGGCGCGGGGGCCGAGCTGCCGCCGCTGCTGCTCGACGACGACGAGGCCGTCGCCGTCGCGGTGGGTCTGCGGACGGCCGCCGGGAACGGCGTCGAGGGGATCGGGGAGGCGTCCGTGCGGGCGCTCGCCAAGCTGGAGCAGGTGCTGCCGGGGCGGCTGCGGCGGCGGGTGTCGGCGCTCAACGAGTTCACCGTGCCGATGCTGCGCGGCCCGGGGCGGGCCACGGTCGACGCCTCCGTGCTGACCGGAATCGCCGCCGCCTGCCGGGACAGCGAGCGGCTGCGTTTCGACTACCGGGACCACGGGGGCAGCGTCAGCCGCCGCGTGGTGGAGCCGCACCGGCTGGTCTGCACCGAGCGGCGCTGGTACCTGGTCGCATGGGACCTGGACCGGGAGGACTGGCGGACCTTCCGCGCCGACCGGATCGAGCCCCGCCCGCCGCACGGGCCGCGGTTCACCCCGCGCCCGGCGCCCGCGGAGGACCTCGCCGCGTACGTGTCGCGCGGTGTGGCGCAGGCCGCGTACGCCGCCCGGGCCGTGCTGAGGCTGAAGCTGCCGGCGGAGGCGGCGGCCGCCCTCGTGGGGCCCAGCCAGGGGGCTTTGGAGCCGCTCGACGCCGAGAGCTGTCTGCTGCGGACGGGGGCCGTGAACCTCGACGTCCTCGTCATTCACGTCATGCTGCTCGGCTGTGAGTTCGAGGTGGTGGAGCCGCCGGAGCTGGCGGACCGGATCAGAGCGGCCCGGGACCTTCTCGGGCGGGCCGTGGAGAAGATGTAAGGAAACCGAGGGGGTTCACCCCTGCCGATCCGGGTGCGCCGCGCAATCCCCGGGGAAATTCCGGAGGTCCCGGGCGGAATGCGAAACAGGATGTCCGGAGGGCTTGTCGCGGGCCGGAAAAAGAATGGCGCGCGCACGATTTCGCGGCGGCGCGGATGAAGCCGGGTCCGTCAAAGAACTGTCGACATTCCGTGACCCAAGCGTGACCCGGTACGGACGAACCTCCGGGCGCTGCGCTGACGTTCCGGTCGGGTGTGCTGCGGGGGTCACCGAAATGGCCGAGGCGGGCCGGGTGGTGACCCGGCCCGCCTCGGTGGTGCGGGGTGAGGTGGTGCGTACCGTCCCGCGGTGTCCCGTACGGCCCGCGTCGCCCCGGACGGGGCGTCAGCCGCCGGTGGCCGGCCGGGCCGCGGCCCGGGCCGCGGTGGCGGGCCGCTCGGCGTGGGCCGGGCGGCGGCTGCCGGCCGGTGTGACCGGGGTCCGCTCGGACCGGATCAGGTGCGGACGGCCGGAGATGTGCGCGGCGGGCCGGGGCGCCGGGGCGTGCGCGGAGCCCGCGGCGGCCGCCTGCGCGGACGCCGGGACGGGCACGGCGGCGGGCTCCTGCGGGCCTGCGGGGCCGGTCGCGCAGGCGCCGTCGTCGAGCCGGAGCTGCCACTTGCCTCCCGCGGAGAGCAGCGGGGTGAGCGCGGTGGCGACCGGGACGGGCACGGTTCCGGTCTCCAGCCGGCGGCGCAGCCGCTCCCGCAGTGCGAAGACCCGGGCCTCGACGCCGGCGATCAGCGGCTCGAACCAGGGCAGCGCCAGCATGATCAGCAGGCCGGCGGTCCAGCCGAGCAGGACGTCGCTCACCCAGTGGGTGCCGAGGTACACGGTGGTGGCGCCGACGCTCAGCGAGACGACCGCCGAGAGGATGGACAGCACCCGGCGGGTGACCGTGGTGGACGCCAGGTAGGCCAGGATCCCCCAGGTCACGACGGCGTTCGCGGTGTGGCCGGAAGGAAATATATCGCCGCCGGCGAAGAGTTCGGCGGAGCCGATCTGCGTGGCGTAGTGCGGACCGAGCCGGCCGAGGCCGAGCTTCACCGAGCCGACGGTGATGTTGAGCAGGAGCAGGGCGACGCCGAGGGCGATCAGCGGGCGCAGGGTGTGCTGGCGCCAGGAGCGCCAGCCGAGCCAGGCCGCGACCATCACCGCCGTGGGCCCGCGCTGGCCGAGGACGACCAGGTAGTCGAGGAAGGCGTGGATCTGCGGCCACTGCTCGTACGGCCGGAAGAACATGACCTGCCAGTCCAGGCGGACGAGCCAGGACGTGGTCAGGACGGCCACCACGATCGCGAGGTAGAACGCGAGGGTCGATCCGAGGAGCACGACGCGGTGCCGGCTCATCCGCGGTGTTTGCAGATGAGCCGGTCGCTCTGGTTCCCGGTCCAGCCGGGCGAACACCCGCTCCAGACGGGTCAGGATTTGGTCGGTACGCACTCAATCGACGTTACCGCGCGCCGATGGGCGGCCCGGTCGAATCAGGGGCTTTGTGATGACCATGTGATGTGGAGTTGGTCTCACGTGGGGCTTAATTCCGGGGATTCCGGCATTAGTTGGAGCCGTCTTGATCCAATGCCCTGGCCATTCTTTCGCATACTTAGCCGCGCTTTATCACCGCAGCTCAATTACTTTGCTGAAAGATGGATCGGAATGATCCATTCCGTTACGCGGCCCCGCGGCGGGCGCCGGGGCGGGCCGCTACGGAGGCCCCGACCCGTTCAGCCAGAAGGCCCCGTACACCGCCGACGCCAGCGCAGCCGCGCCCAGCACCGCGACCGCCCGACCGGTCCGCCACCGGGTCAGGGCCACCGCCGCCGGCAGCAGCAGCGGGAACGCCGGGAGCAGCAGCCGCGGCTTGGAGCCGAAGTACCCCGACGCGCAGAGCGCCAGCGCCACGACGATCCCGCAGTAGACGAGGAGCGCGGCCGGCTGGCGCCGGCGTACGCACAGCCCGTACAGCCACAGCACCAGCACGACCCCCGCGATCAGCCCGATCCCGGCGGGTGCGGCGGAGGAGGCCAGCTTCGCCCCGATGAAACGGGCGAACGCCCAGCCGCCGTCGAAGCCGTTGCCCCAGCCGCCCTGCACGTCCAGGTAGCCGAGCAGCCCGTCGCCGGTGCGCGCCCCGACCCACAGCACGTACGCGGCCGCGCCCAGCGGGGCCAGCGCCGCGCCCGCCGCCATCCGCCAGGACCGCTCGCCGCCCCGCCACGCCAGGGCGGCCGCCACCCAGACCGCCGCCACCACCGCGGCGCCGACCGGGCGGGTCAGCCCCGCCCCGGCCGCGAGCAGGCCGGCCGTCAGCCACCGGCCGCGCAGGGCCCCGTACAGCGCCCAGGCGGCCAGCGCCGTGAACAGCGACTCGCTGTAGGCCATGGACTGCACGATCCCGACGGGCAGCGCGGCCCAGACCCCGGCGGCGAACACCCCGGCCCGGCGGCCGTACAGGAGATCGGCGACCGCGAAGATCCCCCAGGCCGCGGCGAGCCCGGCCACCACCGAGACCACCAGTCCCGCGGATCCGTACGGCAGCCCGGTCGGCGCCGAGACCAGCCGCTCCAGCCAGGGCAGCAGCGGGAAGAAGGCCAGGTTCGAGTGGACGTCCCCGTTCGGGAGGCGCACCTCGTACCCGTATCCCTCGGCGGCGATGCGGGCGTACCAGAGCGAGTCCCAGCGCGCCGACAGCAGCGTGTGCGGGCTGCTGCCGGCGGCCGCGCACCAGAGCGCGAGCACGGCCAGCCCGAGCAGCCGGACCGCCGCGAAGACGGCCAGGGCGGGCGCGGCCCGGCGAAATCCAAGATCTTTCACGGGCATGATTATCGGTGGCGTCCACGCGTGCCGTCGGCGCAGAACCACGGGTCGTGACCGCGCGTGTACGCGGAGGAGGGGAGAGGGGGCGGGCGGGGTGGATCGAGTGGCGCACGCCACACCGGGGCCGCCGCCGGGGTGAGAGCTTGGCCACGTGTCGGGCAGACGAACTCGCGTACGCTGACGCTTCACTCGCGTGTCGATGCCGGACCCCGTAGGACGCCGCTCAGCGCACCACCACCGTGGCTCCGCAAACGCTGGTCCGCCGAGTGCGAGCGATCATCTGGGAGGTACATGCATGTCGGGGACGAACGCGGCCGCCGTCCGGCTGAGGCTGCGCGCCGTCTCCGGCGGGACCAACCGCTGGCTCGTCCTCGGGGTGCTCTGCGTCAGCCTCGTCCTCGTCGCGCTCGACGCGACGATCCTGCACGTCGCCGTCCCCTCCGTCACGGAGGACCTGCGCCCCGGCGCGGTAGAGCTCCTGTGGATCGTCGACGCCTACCCGCTGGTCTGCGCGGCGCTGCTCATCCTCTTCGGCACCCTCGGCGACCGGGTCGGCCGCCGCCGGATACTCCTGCTCGGATACGGGCTCTTCGGCGCGGCCTCCGCCCTGGCCGCCCTGGCCGACAACGCCCAGGTCCTGATCGCGGCCCGCGCGCTGCTCGGCGTCGGCGGCGCGATGATCATGCCGGCCACCCTGTCCATCCTGCGGCAGGTCTTCCCGGACCGGCGCGAGCGGGCCCTCGCCATCGGCATCTGGACCGCCGTCGCCGCCATCGGCGCGGCCAGTGGGCCGGTCCTCGGCGGGTTCCTCGTCCAGCACTTCTGGTGGGGCTCGGTCTTCCTGATCAACATCCCGCTCATGGCGCTGGTCCTGCCGCTCGGGCGCTGGCTGCTGCCGGAGTCGCGCGGCACCGCCGACGGGCCGTGGGACGTGGTCGGCGCGCTCATGGCCGCCGCCGGCGTGCTGGGCTTCGTCCTCGGGATCAAGAGGATCGGCGCGGAGCGCCGGCTCCTCGACGCCGAGGCGCTGGTGCCGCTGCTGCTGGGCGTGGCGCTGCTGATCTTCTTCGTGCGGCGGCAGAAGCGGCGCCCGCACCCGCTGATCGACATGCGGATGTTCTCGCGCGCCGCGTTCTCGACGTCCGTCGGGTGCATCGTGCTCGCCATGCTGGCGCTGGTCGGGCTGGAGCTGATCGCGGTCCAGTACCTGCAGCTGGTGCTGCACCTCAGCCCCCTGGAGACCGGGCTGCGGCTGCTGCCGCTGACCTTCGCGGCCATGGCGGCGGGTGCCACCGGGTCGTACACGCTGGCCCGGGTCGGGCCGCGGACGATGGTGTCGCTGGGCTTCGTGCTGACGGCGTTCGCCGTGCTGCTGCTGACGTTCATGGGGCAGCACGACCGGCCGGTGCTGCTCACGGCCGGGTTCATCCTGCTCGGCTTCGGTCTGCAGACCACGCTGTTCGCGGCGTACGAGTCGATGCTGAGCGAGGCCCCCGCGGCCGCGGCCGGCGGTGCGGCCTCCATAGGCGAGACCTCGTACCAGCTGGGCGCGGGGATGGGCATCGCGCTGCTCGGCAGCGTCATGAACGCGGCCTACGCTCCGGGACTGACGCACGTGCCGGGGGTGTCGGCGGCGGACGCGGCGGGAGCCGCGAACTCCCTGGGCGAGGCGTACCAGATCGCGGGGGCGCTCGGGGGCGCGGCGGGCCAGTCGCTGTACGCCGCGGCGCGGCTGTCGTTCGTGCACGGGCTGCACGTCACGCTGGTGGTCAGCGCCGGGCTGCTGCTGGCGGGGGCCGTGATGGCGCTGAGGCTGCCGCGGGTGATGGAGTGTCCCGACTCCGCCGAGTGCGATGCCGACGCCGAGCCGGTGCGGCTGCCCGCCCAGGCGGGCTCCGGCGCCGGGCGCGTCCCCGCCGCCGCGCAGCCGGACCGCGACCGGGCCGCCCGCCCGGCCTGACCGCCGCGCGGGCAGGTGGGGGGTGGACCGCGGGCGGCCGCGAGGACAAACTTGCACCGCTAGGTTTCGAACCGCAGGTCCGCACCAGGAGGCGCCGTGCCCTTCGTACCCACCGATCCGCTCGGGATCGACGAGCTCCTCGCGCCCGAGGACCTCGCCATCCGCGACACCGTGCGCGGCTGGGCCGCAGACCGGGTGCTGCCGCACATCGCCGGGTGGTACGAGAGCGGCGAGCTGCCCGGGATCCGGGAGCTGGCGAGAGAGCTCGGGGCCCTCGGGGCGCTCGGGATGTCGCTGGAGGGGTACGGCTGCGCCGGGGCCTCCGCCGTGCAGTACGGTCTCGCCTGCCTGGAGCTGGAGGCCGCCGACTCCGGGATCCGGTCCCTCGTCTCCGTCCAGGGCTCGCTCGCGATGTACGCGATCTGGAAGTACGGCTCCGAGGAGCAGAAGCAGCGCTGGCTCCCGGGCATGGCCGCGGGCGAGCTGATCGGCTGCTTCGGGCTGACGGAGCCCGACGTCGGCTCCGACCCGGCGGCCATGCGCACGTACGCGAAGCGCGACGGCACCGACTGGGTGCTGAACGGCCGCAAGATGTGGATCACCAACGGCAGTGTCGCGGCCGTGGCCGTGGTGTGGGCGCAGACCGACGAGGGGATCCGCGGGTTCGCCGTCCCCACCGACTCGGCCGGGTTCTCCGCACCCGAGATCAAGCACAAGTGGTCGCTGCGTGCCTCCGTGACCAGCGAGCTGGTCATGGACGACGTACGGCTGCCCGCGGACGCGGTGCTTCCCGGGGTCACCGGGCTCAAGGGGCCGCTGGGCTGCCTCAGCCACGCGCGGTACGGGATCGTCTGGGGGGCCATGGGCGCGGCACGCGCCAGCTTCGAGGCCGCGCTCGACTACGCGAGGACGCGAGAGCAGTTCGGCAGGCCCATCGGCGGCTTCCAGCTCACCCAGGCGAAGCTCGCCGACATGGCGCTCGAACTCCACAAGGGCATCCTGCTCGCCCACCACCTGGGCCGGCGGATGGACGCGGGCACCCTGCGGCCGGAGCAGATCAGTTTCGGCAAGCTCAACAACGTCCGCGAGGCCATCGACATCTGCCGCACCGCGCGGACCATCCTCGGTGCCAACGGGATCTCGCTCGAGTACCCCGTCATGCGGCACGCCACGAACCTCGAGTCGGTGCTCACCTACGAGGGCACCGTCGAGATGCACCAGCTGGTGCTGGGCAAGGCGCTCACCGGGCTCGACGCCTTCCGGTGAGAGTCCCCCAGCCACCTCCCCCAGACTCCGTCCGGGGGTACCCCCAGAGGTGCCCCCACCGCTCAGCTCTGGTTGAAGAAGTCGCGCGAGCGGCCGGCGGGCTCGCCGCTCACGATCTGGGTGTCGGCCGGGGTCAGCAGGAAGACCCTGGTCGCCACCCGTTCGATCGAGCCGCGCAGGCCGAAGGTCAGACCGGCCGCGAAGTCGACCACGCGCTTGGCGTCGGCCGGGTCCATGGACGAGAGGTTCACGATCACCGGGACGCCCTCGCGGAACAGCTCGCCGATGCCGCGGGCGTCACGGAAGCCGTCCGGGGTGACCGTCGCGATGCGCCGGCCCTGCTCGACGGCCGACTCGGACGCGACCTTGACACGGGGGTCGGTGACCCACTGGTCGCCGGGGCCCGAGACGGAACCCTGAGCGGCCTCCGCGTAGTCGTCGTCGTAGTAACGCTCGTCGTCGCTGTCCTCCACGAGACCCAACCAGGCACTCGCCTTGCGTACCGAACCCATGGACGCCTCCTTTCACCGCGGTCGGTTGTCTTCTCTCTGCTGCCCCTATGGTCGTCCATGATGCTGACAACGCGCCAAGTGGATAGCCGCCGCGCAGGGGTTTCGTGACGGTACTGGTGCAGAACATCCGTTGCACCGTCAAGCTTCCTGGCGGCTACCGCTGCTGTCTGAGTGAAAATACGACCGCTGCCGCCGTGTGGGTGACCGACACGGACGTATGGGTGAACGATCCCGCTCGATACGATGCGCATCACGCACGCGTATGACACACGGGGGACCGGTTTGTTCGGCATCGTCAGACCCTGCTCGCACCGGCTGGGAGAGCGCTTCAAGACCGAGTGGATGGCCCATCTCTGCGGGCTGTGCCTGGCACTTCGCGCGGATCACGGACAGTTCGCCCGGATCGTGACCAACTATGACGGGCTGCTCGTCTCCGTTCTGACGGAGGCTCAGTCCGGACCGGCGCCCGGCTCGCGGCGCACGGCCGGCCCCTGCCCGCTGCGCGGGATGCGGACCGCGGCGGTGGCCAAGGGAGAGGGCGCGCGGCTCGCGGCCGCCGTCTCGCTCGTCCTCGCCTCGGCGAAGGTGCGCGACCACGTGGCGGACCGGGACGGGCTGTTGGCCCGCGCGCCGATCGCCGCCGCCGCGCGCAAGGTGGCCCGCGGCTGGGACCGGGCCGGGGCCCGTGCCGGGGCCCGGATCGGCTTCGACACGGCCGTCCTCGTCGACGCCGTGGACCGGCAGGAGGGCATCGAGGCGCTCGCCGGGCCCGGCACGCCGGTGCTCGTGGTGACCGAGCCCACGGAGACCGCGACCGCCGCGGCCTTCGCCCATACCGCGCAGCTGGCGGGACGGCCAGGCAACGCCACCGCGCTCGCCGAGGCGGGCCGCTACTTCGGGCGTCTCGCGCACCTGCTGGACGCGGTCGAGGACCAGGCCGCGGACGCCGCCGCGGGCGCCTGGAACCCGCTCACGGCCACCGGGACCCCGCTCGCCGAGGCGCGGCGGCTGGCCGACGACGCCCTGCACGGCATCCGGCTGGCGCTGCGCGAGGTCGAGTTCGCGGACTCCGGGCTGGCCCACCGGCTGCTCGTGCACGAGCTGAAGACCTCGGTGGACCGGGCCTTCGGGGTCGGCGGCTGCGCGCACTCGGGCGGGCGCGCGGAGATGAACGCCGCGGGGCAGGGCGGCCAAGGGGCGCCGCCGCAGGGCTACGGCCCGGGGCAGGCGGGCCCGTACGGCAGCGGTCCGTACGGCGGCGGTCCGTACGGGGGCCAGGGCGGGAACCTGTACGGAGGGAATCCGTACGGCGGCGCGGGCGGGCCCGGCGGGCCCTGGATGCCCGGGCCGCCCGGGGGCCCCGGAGGAGGCCTGCCGCCGCAGAGGCCGCGGCGAGGGCTGCTCGCGGGCTGCGCCGTCTCCATCGGGCTGTTCTGCACCTGCCAGCTGTGCTGCACGGAGCACGAGGGGCCGTGGTCCCGCCAGAAGCGGGACCCGTGGTGCGATGCGTGCGAGTGCTGCGAGAGCTGCTCCGACTGCAACGGCTGCTGCGACTGCTGCAACTGCGACGGGTGCTGCTGCGACGGGTGCGGCTGCGACTGCTGAGCCCGCAGCGGCCTGAGGGCCCGTCAGGCACCCACGGGGCCGGACGGCGTACAGGGAGATTCCCGTCCGGGTCCGTGTGGAAGGGTTGAGCGGCATGAGCGATGACGCAGATGACGCAGACGATCCGAAGACCGCCTGGCGGAAATGGCACGAGCACCGGGTGGCTTCCGTGTCCGCCCCCTACGGCCCCCTCTCCCTCATCGGCACCCACTGGCTCTCGGACTACCCGGAAGGTCGAATTCCGGCCGTTCCGGGGCGTTGGCGCGCCACCGAGGGCGGGGTGGCGCTGAGCGCCGCCGTCGAGGACGGCCTCGCCCTCGACGGCGAACCCTTCACCGGCGACGCCGTACTCGCCGCCGACGAGGCCCCGCCCGCGCGCTCCCGGGTCGCCGCCGCCCACGACCTCCGGATCACCGTGATCCGGCGCGAGGGGGAGTGGGCGGTCCGGGTCTTCGACCCCGGCTCCGCGGCGCGGCGCGCCTTCGCCGGCATCGAGGCCACCCCGTACGACCCGGACTTCGTCCTTCCGGGGCGCTTCCGGCCGTACGAGGAGGACCGGACCGTCCAGGTGGCGAACGCCGACGGGCGGGCGCGCGGGTTCGGCCTCGGCGGCGAGCTGAGCTTCGCGTACCGGGGCGCCGAGCACACCCTGCAGGTCGCCGTCGACGAGGACGACGGCAGCCTCTGGGCCGTGATCGGCGATGCCACCGCGGGGAGCTCCAGCTACCGCTTCCGCTTCCTCAAGCCGGGGGTTCCGGACCCGGTGGACGGCTCGATCACCGTCGACTTCAACCGGACCGTGCTGCCGCCCTGCGCCTTCGCAGACCACTTCATCTGCCCGTTCCCGCCACCGGGGAACACCCTGCCCTTCGAGGTCGCGGCGGGCGAGCGGAGGCTGAAAGATGCCCTTGCCGCCCGAATCTGACGCCGAGACACTCCCGACAGCGCCTTCCGAGGGCTTGTCAGGGGCACGACGAAATCCAGTGCGCCCGCCGTACCCCCGGCTGCGCCTCACGGGCTCCGGCGCCCCCCACTGTCCGCCGGGCCCCCGATCCCTCCCGGGAGGACGAGAAGTGAGGATCAAGAGCATCACCCGTACCCGGCTGCTCGCCGTGGCCGCCGGCCTGGCGGCCGTCGCCGGGCTCGCCGCCCCCACCGCGGCGAGCGCGGACACCGGCTTCAGCGCGGCGCGGCTCGCCGCGGCCGGAGCCTCCGTCCAGCGCGCCGACGTCGCCGGCACCGCCTGGTACGCCGACCCGGCCGCCGGAACCCTCGTGGTCACCGCCGACTCCACCGTCTCCGCCGCGGACATCGCCAGGATCCGCAGCGAGGCCGGAGCCGAAGCCGGGGCCCTGCGCATCGAGCGCACCCCCGGCAAGCTGCGCAAGCTGATCTCCGGCGGCGACGCCATCTACACCTCGGGCTGGCGCTGCTCGCTCGGCTTCAACGTGCGCAGCGGGAACACGTACTACGTGCTGACCGCCGGGCACTGCACCGACGGCGCCGGCACCTGGTGGACGAACTCCTCGCACACCACCACCGTCGGCTCGACCGTCGGCTCGAGCTTCCCGACCAACGACTACGGCCTGATCAAGTACGCCAGCAGCTCGCCGGTGCCGCCGGGCACCGTCGGCAGCCAGGACATCACCAGCGCCGCCAACGCCACCGTCGGGATGTCCGTCACCCGGCGCGGCTCCACCACCGGCACCCACGGCGGCTCGGTGACCGGCCTCAACGCCACCGTCAACTACGGCGGCGGCGACATCGTCTACGGCATGATCCGCACCAACGTCTGCGCCGAGCCCGGCGACAGCGGCGGCCCCCTCTACTCCGGCACCCGCGCCATCGGCCTCACCTCCGGGGGCAGCGGCGACTGCACCTCGGGCGGCACCACCTTCTTCCAGCCCGCGGTCGAGGCCCTCAACGCCTACGGCGTGAGCGTGTACTGACCCGTCCGCCCTGCGACACAATGAGCCCCCGCCCAACTCCTGGGCGGGGGCTCGCCTTTCAGGGGAAACGGGGTGGCGCACATGGCCGGTGCACCTTCCGCGCGGGGAGGCTCCGCGCCCGACGCGCAGCGCCGGATCCGGCGTAACCGCTGGCTGTTCACCGCACCCCTGGTGCTGCTCTGCCTCCTGGGCGTCGTACTCGTCTGGGAGATCGTGCGGGGGAACATGTCCGAAGCCTCCCGCGCCCACTGGCCGTGGCGGCTCCAGCTGATGGGCGCCGAACCCCTCGCGAGCCTGCTGGCCGTGGCAGCCGGCGCCGTCCTGGCCCGCGCCCAGTACGCGCGTACGGTACGGCCGATGCTGGGGTGGCGCTCCGAGTACGTGGAGGGGGAACTGCCGGGCGAGTCGAAGGCCTGGAAGACCGGCGTCCTCAACGGCGGCCAGCACAACGTGGGGGTGCATCGCGTCGACTACTTCGTGGTGATGCAGGGCGATCCGTTCGACGGGAGGCCGGTTCCCGAGGGGGCGTGGCTGAGCCTGGGCGAAGCCGGTGAGCGGCTGGGCGAGGCGGGGCTGCGGCCCGCCGTCGAATTCCGCCTGGTCAGCTTCGGAGCGGGATTCCCGCTGGTGGCGACCGGTACCTACGAGACGATAGCCGTGGGGGTTTTCTCGAAGCGGTTCGTCGACGAGGTACAGGCCCTCCACATGCGCATCCAGGTGGTGGACAGCGTCGGGGACATGCACGAGCGGGTCATCGACTGCCTCAAGGGTGCCCGGGAATCGGTGGCCGCACCCGTGGAGCAGCCCCGGGCGAGTGCGCCGACGGTGCCCGTACCCAGGACCGCGCCGCCCGCCGGATGACGCCCCCTAGGCGGACACCTCCTGGCCCCGCAGCCAGTCCAGTGCCTCCGAGAGGGCGTACTGCGCCGCGAAATGGCCGGCTCCGGGCTTGAGCACCGCTGTGCCGTGCCCGATGCGTTCCGCGAGCCAGTGGAAATGGCCCACGGGGGAGAACACGTCCTCGGCGCCGTGCCAGAGCATGACGGGGCCGGTGATCCCTCCCGGGTCGAACCCCCAGGGCCGGCGGAACGCGAGGGAGTCGTCCAGCCATCCGTACGCGGAGGTCCGCAGCGCCTCACGGAAGTTGTCCAGGACGGACTGGCGCACCCGCTCGTCGGCCAGGATCCGCAGGTCCGCGGCCGGGAGGTCCCCGCGCAAGTCCTCGAGCAGCCGGCCGGGATCCCGGCGGATCTCCTCCGCCCGGGCGGAGAGACGCAGTTCCAGCGCCGCCGGGTCGTGGTCCGCGAGCGTGTAGTGCTCCACGTTGTACGGGGTCATGCCGGCATACCAGTCGAGTCCGGCGCCGTCGCGGGGCGCCATGCCGACCAGGCAGGCCGTGGCCGTCACCCGGTCGGGGAGCAGGGCCGCGCAGGCGAGCGCGTGCGGACCGCCCCCGGAACGGCCGACGACCGCGAAGCGGCCGATGCCGAAGGCGTCCGCGACGGCGGCGGAGTCGTCGGCCGCGTCGGCCACGCACCGCCCCGGTGCTCGGCCGGAGTCCCCGTAGCCGGGCCGGTCGTAGGCGAAGAAGCGGACGTGCGGATGGCGTTCGGGGGCGTCGCCGAGCGCGACGCCGAGGCGGCTGCCCGGCATGCCGTGGTGCAGCAGGACCGGTGAGCCGTCGGGAGCCCCCCATTGCTGCGCGATCACCTTCCGCCCGTCGCCCCGGCCCACCTCGATGCGCATCCCGGCTCCCTCCCGCTGCGACGCCCTGCCTCCGATGGAAGCACGGCCGGTCTGCGGCGGGGCGGGGAATGCGGAGAGTGAGAGCGGGGAGAAATTCTTGTGAAAGATTTCACAAGCGAGCAGGGGCTTTGGTCATTGGTTGAAACAGCAGGTCAGGTGGGTTTTTGGGGGAGGGTTCGATGGAGTCGGGGGGACCTTCGGCCTGGCGGGAAAGGGCTTTGTCGGGGCCGCGGGTTTTGGTTTCGGGTGTCGAATTGAGGCGTCAGGAAAACCGTTCCGGTCGTGTCGATGCGAAGGAGTTCCCGCCATGCAGGCGAACGAGATGGTGGACGGACTCGTCCAGCGGGCGCTGACGGCGCTCGGCCGGTTCGAGGCCTTCGGCCAGGAGCAGGTCGACCACATCGTCAAGAAGGCCTCGCTGGCAGCCCTGGGGCAGCACGGCGAACTGGCCCGGCTCGCCGTCGAGGAGACCGGCCGCGGGCTGTTCGAGGACAAGGCCGTCAAGAACCTCTTCGCGTGCGAGCACGTCGTGAACTCGATGCGCGGCCTGAAGACCGCGGGCGTCATCCGGCGCGACGAGCTGAACGGCATCACCGAGATCGCCGAACCCGTCGGCGTCGTCTGCGCGATGACCCCGGTCACCAACCCGACCTCCACCACCGTCTTCAAGGCGCTGATCGCCCTGAAGACCCGCAACCCGGTCATCTTCGCCTTCCACCCCTCCGCGCAGCACTGCTCGGCCGAGGCGGCCCGGATCGTGCGGGACGCCGCCGTCGCGGCCGGCGCCCCCGCCGACTGCGTGCAATGGGTCGAGCAGCCCTCCATGGAGGCCACCGGCGCCCTCATGAACCACCCGGGCGTCTCCACCATCCTCGCCACCGGCGGCAACGCGATGGTCAAGGCCGCCTACTCCTGCGGCAAGCCAGCCCTGGGCGTCGGCGCCGGCAACGTGCCCGCGTACGTCCACAAGAGCGCCAGGCTGGACCGCGCGATCCACGACATCGTGCTCTCCAAGGCCTTCGACCACGGCATGATCTGCGCCTCCGAGCAGGCCGTCATCCTCGACGCCGAGATCTACGAGCGGGGCCTCGCCGAGTTCCGGCGGCTCGGCGCCCACGTGGTGAGCGCCGCCGAGAAGGCCAAGCTGGAGCAGTTCGTCTTCGGCACGACCGCCTACGCCGCGAACTGCGCCGGCGCGAAGCTGAACGCGGCGGTCGTCGGCAGATCCCCGCACTGGATCGCCGAGCAGGCCGGGTTCAGCGTCCCCGAAGGCACCTCCCTGCTCCTCGCCGAGTGCAACGAGGTCGGCGACGGCGAGCCGCTGACCCGCGAGAAGCTCTCCCCGGTGCTGGCCGCGCTGAAGTCCTCCGACACCGAGCACGGCCTGGAACTGGCCGCCGCGATGGTCGAGTTCCACGGTCTGGGCCACAGCGCCGCCATCCACGCCGAGGACGAGGCGCTCGTCGAGGAGTTCGGCAGGAAGGTCAAGGCGGTCCGCGTCATCGCCAACGCGCCCTCCACCTTCGGCGGGATCGGCGACGTCTACAACGCCTTCCTCCCCTCGCTGACCCTCGGCTGCGGCTCGTACGGCCACAACTCGGTCTCGAACAACGTCACCGCGGTCAACCTGATCAACATCAAGCGGATCGGACGGCGAAACAACAACATGCAGTGGTTCAAGGTCCCGCCGAAGATCTACTTCGAGCGCAACTCCATCCGCCACCTGGGCGAGATGGAGGGCATCGGCCGGGTCTCGATCGTCACCGACAAGACGATGGTGGCGCTGGGCTTCGTACAGAAGGTGACCGACATCCTGCAGGCCCGCGAGGGCTCCGTCGCCGTCCAGGTCATCGACGACGTCGAGCCCGACCCGGAGCTCGCCACCGTGCGGGCGGGCGCCGCGCTGATGCGCGAGTTCCGGCCGGACACGATCATCGGCCTCGGCGGCGGGTCCCCGATGGACGCCGCGAAGATCATGTGGCTGATGTACGAGCGCCCCGAGGTGGAGTTCGCCGACGCGAAGGAGAAGTTCTTCGACGTCCGCAAGCGGGCCTACACCTTCCCCGCACTGGGCGAGAAGGCCCGGATGGTGGCCATCCCGACCACCTCGGGCACCGGCTCCGAGGTCACCCCGTTCGCCGTCATCTCCGACCCGGCCGCCGCCCGGAAGTACGCGCTGGCCGACTACGCGCTGACCCCGGACGTCGCCATCGTCGACCCGGTGCTCCCGATGGGGCTGCCGGCCACCGTGACCGCCGACTCCGGATTCGACGCCCTGACGCACGCCACCGAGGCGTACGTCTCCGCCTACGCGAACGACTACACCGACGGGCTGTGCCTCCAGGCCGTCAAGCTGGTCTTCGAGAACCTCGAACGCTGCGTGGTGGACGGGCCGAACGACCCGGAGGCGCGCGAGAAGATGCACAACGCCGGCGCGGTGGCCGGCATGGCCTTCGCCAACGCCTTCCTGGGCCTGGTCCACGCCATGGCGCACACCCTGGGCAACACCTTCCACGTGGCCCACGGCCGGACCAACGCCCTGCTGCTGCCGCACGTGATCCGGTACAACGGGACGGTCTCGCACAAGGCAACCCCGTGGCCGAAGGCCGAGGTCTACCGGGCTCCGGAGCGCTTCCAGGAGATCGCGAGGATGCTGGGCCTGCCGGCCGCGACCCCGGCCGAGGGCGTCGAATCGTACGCCCGCGCCGTCGAGGAGCTGCGCGCCAGGTGCGGGATCCCGGCCTCGTTCGCGGAGGAGGGCGTGGACGAGCAGGCCTTCCTGGAGGCCCTGCCGGCGCAGGCCGTGAACGCGTACGCCGACCAGTGCGCGCCCGCCAACCCGCGGATGCCGATGATCGACGACATGCAGCGGCTGATGCGGCAGGCGTACTACGGCAACGCGGAGGGCGCGCCGGCCGCCTGACGCCCGATCACCGCGAACGCGAGGGCCCGCCCGGGCGCACGGAAAGGCCCGGGCGGGCTTTGCGCGTACACCCCGGACACGCCCTAGGCGTGCGGGACGAGCAGGGCCGCCGCCGAGCGGGCCCGCTCCAGGGACGCGGCCCGGTCGGCGCCGCGCTGTCCGAGCACCACCCGGGTGCTCAGCCCGTCCAGCAGAGCGAGCAGCTCCGAGGCCCGGGCGGGCACGTCCAGGGCGGCGGTGAAGCGGCCCTGGTCCACGCCCTTCGCGAGCAGGGCCTCCAGGTCGCGCTGCCAGCCGTCGTCGATCTCCTGCTGGGCGGCGCGCAGGTCCTCGTTGGCGGGGGTGCGGGCCCACAGTTCGATCCACAGGGTCCAGCGCGGATCGCGGGGGCCGCGCGGCAGGTACAGCTCCAGGAAGAGGGCGAGCTTGCGGTGCGCGGTGACCCGGCGCGCCAGCAACCGCGTGCGCTCCGCGGCGAGCCGGTCCTCGCTCCAGCGCAGCGCGGCCAGCAGCAGCCGGTCCTTGCTGCCGAAGTAGTAGAGGATGTGGCCGCCGCTGGTGCCGAGCCGCTCGGCGAGCGCCGACATCGTCAGCTCCGCCAGACCGCCCTCGGCGATCGCCGCCATGGCCTCCTCCAGCATCCGCTCCTGGGCGATCCGCCCGTCGCGTCGCCGTGCCGACCCCGCTGCCCCGCCTGCCCCGGCTGCTCCCGCCACCCCTGCCGCCTTCCCGATCTTCGTGGCCCGACCTTATCCCGGACAGGGTCTTGACGCGGTCCCGATCGGCGGCGCATCTTGAATGCCATTCAAGAACTTAGAACGTCATTCAAGGTTCAGCGGGTCCACAGTCAGGGGTACGGCGCATGACGCAGCAGGACGCGACGCAGGAGACGACGGCCGACGTCGACGAGGTGTTCCGGGTCGAGACCCACGGCATCGACCCCATCCCCGACGCCGAGCGGCACGGCGGTGCCCGAGACCTCTTCTGGCTCTGGTTCGGCTCCAACCTCACCTTCACCTACGTGATCAACGGCGCCCTCGCCGTGGCCTTCGGACTCTCCTTCTGGCAGGCCACCGCCGTCGTCGTGATCAGCGGACTGTCCTTCTTCGCGGTCAGCGCCGCCGGGCTCAGCGGCATCCGCACCGGCACCGCCACCCTCGTCATCTCCCGGGCCGCCTTCGGCATCCGCGGGAACTTCCCGGCCGGCGTCCTGAACTGGGTGGTGAGCATCGGCTACACCATCGTCAACACCGTGGTCGGCACGCTCGCCCTGGAGGTGTTCTTCGCCGAGGTCGGCCTCGGCGAAGGCGCCGCGGTACGGGCCCTCGCGCTCGGGATCACCCTCGCGCTCACCTTCGCCGTCGCGATGTGGGGCCACGCCACCGTGCAGTTCGCCGAGCGCTGGATGGCCTACGTCCTCGCCCTCGGCTTCGGCGCGCTGCTCGTCTTCCTGCTGCCCGGCGCGCAGACCGCCGCCCCCGTCCACGCCGCGGCCCCGGGCCTGTCCGGCTGGAGCCTGGCCTTCGTCGTGATGCTGGCCGGGCCCTTCTCGTACCTGCCGATGCCCGCCGACTACACCCGCTACCTGCCCCGGACCACCTCCCTGAAGTCGATCACCTGGATGGGCGCCCTCGGCGGGTTCGTCTCCTCCGTCGCCCTCGGCGTCGCCGGGGTCGCCGCGGCCACCCAGACCGACATGACCGACGCCGTCGCGGGGGCCGAGAGCCTGCTCCCGGGCTGGTTCCAGCCGGCGTTCCTGGCGCTCGTGCTCGGCGGCTCCGTCACCAACTCGATCATCACCCTCTACTCCTCCAGCCTGAACCTCCAGGTCCTCGGCATCCCGTGGAGCCGGGCCCGCGCCATCGTGATCAGCGCCGCGGTCACCGCAGCCGGTTCGCTCGCCGCGCTCTTCCTGACCGACTTCACCACCTCGCTGCTCTCCTTCCTCTCCCTCCTGATCATCGTGTTCGCGCCCTGGGGCGGGGTCTTCCTCGCCGACATGCTGCTGCGCCGCTGCCGCTACGACTCCGACGCGCTGCACGCCGGGAGCGCGGGCGCCTACTGGTACCGGGCCGGCTACCACCCCGCCGGCATGGCCGCCCTGCTGGCCGGCATGGCCTTCGCGGCGCTGACCTGCGATTCCGAGCTGTGGACCGGCCCGCTGGTGGCCCCGCTCGGCGGCGCCGACCTGACCCTGCTCGGCTCCGTCGTCTCCGCGCTCACGTACTGGTTCCTCGCCCGCCGGGTGCCCGCGTACGTCCCGGCCGCCTGACCCCTCGTACCGCCACTCCGCCCCCCCGCCGCCCCCTCTGCACAGGAGCACCACCCATGCCGCACCCGTTCCCCGCCGACCTGCTGCTCACCGGAGCCCGGATCCACACCGTCGACCCGGACCTGCCCGAGGCCGAGGCCCTGGCCGTGTCCGACGGCCGGATCGTCTGGCTCGGCCCGGACGCGGAGGCCGCCGCCTGGGCGGGCCCGGACACCGAGCGGATCGACGCGGGCGGCCGGCTGGTGCTGCCCGGGTTCGTCGACGCCCACAACCACGTCCGGCTCGGCTCCGACGACGCCTGCGTACAGCTGGCCGGAGTGCGCACCCTGGAGGCGATCCTCGACCGGATCGGGGCCTGGCGGGAGGCGCACCCGGACGCCGAGTGGATCGAGGCCGAGGCCTTCGACTACTCCGCGATCCCCGGCGGGCGGATGCCCACCGCCGCCGACCTGGACCCGGTCACCGGGGAGGTCCCGGCGATCGTGCTCTCGTACGACGTGCACACCGCCTGGCTGAACACGGCCGCGATGCGCCGGCTCGGGGTCACGAAGGACCGTACCGACCTGCCCTTCGGCACCGCGGCCGTCGATCCGGAGACCGGCGAGCCCACCGGCTTCGTCAAGGACTTCGCGATCAAGGGGCTCTCCCGGGACGGCCACCGGGCGCTGCGCGAACTCGGCGTGCCGTGGGCCTCGCCGGACCGGCAGTACGGGCGCCTCGCCAAGAGCCTGGACGACGCGATCGGCTTCGGCATCACCACGGTCGTGGAGCCGCAGAACTCCCTGGACGACCTGGAGCTCTACGAGCGGGCCCGCGCCGAGGGCCGGCTGCGCTCGCGGATCGTGGCGGCGCTGTTCCACCCGCGCGGTACGACCGAGGAGGAGCTGGACGCCTTCGCGGCGGCGGCCCGCATGTACTCCGGGGACCGGCTGCGGGTCGGGCCGCTCAAGCTGTACATCGACGACGTGGTCGAGCCGCGCACGGCCGCGCTGCTGGAGCCGTACACCGGGTGCGGGGCGCACCGGGGCGAGACCTTCTACCCGGCGGAGGAGTTCGCGGAGCTGCTGGCGCGCCTGGACGCGCGCGGGTTCCAGTGCTTCGTGCACGCCACGGGCGACCGGGGGATCCGTACGGTCCTGGACGCCGTCGAGCACGCCCGTACGGTCAACGGGCCGCGGGACGCCCGCCACCAGGTGGTGCACGTGGAATGCCTGGACCCGGCGGACGTGCCGCGCTTCGCCGGGCTCGGCGTGGTGGCCTGCATGCAGCCGCGGCACTGCGCGCCGGAGATCGCCGGGCCGGGCCAGGACTGGGCGGAGAACGTGGGCGAGGACCGCTGGCACAAGGCGTGGCCGATGCGGAGCCTGGCCGAGGCGGGGGCGGTGCTGGCGTTCTCCAGCGACTGGAACGTGGCCGAGATGGACCCGATGATCGGGATCTACACGGCGGTCACCCGCCGCCCGCTGGACGGCGGGGACCCGTGGCAGCCGGCCGAGACGGTGGACGTGGCGACGGCGGTGTACGGCTACACGATGGGCTCGGCCCACGCCAACTTCCTGGAGGCGGACCGCGGGTCGCTGACGGTGGGCAAGGCGGCGGACTTCGTGGTGCTGTCCCGGGACATCCTGACCGTGGCCCCGGAGCGGATCCCGGGCACGGTGGCCGAGACGGTGGTGGTGGCGGGAGAGGTGGTCCACAAGGCCTGAGGGTGCCGGGTGCGTCCGGGCGTCCGGGCGTCGGTGCGTCCGGTGCGTCCGGTGCGTCCGGGGCGTCCGTGCGGGCCGGACGCGCCGGTCAGGTCTCCGGGTGTTCCTCCGGGGCGAGGAAGCGGCCCATCGGGAGCACCTGGCGGCCCCAGGTGCTCGCCATGATCTGCCCGGCCAGGAGGTACGTGGCCCCGAGGGCGGCGAGCAGCCCGCTCCAGCCGGTGACCCGGAGCCAGGTCTGCGAGCCGGTGAACCCGGCCACGGTCATCCCGACGAAGACGACCAGGACGCAGGTGAAGGTCGACAGCAGCACCAGGTGGATCCGGAAGCTCCCCACCCACAGCACGAACACCACGAACACCCAGGGCAGGGTGAACAGGCCGCTGACGTCCCCGCGCAGCGCCGGTTCGGTGGCCGGCAGCACCCACTGGAGCAGGCAGGCCTTGGACATCCAGAACAGGCCGAAGCCGCCGAAGACGGTGGCGTGCCAGGTGTCGCCGCGCTGGGCCTGGAAGAGCCCGGCCAGCAGCTGGGCGAGGCCGCCGATGAAGAAGCCGACCAGCGGCAGTACCGAGTGGCCGAGCTTCTCGGGGAAGACGCCCGCGTCGATCCCGGTGGCGATGACGGTGACCACGATGAAGCCGGTGAGGCCGAGCGCGCCCAGCTGGGCCTGGGCGCTGGGCTCCATCCGCTTGACGGAGACGGCCTGGGCGGCGGGGCCCTGGCGGTTGCGGAGCCCGAGGAGGCCGTTGCCGCGCTCGCCGCCGCCCGTGCCGCTGCCGCCGCCCGTGCCGCGTCCGCTCCTGCCGCCGCCCGTGCCGCCGCCGCCCGGGGTGCTCATCGGGCCGCCGCCCCCTCACCGTCCGGCGCCTCGTCCGGGAGCCCGCTGCCCACGGCGGCCCCCGGGCGGCCCCCGCGGAAGACCGCGCAGGTCACGGTGGCGGCCGAGCCGAGCACCGCCCAGGCTGCCAGCACCAGCATCGGTCCGGCCGCCGCGTTGCCCTCGAAGTACGTGATCGAGCGCGCGGCGTACGTGCCCGCGCCCGGTGGCAGGGCCGGGCCGATGGCCCTCCAGAACGGAGGCAGCAGCGGATACGGGTAGGCGCCGCCCGCGCTCGGATTGCCGAACACCACCACCAGCAGGATCGCGAGGCCGATGCCGACGACGCCCGCCACCCCCTGGAAGGCCAGGGTGATCGCCCCGACCGCGAAGACGACGAGGGTGCCCAGCCCCCACAGGGCCATGATGCCGCCGGGCAGCGCGCCCAGGATCGGGCCCGCGATGACCGTGCCGAGCAGCCCGGCGGCGATCGAGTACAGCAGCAGCGCGCCGAGCCGGATGAAGGCGCGGTGGGAGTTGGCGGGCCGGGCGCCGGCGCTGATCGCGAGGATCGCGGCGCACAGGTAGCCGCCGACGCACCAGCCGATGACGAGGTAGAAGGCGCTCAGGCCGCGGGCGTCGCCCGCGGCGGCCGGGGCCACGTCGACGACCCGCACGGCCCTGCCCCGGGCCTGCTCGACACGGCCGACGACCTGTTCGAGGGCCTGCGAGAGCGAGGCGCCGGCGCCGCTCGCCACCAGCAGCCGGTCGGCCGGGCCGGCCGGGTCGATGACCAGCGCCCCGTCCACGTCCCGGTCCTTCACCTCCGCCGTCGCGGCCGCCTCGTCCTGGACCGCGTGCGGGTCGAGCGGTTTCCCGGGCAGGTCGGCGAGCTGCTGCGCGGACTGCTCGGCGACCTGCCGGGCGGGGGCGGCCACGGCGATCGGGATCTCGCTGGGCTTCGGCTGGTGGAAGGCCCCGATGTAGGAGGTGACGAAGGCGAGCTGGAGCGCCAGCACCCCCACGAGCAGCAGGGCGGCCCGGAGGGTGACGGCGTCCTTGACCTCGGCGAGGAACCCGGCGGACGGAGGCGGGGAGGTGGGCTGGGTCATGACTCACACGCTCGGCGTACGGGGGACGGCACGCAGCAGGGACGGGCCGAATGGATGACGGGGCGGGAGGCGGCCCGACCAGCACGGTCTTCGAACGAATGTTTCGCACGGATATTCGAATTGCTCTATGGTGGAGACGGGGGTGGTGTTCACGTTCGAGCGAAGCAGGAGGCCGCGGGTGCCTGGTTTTACGCATCTGCACACCGTTTCGGGGTTCTCCATGCGCTACGGAGGCTCCCACCCCGAACGGCTGGCGGAACGCGCCGCCGACCGGGGCATGGACGCCCTCGCCCTGACCGACCGCGACACCCTCGCGGGCGCCGTCCGGTTCGCGAAGGCCTGCGCCCGGGCCGGGATCCGGCCGCTGTTCGGGGTCGACCTGGCCGTGTCGCACGCGGCGGGCTCCGCGGGGCCGGGGGGCTCCGCGGGACCGGCCGGGGCGGCCGGACCGGGCGGCTCCGGCGAGCCGTCCCACCGGCGGCGGCACCCCGTGGCCGGCGGAGCCTTCGTCGACGAGTCCGCACCCCGGGCCACCTTCCTGGCCCGCGACGGCGCCGCCGGCTGGGCCGAGCTGTGCCGCATGGTCACCGCCGCCCACGCCGCGGCCGGCGACGGGCCACCGCTGCTTCCCCGGGCGCAGCTGCGCGGCGAAGGGGTGTACGTGCTGCTCGGGCCCGGCTCCGAGGTGGGCCGGGCGCTGGCCGCCGGCCGGCCGGACCGGGCCGCCCGGCTGCTCGCGCCCTGGCGGGAGGTCTACGGGGACTCCCTCCGCCTGGAGGCCGTCGACCACGGACGCACCGGCACCGGCCCCGGCTCGCTGCGCCTGGCCGCCCGTACGGTCGGCTTCGCCGCCGAGCAGGGCGTCCCGGCCGTGCTGACCAACGCCGTCCGGTACGCCGACCCGGGCCAGGGCCCGGTCGCCGACGTCCTCGACGCGGCCCGCCGGCTCGTCCCCGTCGACCCCCGCAATCTCGACGGCGGCGAGCGCTGGCTCAAGGACCCCGCCGCCATGGCCGCGGCCGCCGACCGGATCTGCCGGGCCGCGGGCCTGCGCCCCGCCGACGCGCGCGGGCTGCTCGCGCAGACGCTGCGTACCGCCGAGGCCTGCGTGGTGGACCCCGAGGACGACCTCGGCATGGGCTCCGTGCACTTCCCCGAGGCCCACCTCGTCGGCGCGGCCCACCGCACCGCCCAGCGGGTCCTCGCCTCCCGGGTCTCCGCCGGCATGGTGCTGCGCGGCTACGCCGACGACCGCGCGTACTGGGAGCGGATGCACCACGAGCTGGACATCATCGCCTACCACGGGTACGCCTCGTACTTCCTGACGGTCGCCCAGGTCGTGGACGACGTACGGGAGATGGGCATCCGGGTGGCCGCCCGCGGCTCCGGCGCCGGCTCCCTCGTCAACCACCTCCTCGGCATCGCCCACGCCGACCCCGTCGAACAGGGCCTGCTGATGGAGCGGTTCCTGTCCAAGCGCCGCCACGTCCTGCCCGACATCGACATCGACGTGGAGTCGGCCCGCCGGCTGGAGGTCTACCGGCGGATCATCGACCGCTTCGGCACCGAGCGCGTCGCCACCGTCTCCATGCCCGAGACCTACCGGGTCCGGCACGCGATCCGCGACGTCGGCGCCGCCCTGTCCATGGACCCGGCCACCGTCGACCGGCTGGCCAAGGCCTTCCCGCACATCCGGGCCCGCGACGCCCGCACGGCCCTGGCCGAGCTCCCCGAACTGCGCGACGTGCGCGGCGAGGAGCACGGGCGGCTGTGGGAGCTCGTCGAGGCGCTGGACGCGCTGCCGCGCGGGATCGCCATGCACCCGTGCGGGGTGCTGCTCTCCGACGCCTCCCTGCTCGCGCGCACCCCCGTGGTGCCCACCAGCGGCGAGGGCTTCCCCATGTCCCAGTTCGACAAGGACGACGTGGAGGAGCTCGGGCTGCTCAAGCTCGACGTGCTGGGCGTACGGATGCAGTCCGCGATGGCGCACGCCGTCGCGGAGATCCGGCGCGGCACGGGGGAGGAGCTCGACCTGGACGACCCGGCGCAGGTGCCGCCGGGCGACCCGGCGACGTACGAGCTGATCCGCTCGGCCGAGACGCTCGGCTGCTTCCAGATCGAGTCCCCGGGCCAGCGCGACCTGGTGGGGCGGCTCCAGCCCGCCACCTTCCACGACCTGGTCGTCGACATCTCGCTGTTCCGGCCCGGCCCGGTCGCCGCCGACATGGTGCGGCCGTTCATCGAGGCGCGGCACGGGCGGGCCCCGGTCCGCTTCCCGCACGCGGACCTGGCGGACGCGCTGCGCGAGACGTACGGGGTGGTGGTCTTCCACGAGCAGATCATCGAGATCGTGCACGTCATGACCGGCTGCGGGCGCGACGAGGCGGACCGGGTGCGGCGCGGGCTCTCCGACCCGCAGTCGCAGGCGCGGATCAAGGTGTGGTTCGCGGCGAAGGCGGGCGAACGGGGCTACCCGGCCGAGGTGATCGGCCGGACCTGGGAGATCGTCGAGGCGTTCGGCAGTTACGGCTTCTGCAAGGCGCACGCGGTGGCCTTCGCGGTCCCGACGTACCAGTCGGCTTGGCTGAAGGCGCACCACCCGGCCGCGTTCTACGCCGGGCTGCTCACGCACGACCCGGGGATGTACCCGAAGCGGCTGCTGCTGGCGGACGCGCGGCGGCGGGGCGTACCGGTGCTGCCGCTGGACGTGAACCGGTCGGCGGTGGCCCACCGCATCGAACTGGTGTCCGAGGCCGGGACCCCGCCGGTGTGGGGGCTCCGGCTGGCCCTGGCCGACGTCCACGGCATCAGCGAGGCGGAGGCCCGCCGGATCGAGGAAGGGCAGCCGTACGGATCGCTGCGCGACTTCTGGGACCGGGCCCACCCGGGCCGGCCGGTCGCGGGGCGGCTCGCGCAGGTCGGGGCGCTGGACGCCTTCGGTGCCAACCGGCGCGACCTGCTGCTGCACGTGGCCGAACTGCACGGCGCGCAGCGCTCGGCGGGGGCCCGGCCGGGCAACGTCCAACTCCCGCTGGACGGCGGGCGGTCCACGGCCCCGGTCGGCCTGCCCGACCTGAACGAGGCGGAGCGGCTCAGCGCGGAGCTGGGCGTGCTCGGCATGGACGCCTCGCGGCACCTGATGGGGGACCACCACGCCTTCCTCGCGGAGCTGGGGGTGGTTCCCGCCCGCAGGCTGCGCGAGGTGGAGCACGGCCGGACGGTGCTGGTCGCGGGGGCCAAGGCGGCCACCCAGACCCCGCCGATCCGATCCGGGAGGCGGGTCGTCTTCAGCACGCTGGACGACGGGACGGGCCTGGTCGACCTGGCCTTCTTCGACGACAGCCACGAGGCGTGCGCGCACACCGTCTTCCACTCGTTCCTGCTGCTCGTACGGGGTGTCGTCCAGCGGCGCGGACCGCAGAGCCTGAGCGTGGTCGGCGCGGCGGCCTGGGACCTGGCCGAGCTGGTCGAACTGCGGGCCGCGGGCGGCCTGGACGCGGTCGCGGCCCGGCTGGCGGAGCCCCTGCCGGGCGGCGGGGACGCGGCGGGCGGCGGGGACGCGGCGGGCGGCGCCGGTCCGGGGCGCCGCATCCACCTGTCCACCGGATACGAGATGAACCCGTGGGCCGACCTCCAGCCGGCCGGCGACCGCGCCGCCACCGGCCGCAAGCTGTGGCACTCCAGCCCGGGGAGCGCGGGATGACCCCGGCGGGCGGCGTCCTGCACGTACGGTGCGCTCCGGCGCTGACCGAGGAGGGGTACCGCGAAGTCCTGGAACTCCTGCGGGAGTTCTCCCCGACGGTGCAGGCCCTGCCGCCCCGGGCGGCGCTGGTGCACGTACGCGGCGCACAGCGGTACTTCGGCGCGGACGCCGGCCGGATCGCCGAACTGGTGCGGCTGCGCGCGCTCGCCCGGCTCGGCACCGACGTGCGGATCGGGGTCGCTGGGACCTGGGCGGTGGCGGCGACGGCCTCCTCCCGGATCCCAGGGCCCGGCGGGGTCCTGGCCGTGCCCGAGGACGGGGCGGACGCCTTCCTGGGGCCGCTGCCGGTGGAGGCCCTGCACGGCGTCGGCCCCAAACAGGCGGAGGCGCTGCGCGGGTACGGACTGCACACGGTCGGCGCGGTCGCGGCGGTCTCCCCGGGCACGGTCGAACGGATCCTGGGGCAGCGGGCGGGCCGGCTGGCGGCGGAACGCGCCCGCGGGATCGACCCGCGCCCCGTCACCCCGAAGGACCTGCCCCCGTCGGCCGCCGTCCGTAGCGGCTTCACCCGGCACGAGCTCGACGGCCCGCACGCCCGGGCCGTGCTCCTCGCCCTGGTGGTCCGCCTCGGCGCGGTGCTGCGCGGCCGCCGCCAGGCCGCCCGGGCCCTGTCGCTGACGCTGCAGTTCGCCGGCGGCACCCGCTGGGAGCGGACCCGGCGGCTCCCCGAGGCGTCCGGGCACGACGAGGACCTGCGGGCGGCGGCGTACCGCCTGCTCGACGCGGCGGGGCTGCAACGGGCCCGGCTGACCGGCATGGTGCTGCGCGCCGAGGACCTGACGGGCGCCGAACGGGCGTCCCGGCAGATCTCGCTGGACCCGGTCCGCGAGGCCCGCCTGACGGTGGAGGCGGCCGTCGACCGGGCGAACGCCCGCTTCGGCCCGGGCACGGTCCGCCCGGCGGCCACGTTCCGCCGCGCGGCCTAGGGCGGACTGCGGCGGACGGGGGCGGGCCGGCGCGGGCTGGGGCAGCGGCTCGGCCGGGCCGGCGCGGCCTGTCGCAGGTCCCGCGCGGCCCGGCGACGGTCCCGCGGGGCGGCGGCAACGCGTCTGCCTCGGGCGCGACTTGACGGACGATCGCCCCGGACTCGCGCCGGGGGCCCGACACGCATTTTTTACTGACGCGTAACTTTCAAGTTTTGCTACTCGCCCGTAATTTGGCCGAAGCAGCCCCCCCTTGTGATCCGGATCACGGGACGAACCCCCACGTATTTCCCTGACCCGCAAGGAGATCACTCGATGCTGCCTTGGCGACGCCTGCTCCGCCCGCTGACCGTCCTCGCCCTCGCCGCCGCCCTCGTCGCCCCCGCCGGCGCCGCGCAGGCCGCGTCGGCACCCAGCAGCGGCTGGAACGACTGGTCCTGCAAGCCCTCCGCCGCCCACCCGCGCCCCGTCGTCCTCGTCCACGGCACGTTCGGCAACTCCGTGGACAACTGGCTCGGATTCGCTCCGTACCTCGTCCACCGCGGGTACTGCGTCTACTCGCTCGACTACGGGCAGCTGCCCGGCGTGCCCTTCTTCAACGGGCTCGGCCCCATCGACAAGTCGGCGGGCCAGCTCCAGGTGTTCGTCGACAAGGTGCTGGCCTCCACCGGGGCCCCGAAGACCGACATCGTCGGCCACTCGCAGGGCGGCATGATGCCGAACTACTACCTGAAGTTCCTCGGCGGCGCCCCCAAGGTCAACGCCCTGATCGGGCTCGCCCCCGACAACCACGGCACCACCCTGGCCGGGCTCACCCAGCTGCTCCCGTACTTCCCCGGCGCCGAGGACCTGATCAGCTCCGCGACCCCGGGGCTGGCCGACCAGATCGCCGGATCCCCCTTCGTCACCAAGCTGAACGCGGGCGGGGACACCGTGCCCGGCGTCCAGTACACGGTCATCGCGACCAAGTACGACGAGGTCGTCACGCCCTACCGGAGCGCCTTCCTCCAGGGGACCGGCTCGAACGTGCGCAACGTCGTGCTCCAGGACCTGTGCCCGCTGGACCTCTCCGAGCACGTCGCCATCGGACTCACCGACCGCATCGCCTGGCACGAGGCGCTCAACTCCCTCGACCCGGCCCACGCGTCCCGGACCACCTGCGCGTCGGTCTTCGAATGACGCGCAGGTGACGGGCCGGAGCCGGTGAAGCCCCGCGGCTAGAGGCCGTGGCGGCCCGGCGTCGTCGCACGGCGTCGGGCCACACCGAACAGCACGGCCGCTCCGACGGCCAGTACGCCCGCCCCGGCGATCGCGATCGCCGGGGTCGCGGCGCTGCCGCCGGTCTCGGCGAGGTTGGTGCCCGCGGGAGAATCCGAGGGGACGGGGAGCGCGGCGAGGGCGGTGCTGCCGTTCGTCTTCGGGTCGTTGTCGCCGTGGCCGTTGTGCTCGACGGTGGACTTGCCCTCGCCGTCCGCGATCTGCTGGTCCGTCGGGGCCTTCGGCACGTCGGAGGGCTTGGCGCCGGTAGCCGCACTCGGCTTGGTGCTCGGCTTCGTGCTCGGGGTGGTGCCGGCGCCGCCGTTCGCGCCGCCGTCGCCCCCGCTCCCACCGTTGTCCTTGCCGAACACCACGTCCGAGCAGGTGTAGAACGCCTCCGGGCTGTCCGAGCGCTGCCAGATGCTGTAGATCAGGTGCCGCCCGGACTTGTTCGGCACGGTGCCGGTGAACACGTAGTCCCCGTTCTGCATGCCCGGGTCGGTGGCCTTCGCGAACGGCGCCGGCTCCAGGTCCGACCACTTCAGCGGCTTCGACGGGTCGTACCCGTCCTTCGTGACGTACAGCTCGAAGGAGCCCTTGTGCGGGGCGGTCCCCTTGTACCGGAAGGTGTGCGGGCCCGAGGCCATCGGGCTGGCCGGCCAGTCGGCGCGGGCCAGGTCCAGGCCCCGGTACTTGTCGTTGCCGGCGGAGCAGAGCTGCCCGTTCGGGATCAACGAGCGGTGGTTGCCCGCCGCGTTGGCGATGTTCACCGCGTTCCAGTCGTAGAACGCCTGCGCGCCGCTCGCCGCCACCGCCGCCTTGCAGGCCGCGGACTTCGGCGACTCCGGCCCCTCCGCGTAGCAGGCCGCCACCCGGCTGACCGGGTCCGTCATCGAGCCGTGCGCGGCCGCGGGCCCGGCGGCGTACGCGGCCACCGCGAGCGGGGCGAGGCCGACTGCGGCGATACGGGTCACGGTGCGGCGGCGGCGTGCGGGCATGGGCGGATCTCCTTCGGAGCGGCGACGGGGCGCCACGGTCGTGGGCGTGCCGGGAGCCGGGCCGGGCGGCGCCGCCCCCCGTGGGATCCGACGCCGCCCCGTGCCCTCCTCGGCCCTGCCAAGCTAGCCCGCATCACCCCCGCCGCGACCCCGTTCGGCCCCCTCCCCAAGATCCTTACGCTCCGCTTAAGGCACCGGTAAGCAGCACCCAAGGAACCGGCCCCGCGGGGCCGCCCCACCCCGCCTCGGCGCCGCCGCGGGCCCGCTTCCTCGCCTCGGCCGCGTGGTCGTGCCGGGCTCAGGTGAGGAGGGCGGTCAGGCCTTGCGGGGCGCGGGCCCGGGCGGCCAGGGCGTCGAGGGCGCGGACGGCTTCCGCCGCCGCCCGCGGGTCGCTCTCCGCGAGGCCGCTCTGCGCGAACTCGTCCTCGTCCAGGCGCAGTACGGTCGCTCCGTCCGCCGAGACCCACAGGTCCAGGTCCAGGTCCTCGACGAGGATCCCGCCGTCCCGCACCTCCGCCGGGCGCGTGACGTCGCAGTACCAGCCCTTGAGGACGCCCTCGCCCGTCCGGACCTCCTTGACGGCGTACCAGCGGGTCCGCCAGAAGTGCTCGGTGAACACGTCTCCGGGCTCGAAGCGCACGAAGCCGAAGTCCCGTACGCCGTCCGCCGCCCAGGGCGCCCGTACGGAGATCCGGTCGCCCGTGTCGCAGACCAGGGCGGCGGGGTAGCGGATCTTGGTGCGGCCCGCCTTGGTGAGGGTGACGGTGAGGCGGTCGGTCATGCCCTGTCCTCCGGTTCCGTCCGCTTCTTGGCGAACCGCGACTCGGTCGCGCAGATCTCGTACCCGAACCACTTGTTGACGGCGAGCATCGGCTCGTTCCCCGCGTCGTTGCCCGTGAAGGCCTCCGTGTAGCCGGCGGCACGGGCCCGGCGGAGCGAGTCCGTCTTGGCGAGCTTGGCCAGCCCGCGGCCGCGGAAGGCCCGCAGGGTGCCGGTCATCGCCGATCCGTAGCGGGTGGCGCCGTCGGTGCGGGCGGCGCAGAACGCGGCCACGACCCCGTCGACCAGGACGACCCGGGTCAGCTCCCTGTCCAGGGTCGGCTCGTTCCAGACGCTGCCCAGCCAGTCCTCGTAGTCGTCCAGCACCTCCGGTACGTCACCCGGCTCGTCGGCCGACACCGCCGCGTCGGCCTCGAACAGCGGGCGCGGGTCCGCGGCGAAGGCCGAAGCCGGGCGCAGCTCGACCCCGGCGGGCAGGACCGCCGGGAGCTCCGGCAGCGGGCCGGCAGCCAGGTCCAGGCGCAGGAAGTGCGCGGAGCGGGAGGCGCGGTAGCCGCGCCGCTCGGCGAAGGCGCGGTGGGCCGGCTCGTCGAGGACCCAGGCGTACGTGTCCACCGCGCCCTCCGCGGCCAGGTACTCCTCGGCCGCGTCCAGCAGCGCGGACCCGGCGCCGAGACGGCGGTGCGCGGGGTCCACGTAGGCGTTGACGAAGGCCTGGCCCGGCTCGGGGCTGCGGTGGGCGAGTCCGAGTTCGGCGGTGCCCACGACGAGGCCGTCCCCGGTCTCGGCGGCGAGGACGCGGTAGCGCTTGCCGGGGTGCGCGGTGGCCAGCTCGTAGGCCACACCGGCCGGTGTGGTGATCATGAAGGGCAGGGCGGCGCGGCGCACCCGTACGACGGACTCCGCGTCCGAGGGATCGCCGGGGCGGAGCTCGCGGATCTTTAGGGTCATGGCGTCGACCGTAGGTGCCGGGGCGGGGCGAATGCCTCCGAATTTCCCGGGGGATGGGGGAGAATCGCCGGGTGACCTCGACGAACCTGAAGATCCGGATCGACGGCGCGGCCGGCGCCGCAGCCCCGTACGAGCAGCTGCGCACGCAGATCGCCCAGGCGGCGCGCTCGGGGGAGCTGCCGGTCGGGTACAAGCTGCCGACGGTGCGCGGGCTCGCCGAGGAACTGGGGCTGGCGGCGAACACGGTCGCGAAGGCCTACCGGGCCCTGGAGGGCGACGGCGTGATCGAGACCCGCGGCCGGAACGGGACCTTCGTCGCGGCGGCCGGCGACGGGGCCGCCCGCGAGGCGGCCTCCGCCGCCCAGGCCTACGCGGAGCGCGCGAAGCGGCTGGGCCTGAGCTTCGACGAGGCGACGGCGGCCGCCCTGGACGCCCTGCGCGCCCGCTACGGGACGTAGGGGTCCGCCCAGGGCGGGTCCGCGAAGTCCCGCCCGCCTCGCGGCGCCCGGCACACTCCCTGGATGAATGAGTCCAAGAGATGCCGTTGCGATCAGTGATCGTAGGCAGTGAGTGATCGCTTGACGGGCTGTCCAGTTGGTCGTTGTACCAGATCGCCGCTGTGAGTGCGAGGATCCGACACAAGACCCGGGCTGATACCCCTGCCGGGCTCTTGCCGCCGTGCCGTTCCAGGTTGAGCTGCCCCTTGCAGGTCTGATTGATCGACTCGATCACCTGCCGCAACGGTTTGAACAGGTGTGACCCGGCTGGCTCGGCTTCTCCCCTGCGGGCTGGCCGCAGCAACTTCATGTGACGCTCGGCGAGGCCGTACTCAAACTCGCGGCCGAAGCAGTTCTTATCCCCGATGATCGTCTGCCCGGAGTGAGCGGCGAGGACGTCTGGCGGGAGCAACCGCAACCGACCGGTGTGGAGTCGACTAGCCACACATCGTCCCTCCACAGTGAGGTATCGCGAGCCACGATCCGGATCATTCTGGTGATCAGTGAGAACGCGGCGCGCAGCCGCTTGTTGTAGCCGGACTGCTGGGGCACATAGGGAAACAGGTGGCCGAAGTCCCGCCCGACGCGGCGAAGCCAGCGCCGCTCAGAGGTGTATCCGAGCAGCGCCGACATGACCGCGAGCGTGATCAGTTCGGCGTCACTGAGCGTGGGCGTGATTCCGACGGCAGGCCGCCACGGTGCCAGCCACGGCGAAGCCTTCAATTCGTCGTCAATCCGCGCATAGAGTGCCGTTGTGAGGGTGTCCAGGTCGTTAGTCACACATCGGCGTTGGGCGACCTGGTCTCATGTCCGCAGGTGATCCCTTGGACTCGTTCAGGGATCCGGGGCGGTGCCCACTGCGGTGACTATGCGGCGCGGTCATTTCGCAGGGCCTGGATGAGCCAGGGGTACACCGGAGCCAGGTGCGGTACTACCTTCCAGCCGTTGACGATCCACACCAGCTGCCAGTACCGCTCCACCCTGGGATCGTGCGCCTCTTCGAACTGCTGCGCCATCCAGTCCCGGAATTCCGTGTCAGGGGTGCGCGCGAATACCTCGGCGAAGCGGTGCACGAGGTCGTCGATGACGGGTGCGGCTCTGTTGCCGAGCGGGTCGATACCCGACTCTCTGGCCCCAGCCACCTTCTGACGGGTGAACTCCATTAGCTCCTCGCCGGCATCGCGCTCGATGTCGAGCGGGCGCCCGGCGGCCTGGCGTACGGCCGTCCGGCGCATCCGGGCCCGGAAGTCCTCGTCGCTGACCAGCTCGGCGAGTTCCACCCACGCGGCGACCTGCTCGCCGGTCGGGTCATCGGGGAGGTCGGGAGCTGCAGCGCGAACCATGGACACTGCGCCCGGGTCGGCATCCACTGTGCCGAAGGTGCCATCCATGAAATCGTCGATCAGCCGTTGGCGTTCCTCGCCGGACAACTGCGTGAGCCTGTGCATGAGCTTGATCTCCTCGGAACTGGACCCGCGGCTGGCCACGACGCGCAGAACGCTCCGACGCAGTTGCAGCATTCGGATCTGGACGTCCATGGCATCGGCGTGCGCCGCGGCGACTTCCGCCACCGAGAGCTCACGGTCCAGTACCCGTTGAATCGTGGGCAGGTCCATGCCCAGCTCGCGCAGCGTGCGCAGGAGTTCCAGACCAAGCAGTGCGTCGAGGTCGTAGAGCCGATAGCCGGCGGGACTACGGGTGGTCGGCGCCACCACCCCCGAATCGGAGTAGAACCGGATGGTCCTCACAGACAAGCCGGTCCGCCGGGAGAGCTCCCCGATCGAGTAGAGGGTCGTAACGTCCATGTCCCCCACTCTGCTGTCTCCAGTCACTGGAGACTCAAGGCCATTCCTCAGCGGGGCCCCGACCGAGATGTCCTCCGAGTTACTGAAGCATGAGTCGCATGATCTCCGCTGACCGCCAGGATGAACAGACACGCCTTGCAAGCGCGGGGCGAACGATGGCAGCGACATGCGATACCACTCGCTGGCGGCCTACGGCTACGAGCCCTTGGACTCGATCATCTAGTCCTTGCGCCGCAGCAGCTGCGCCCGGAGGTGGTGCTGCAGGGGCTGTCCCATCGCCGCCATGTCCTGCTCGATCGTCAGCCCCTCCTCCCCGAAGGCGTACCGGCGCCGCATGGCCGTGACCTCCTTGGCCTTGGGGGTGCGTGCCACGGTCTCCGTGGCGATCTCGATCTCCGAGCCGTCCACCCGGCCGACGTACGTCTCCACGATGCCGGTCGGGTGCGCGAGGACCACCTCCAGCGAGGCGTCGGGCAGGACCCGCCACCACCCGGACTCCCGCCCCGAGGGGCGCAGGACGGTGCCGGACGCGTCGATCAGCCAGGCCCGCGACTCGTAGCGCAGGAAGGGCCGGCCGTCGTGGCTGAAGGTGATCTCCTGCTCGTACCGGAACCCCTGCTCCAGGGTCGGGTACTCGCCCCGGCCCCGGCCGTGCCAGCGCCCGAGGAGGGACAGCACCGGACCCAGCTGCGGGTGCGGTTCGGGGCCCTCGCCGAGGACGTGGCTGTCGGGGTACGGATTGTCCTGCGCCGGCTCGGGCACGTGCACTCTCCTGCTCGGTGGTGTTCCCGGCCGCTCCGGCCGGGTACGGGCCCCATTGTCTTCGGCGCGCGGGCGCGGCCGGTACGCGCCCCGCCCGCGAGGGCGCTACAGGTAGAGGCCCGGCTCCGAGCCGTGCAGGCCCTGCGGCGGCAGCAGCGAGGCGGGGCCCGCGCCCCGGCGCAGCGCGAACAGCTCGGCCAGCGTGGCGCCCTCGCGGGACACCCCCTCGTCCGTGCCCAGCCAGTCCACCGCCTCGCCGTGCGTCAGCCGGCCGACCTCGATGCGGGCCAGGCAGCGGCCCGGCCGGACCACCGCCGGGTGGAGCCGCTCCAGGTCCTCGTTCGTGGTCACCCCGACCAGTACGTTGCGCCCCTGCCCCAGCAGCCCGTCCGTCAGGTTCAGCAGCCGCGACAGCGCCTGGCCGGCCGTGTGCCGGGCCTCGCCGCGGATCAGCTCGTCGCAGTCCTCCAGCAGCAGGAGCCGCCAGCGGCCCTTCGCGGTGCCCTCGTCCTCGCCGATGGCGATGTCCATCAGGTATCCCACGTCGTTGAACAGCCGCTCCGGGTCCAGGACGCAGTCCACCTGGCACCAGTCCCGCCACGACCGGGCCAGCGTCCGCAGTGCGGAGGTCTTGCCCGTGCCCGGCGGCCCGTGCAGCAGGAGCAGCCGGCCGGCGATGTCGTCCGGGGTCACCTTCATCAGCCGGTCCATCGCCCCGGCCACCGGCGCCGTGTAGTTGGGCCGCACGTCGGCCCAGGTCCCCGCGGAGATCTGGCGGGTCGTCCGGTACGGGCCGCGGCGCGGGGAGACGTACCAGAAGCCCATCGTGACGGTCGAAGGCTGCGGTTCGGGCTCGTCCTGCACCCCCTCCGTGGCCTCGCCGAGCACGCCGGCGGCGAGTTCGTCGCTGACCGCCGTCACCGTGACGTCCGCGCCGCGGCTCCAGCGGGAGACGAGCATCGTCCAGCCCTCGCCCTCGACGAGCATGGCGCTGCGGTCGGAGTCGCGCGCGGAGCGCAGCACGGTGGCCCCGGGCGGCATCAGGGTCGCCTCCGCCTTCACCCGCTCGATCGTGACGCTGTGCGAGTACGGCTGCTCGCCGGATGCGAACCGGCCGAGGAACAGCGCGTCCACGACGTCAGACGGTGAATCGCTGTCATCGACATTGAGCCGGATCGGCAGCGCGTCATGCGGGTTGGCTGGCATGGCGCCCATGATCCGGCACGAAGTGGCCTCGTGCACCCGTGTTTCGCTGGATCGGGTGCCCAAGTTCCCTCTTCAAACGCACCGGTGGTGAAGGTTCGGGGCGCAACTCCGCGCCGAAAATTCTTGGCACGAACACTTCCGGCCATGCCCGGCTCCCAGTACCACGGACTCAGGAGTAACTCCCGAGTAACCCCCGTGTACCTCCCCCCACAAGGAGCCGCACACATGAGCATGAAGATGTCGCGCTTCGCCGCCCTGACCTCCTCCCTGTTACTCGCCGCGGGCGCCGCCCTGTTCGGCGCGGGACAGGCGGCCGCCGCCTCGGCCGACTTCGGCTACGTCGCCCTCGGCGACTCGTACTCCTCCGGCGTCGGCGCCGGCAACTACGACAGCGGGAGCGGCAACTGCAAGCGCACCGCCCGCGCCTACCCGGCCCTGTGGGCCGCCGCCCACGCCCCGCAGACCTTCTCCTTCGCCGCCTGCTCGGGCGCCCGTACGGGTGATGTCCTCTCCGGCCAGCTCTCCCCGCTGAACTCCGGAACCGACCTGGTCAGCATCACCATCGGCGGCAACGACGCGGGATTCTCCGACGTCATGACGACCTGTGTGCTCCAGTCCGAGTCCACCTGCGTCAGCCGCGTCAACCAGGCCAAGGCGTACGTCGACTCCACCCTCCCCGGCCAGCTCGACCAGGTCTACGACGCGATCCACGGCCGCGCGCCCGGCGCCCACGTCGTCGTGCTCGGCTATCCCCGCTTCTACAAGCTGAACGGAAACTGCGTCACCGGCCTGACCGAGGGGGAGCGCACCGCCATCAACGGCGCGGCCGACTACCTGAACGCCGCCATCGCCAAACGCGCCGCCAACCACGGGTTCACCTTCGCCTCGGTGGCCGGCGCCTTCACCGGCCACGAGATCTGCTCCGGCGACGCGTGGCTGCACAGCGTCAACTGGCTCAACATCGGCGAGTCGTACCACCCCACCGCCGCCGGACAGTCCGGTGGCTACCTGCCCGTGTTCACCAACGCCGCCTGAGCGGGGCTACGAGTCGGAGGCCTGCGGGCCGGCCGCTTCCGACGCCGGAGCCTGCGCCTCCGGCGTCGTCGGCCCCGCGGGCACCGGCCCCGCGGTCACCGGCCCCGCCGTCACCGGGGCGGCCGGCGTACCGCTCGCACCGGGGGAGGGGGAAGCCCCGGCCGGCGGGGTCTCCCCCTCCCCTTCCGCCGCCTCGCAGGTGACGGAGAACTCCATCCACTCCGAGGCGCTCGGAGCGGCCCCCCGCACCTCCAGCCGGACCGCGTCGGCGAAGGCCGCGCTCGGGTAGTACGTCAGCTCGGTGTGGTCCAGCTGCCGGCTCGGGGGGCCGTCCGCCCCGTACGTGACGGACTGCCAGCCGGGGCCGGAGGTGACCCCGCTGCGGGTCGCCCAGCGGTACTCCAGCACGGCGGGCGTACGGTCCGCCTCGACCGTCGCCGTGAAGGCCGGCGCCTGCTCGGCCGGCGGCGGACACGTCCCGCGGTAGTCGTCCCGCAGGGCGTGCACCGCCACGGCGAACCGCGGCGCGGGCGTGGCCGACGGGGAAGCGGACGCGGACTGCGACGGCGACGGCGACCGGTACCCGGAGGACGACTGCGACGCGGACGCGCTCCCGGACGCCGGCGGCGGGGCGGTGGCCGGAGGCGCCGTGCCGGTGCCCCCGGTCCCGCCCGGCTCCTCACGGTCCTTGAGCAGCAGCCATCCCAGGGCGGCGACCGCCAGCAGCAGCACCACGATCCCGGCCGTCAGCACCGCCCCGGCCCGCCCCTCGCGCCGCGGCGCCCCGCCGCCCGGCCCGGATCCCGCCGGAGCGGGCCCCGCCGAAGGCCCGGACAGGGGCAGGGGCATCGGAACGGGCATCGGCGGGGTCGGCCCGTCCTGGCGGCCGCCGTGCCCGTGGTGCGCGGTGGCCGTCGGGGAGTCGGGGCCGGACACCGCGCCGCCGAAGGCCCGCAGGACCCCGCCCGCGCCGACGATCCGCAGCATCCGGGCAACCTCCGCCGCGGGCAGCCGCTCCCGGGGGTCCTTGCGCAGCAGCCCCTCCAGTACCGGCGTCAGGGGGCCGGCCCGGTGCGGCGGCGGCAGCTCGTCGTCCACCACCGCCCGCAGGGTGGACAGCGGGGTGTCGTGCCGGAAGGGCGTGACCCCCTCGACGGCGGCGTACAGCATCACCCCGAGCGACCACAGGTCCGACTCGGGGCCCGGGTCACGCCCGAGGGCCCGCTCCGGCGCGAGGTACTCGGGGGAGCCCACCACCTCGCCCGTCATCGTGATCGAGGACGAGCCCTCCAGACTGGCGATCCCGAAATCGCTCAGCACCACCCGGCCGTCGTTGGCGATCAGCACGTTGGCGGGCTTCACGTCCCGGTGCAGCACCCCCGCCTCGTGCGCGGAGCGCAGCGCCGCCAGCACCTGCTCCCCGAAGTGCGCGGCCCGCTGCGGGGTGAGCGGCCCGTCGGCCTCCAGCACGTCGGCCAGCGAGAGTCCCCGTACGAGCTCCATCACGATCCAGGGCTTGCCGTCCTCCGTGGCCACGTCGTAGACGGTGACGACCCCGCGGTGCGAGACCCGGGCCGCCGCCCAGGCCTCCCGTTCGAGCCGCCGGTACATCCGCCCGATCGTGGCGCCGTCCAGGCCGGCCGGGGCCCGTACCTCCTTGACGGCCACCTCGCGGCCCAGCACCTCGTCGCGGGCCCGCCACACGGTGCCCATGCCGCCGCGGCCCAGCTGGTCGATCAGCCGGTACCGGCCCGAGATGACACGGCCCGGGGCGGATTCCCCGCCCGGTTCACCCATGTTGTCACTCACGCGAGCCCCCAGGTGTGTCCGTGTGTCGGCGGGCGGTCACTCCAAGTTAGCGCAGTACGTGCCGCGTGGCCCCGGTCCGGGGCGGGACGCGCGCGCCCGGTCGCCGAACGGCCCGGCGGGACGCCGGTGAAGAGGCCGCCGGGTGCTCGCGCGGGGTTGCCCGAACCGCCCCTCCCCCTGCGGAGAGTGACGGTCGACTCCGCTGAGTAACCGTCAACTCCCCGTCGCCATAGGGGTAATTCACACCACCGGGATACCCGAGCACGACGTGGGGGCGATAGGGTTACCCTGCCCGGGCCGGGTGCCCTCGTACGGGTGGGGAGAGATCATGGAACAGATAGCAATGCGCAGCAGGCCGCCTCGCGTGCCTGCCATCACCTGCGGCAGCAGTGCGACCAGCTCGCGCCTCGACCGCCATCTCGCCGTGCTGGGCGGACCCGCCGTCCCCCACCGCGAGGTCGCGGAGGCGACGCTGCTGATGCGCGAACTGACGTCCCGCGACCACACGCACCGCCTGCGGAGCCGGAGCGCGCGCGTCTCGCTCTTCGCGCCGCTGCGCCGCCTGCGTCGCACGCTCTTCGGCAGCCGCCGCTCGTAACAACGTCCCCGACCGTCATTGGTTTCGCCCCGGCCCTACGCAACCACACCATCCCGGCGAAGTGTCGTGATCTGCGCGCCCGTCATCCCCAGGGCGCGCAGCAGGGCCTCGGTGTGTTCGCCGAGCGCGGGCACCGCACCCATGTGCGGTGCCGCGCCTCCCGGCAGTCCGATCGGCGGCAGCAGCGCCCGCAGCGGACCGGCCGGTGATCCCACCTCGCGCCAGCGGTCCCGGGCCGCCAGCTGGGGGTGCTGCGCCAGCTGCGCCACCGAGTTGAGCCGCGCGCAGGCGATGCCCGCCGCCTCCAGCCGCCCGATCGCCTCGTCCGCGCCGAGCCCGGCCAGCGCCTCGGCGACCACGGCGTCGGTCTTCTCCCGGCCCCGGGTGCGCGCCGCGTTCGTCGCGTACGCCGGATCCTCGGCCAACTCCGGCCGCTCCAGAACCTGTGCGGCGAGCCGCCGCCACTCGCGGTCGTTCTGCACCGACAGCAGCACCCGGTCCCCGTCCGCCGTCGGGTAGGCGTCGTACGGGGCGATGACGGCGTGCGCGAGGCCCGTCCGCACGGGCTGCTCCCCGCCGTGCATCGTGTGGTGCAGCGGATGGCCCATCCACTCGGCCAACGCGTCGAGCATCGAGACCTCGACCCGGCCCCCGCGCCCGGTGACCCCGCGGCGCAGCAGGGCCGCGAGGACCCCGGAGAAGGCGTACATGGCCGCCGCGATGTCCGCGGCCGGGATACCCGCCTTGACGGGCTGCCCGGGGGTGCCGGTCACCGAGACCAGCCCCGCCTCGCACTGCACGAGCATGTCGTAGGCGCGCTTGTGGGCGTACGGGCCGTCGGGCCCGTACCCGGAGATGTCGACGGCGACCAGCCGCCCGTACCGCGCGCACAGCGCGGCCGAGTCGAGCCCGAGCCGGGCCGCGGCTCCCTGGGCGAGGTTCTGGACGAACACGTCGGCCCCGTCGAGCAGCCCGTGCAGGACCTCCAGGCCGCGCGGGTCCTTCAGGTCGAGCGCGATCGACTCCTTGCCGCGGTTGGCCCAGACGAAGTGCGAGGCCAGTCCGTGCGCGGCGGTGTCGTAGGCGCGTGCGAAGTCACCGCCGTCGGGCCGCTCGACCTTGATCACCCGGGCGCCGAGGTCGGCGAGCTGCCGGGTGGCGAAGGGGGCCGAGACGGCCTGTTCGACGGCGACGACGGTGACACCGTCGAGGGGGAGCGGTTCCACGGGGAGCGGTTCCCCGGGGAGCGGTTCCCCGGGGCGTGCGGGTGCGGGCGAGTCGGCTGTCATGACAGCCTGCCTACCTGCTGGGACCCCCGCTTGTCACCAGGCGGGGCGCCGAGACGGCCGGAGCCGCCGACCGGGCGCGCGGCGGCGCGTGCCGTCAGAGCAGGGCGAACTGGCCGCCCGGACCCTCCTCGTGATGGTCCAGTACGGAGGCCGGGCGCCGGGCCCAGCGCGGCGGCGGCAGCACCCCGGCCGCCGCCAGCTCGGCGGCCGGCAGCGGCGGCCCGGCGGTGAACGCCGCCCGCTCCGGGGCCAGATCGGCCAGCAGGGCCAGGGTGGTCACCAGCGCCGGCAGCTCCGAGGTCCAGGACTGCGGCCACGCGGCCGGCCCGAGCGCCTCCAGCCCCTCGGCCTGCGGATCCCGGTGGGCGGTGCGGGCGGCGAACCAGGCCTCCAGCACCCGCGTACCGCCCTGCACCTCGTACTCCCAGGCGCCCGGCGGCACGGGGGAGACCGTTCCGGTGCCGAGGCTCAGGGTCTCGGTCTCCGGGTCGTACGCGAGCCCCTCCGGCCAGGCCTGGACCGCCGAGCGGACGTACGGTCGGCGCCCGCCCGGCAGCCGGGGCGGCTCGGAGCCGGGCCCGCCGCGCAGCTGGACGGCGAGCAGCCGGTGCCCCAGCTCCAGCCCGGCCCGCCAGCGTCCGGGATCGCCGGTCAGCGGGACCTCGTACCCCCGGGGGCCGGGGCGGCCCGCCGCGAGGATCCAGCACAGCACGTCCTGCGGGGTGACCCAGCCGCCGTAACGCTCGCCCAGCAGCGGCAGCAGGCCCGGCGCGAGATTGGGCTCGGCGCCGCCGGGGCGCCGGTGCAGCGGGCGGATCCGGCCCAGCCTGCCGACCGGGAGGTGTGCGGTGACCAGCAGCTCCGGGGTCTCGACGGCGAAGAGCTGGTGCTCGTCCAGGACCCGCCACAGCTCCGGCCGGGCGAGGTCGATGAGCCGCTGGTCGGGCAGCAGCCACTGCTCGTCGAAGGGATCGCGCAGCACCCGTACGGGCTCCGGGCAGGGTCCCGGCGCATCGGCGAAGCGGGCGGTCGACGGCGAGCGCCGGCCGGGCAGGGCGGCCGCGCCGGTGGTGGGCGTACGGCTGCGGCTGGGGCGGAACAGCCGCTCCCGCTCGGTTCCTTCGGCGCCGGTCAGGGCCGCCCAGCGGGCCCGCAGGGCCGCGGGGTCGGGGGCCGCCACCCAGGCCCGGCCCAGGCGCAGGCCGCCCACGGCCCAGGGCATCAGATCGTCCAGCAGCGGTACGTCTTCGCTCACCCGGCAGATGGTAGCGACGGGACCGTGGTCGGGCTGGGTGCGGGCCGAAGAGATACGCTCCCTATGTACGGAAATGTTCCGATGTCGAGGAGGAGGCGGACATGAGTCATTACGACGAATACACGACTCCGTCCCAGGCCGAGGGCGAGCGGCTCGACGAGGACATGGACGAGAAGGAGAAGCTGCAGCACCACCACCCCGACACCATGCGGACCACGCCGTCGCAGGCGGAGGGGGAGCGCAGCACGGACGACGAGGGGATGTGACCCCCGCGGGCCTCGGCGGCCCGGCCGTCAGGTGGCGTCGACCGTCACCGTGAACGAGAACCGGTCACCCCGGTACCGGATCCGCGCCACGTCCACGACCCGCCCGTCCTCGTCGTACGTCACGCCCGTGTAGTGCAGGATCGGGCTGAGCAGCGGCACCTGGAGCAGTTCCGCCGTCTCCGGGTCGGCGAGCCGCGCCTCGACCGTGTCCGTGATCCGGCTGATCTTCACACCCACCACGTCACGCAGCACCTTGGTCATCGGCCAGCGCGCCAGATCGGCCAGGTCCACCGCCTCGGCGAGCTCCGGGCGGACCGCGTTCTCCGCCCAGTTCGTCGGCTCCCCGCTCTCCCCGTCGTGGCGCAGCCGGCGGTACGTGACCACCTCGGCCGTGTCGGGGAAGTGCTCCAGCAGCTCCCCGGACACGGCTGTCCGCGCGTGGCCGAGAATCGTCGTACGGTCGCCCGACTGCTGCGCCACGATCGCGTCGACCGATCCCAGCAGCCGCACCGGTGCCCCGCGCCGCGCGCCCGGCTCGATGAACGTGCCGCGCCGGCGGTGGCGGCTGATCAGCCCCTCGCCCTCCAGCTCCTTGAGCGCCTGGCGCATGGTCAGCACGCTCACCCCGTAGTGCTCGGCGAGCTGCTCCTCGGTGGGCAGGCGCAGCGAGGCGTCCGGGGTGCGGCCCAGTATCGAGGCGCGCAGCGACTGCGACACCTGGTACCAGAGGGGCAGCTTCCGGTTGAGCACGAGCGAGTCGGGGGCGAAGGCGGTCACGGGTGGTTCTCCGTACGGACGGGGCGTGGGGCGCGGGGCGCGGGGCGCGTGCTCCGGGGTGTGCGTGCTCCGAAGTGCGCGCCCGGGGGTGTCCTGCCGGTCGGGCCGGGATCGCGGCGTGACACCCCCCGGCGATATTAGGCGCGGAAGTGGCGCTCGAGCCCCTGCCAGACGTCGTCGTATGCACGCTGGAGGTGATCGGCGCCGGCCGCCTGGGCGGTGGCGGTGATCGGCCAGCGGGTCTCGAACATGAAGGCCAGGCCGTCCTCGATCTTCTGCGGCTTCAGCTCGGCGGCGCTCGCCTTGTCGAAGGTCTCCCGGTCCGGTCCGTGCGCGGACATCATGTTGTGCAGCGAGCCGCCGCCGGGGACGAAGCCCTCCGCCTTGGCGTCGTAGGCGCCCTCGATCAGGCCCATGTACTCGCTCATGACGTTCCGGTGGAAGTACGGCGGGCGGAAGGTGTCCTCGCCGACCAGCCAGCGCGGGGCGAAGACCACGAAGTCCACGCCCGCCAGCCCCGCGGTGTCGGAGGGGGAGGTCAGCACCGTGAAGATCGACGGGTCCGGGTGGTCGTAGCTGATGGAGCCGATGACGTTGAAGCGGCGCAGGTCGTACACGTACGGGGTGTGCGTGCCGTACCAGGCGACGACGTCGAGCGGGGAGTGGTCGTAGGTGGCGGTCCAGAGGTTGCCGCAGAACTTGTTGACCACCTCGGTCGGGCGCTCGACGTCCTCGTACGCGGCCACCGGGGCCCGGAAGTCACGTGCCGCGGCGAGGCCGTTGGCGCCGATCGGGCCGAGGTCCGGCAGCTCGAAGGGGCGGCCGTAGTTCTCGCAGACGTACCCGCGGGCGTCCTCGTCCAGCAGCTCCACGCGGAAGCGCACGCCGCGCGGGATCAGGGCCACCTCGCCGGGGCCCGCGCTGAGCAGGCCCAGCTCGGTGCGCAGCAGCAGGCCGCCGCGCTCGGGGACGATCAGCAGCTCGCCGTCGGAGTCGCTGAACACCCGGTCGGTCATGGAGGCGTTGGCGGAGTAGAGGTGGATGGCCATGCCGCTGCGCTGCGCGGCGTCGCCGTTGCCGCCCAGGGTCCACAGGCCCGCCAGGAAGTCGGTGCCGGGGGCCGCGTCGGGGAGCGGGTTCCAGCGGAGCCGGTTGGGGTCCGCGGGGGCCTCGGTGAAGGGCGCGGAGCGCAGGGCGCCGTTGTCGGTCCGGGTGAAGGGCGGGTGGGCCGCCGAGGGGCGGATCCGGTAGAGCCAGGAGCGCCGGTTGTGCACCCGGGGCTCTGTGAAGGCGCTGCCGCTGAGCTGCTCCGCGTACAGGCCGAGGGGGGAGCGCTGGGGCGAGTTGCGGCCGGCCGGCAGGGCGCCGGGGACGGCCTCCGAGCTGTGCTCGTTGCCGAAGCCGGTGAGGTACTCCAGCGCCTCGGCCGTCTTCCTGGCCTGCTCGGCCTGCTCGCTCATGGGTGCTCCCGCTCTGTCACAGTCGAAGGAATCCTATGGTCGACAGTAGGATTCCGTGGCTCGCGCGTCAATGGCGCCCGGGATTTCGCGCTGCCGCAGGGGATCCAAAAAGATGAACATTGCTCTACTCTCACGCGCATGTCGTGGACCCGCAGGTTCCCTGCCGTGCCGGCGGCGCTCCTCGCCGCCCTCCTCGCGCTCCTGTCCCTCTTCGCCGCCGCGCCCGCCGCCCGCGCGCACGAGGAGCGCCCCGTGACCCTGCCGGACGGCTCCGGGTCCGTGCCCCGGTACCGGACGGCCGAGCCCGACCTGGTGGTCTGCAAGACCGACCGGCCCGCCTTCGAACGCCGCATATCCGCCTTCACCGAGGAGCTCAGGCAGCGCAACCTGGCCCTGTACGAGCGGTGCGAGAAGAGCGGCTACCGGCACCTCCAGGAAGCCGTCGACGCCGTGGACCGGCCCGGCATGAACATCGCGATCCTCCCCGGCCTGTACGAGGAGGAGCCCTCGCTGCCGAAGCCGGCGGGGGAGTGCGCCGCGCTGAAGGCCCCCAACTCGGCGCTGGGCTACCAGATCCTGACGTACGAGCAGCAGGTGCGGTGCCGGCACAACCAGAACCTCGTCGCGATCCTCGGCAAGACGGACCTGCAGATCGAGGGCACGGGCGCGAGCCGCCAGGACGTGGTCATCGACGCCAAGTACCAGAAGCTCAACGCCATCCGCGCGGACAAGTCGAACGGCATCTACTTCCGCAACTTCACCGCGCAGCGGACCACCTTCAACTCGCTGTACGTGCTCGCGGGCGACGGGTTCGTCATCGACGACGTCCTGACCAGGTGGAACGACGAGTACGGCTTCCTGACCTTCGCCAGTGACCACGGGCTGTACAAGAACTGCGAGTCGTACGGGAACGGCGACTCGGGCATCTACCCCGGCAGCGCCTCCAACATCAACGACGGGCGCGGCTACGAGGTCCCGCGCTACTCCATCGAGATCACCGGCTGCCACAGCCACCACAACATGGTCGGCTACTCCGGCACGGCGGGGGACTCGGTCTGGGTCCACGACAACGAGTTCGACGCGAACATGGGCGGCGCCTCGATGGACAGCGCCTTCCCGGGGCACCCGGGACTCCCGCAGAACCACGCCAAGTTCGAGCGGAACCTGATCCACGACAACAACGCCGACTACTACGGGTACGTCGCCGACGGCACCTGCGCCAAGCCGCCGATCGAGCGCGGCTACGAGCAGGGGGTGGTCTGCCCGCAGATCTCCATGCCGCCGGGTACGGGGATCATCACGGCGGGCGGCAACTGGAACGTGTACGAGAACAACTGGGTGTACGGGCACCGGCGCGCGGGCTTCTTCCTCTCGGCGGTCCCGGCCTTCATCCGGGGCGAGGAGTCCTGGGACAAGCAGGCGGACACCTCCCACCACAACCGGTACGCCGCGAACGTCCTCGGCAAGGACAAGTCCGGCGCCTCCCGCCCCAACGGCATGGACGTGTGGTGGGACGGCCAGGGCCGCGGCAACTGCTGGCAGTCCGGACCCGACGGCTCCACCCCGGGCACGCTCCCGCGGTGCGGGGACCGCCGCGGCGAGGTGTCGGGCGCCTCCGCCCGGCTGGTCGGCGAACCGGTGAAACTCGCCCAGCTCCTCGTCTGCGCCGACTACAGCGTCCAGGCGCGCAAGCTCCCGGCCGGCTGCGACTGGTACGGCGCACGCGGCCTGGAGCGGGTGGAGACCCAGATCGCGCTGGCGGTGGCGGCGGTCCTGCTCCTCGTCGGCGGGGTGCTGTGGTGGCGCCGCCTGCGCGGGTCCCGCCTGGGCACGGCGGCCTCGCTGCTGGGCCTGGCCGGGCTGGCCCTGGACGTGGCCGGCTCCACGACGCCCCTCGTGGACACCGCCGTGCCGGCCCTGGCCCTGCTCCTGATGGGCCTGTGGTGGACGGGTGCGGGCCTCGCGCTGCGGCCCACCCGCCCCTGGGTGGCGCGGCTGACCCTGCTCCTGGCGGCCCTCACCCTCCTCGACGCCTTCGACAAGGCCGTCCTGATGATCCCCTGGACCCCGATCGGCCCCTCCTGGGCGCGGGCCCTCGTGGCCGTGGTCTGGGTCCTGTGGGCGGTCGTGGCCTCGGCCCGCCCGACCACCCCGCCCGGCGACCCCGGGGCCGACCGCGCGCCGGCACCGCCGCCCCCGCCCCCGGCGCCGCACGCCGAGTCCGCCCCGGACCCGGCATGACCCCCCACCCCGCCGCCCCCGGCCCCGGATCCGGCCCCGCCCCCGTCCCCGCCTTGGGATCCGGCCCCGTCCCCGCCTTGGGATCCGGCCTCAGCCTCGCCCCCGCCCCCTGCGCCGCACACCGAGTCCGCCCCGGGACCGGCCCCTGCCCCAGACCCGGCCCCAGCCCCGGGACCCGCGCCCCCCGCCCTGGCAGCGCCGAACACAGGAGGCCATCCGTGACCGACCGGCCCGAGAACCCGCTCGACGGCCGCGCCGCGCACCGGGCCGGGTGCAACGCCCGCGGTGTGCCGCCCCGCACGGCCCGCGGGCGCGGCCGAACCACCCGCACCGCGGCGTTGCTGGCCGCCGCCCTCCTGCTCGTCGGCGGCGCGGCCGCGGGCTGCGGCGGGCGGGCCACCACCCACCACAAGCCAGGCACCAGCCACGAGCAGGCCACCGGCAGCGTCGGGACCCTGCTCGATGCCCAGGACCCCACCGGCCACCGGCTCCGCGAGGTCCCGGCCGAGGGCGCGCCGCAGGTCCAGCTCGCCGCCCGCCCCGACTCCGAGGACGGCTGGAACCTCCAGCTGACGGTGAAGAACTTCCGCTTCACCCCCGACAGCACCGGCGGCGCCGCCCTCCCGGGCGCGGGCCACGCGCACCTCGAGCTCGACGGCCGCAAAGTGGCCCGGCTGTACGGCCCCTGGTTCCACCTGCCGGCGGCGCAGGTGCCCGAGGGGGCGCACACCCTGACCGTCCGCCTCTACGCCGACGACCACACCGCCTGGGCCGTCGCCGGCAAGGCGGTCGAGGGCACGCTCCCGCTCACCGCCGGCGCCGCCACCCCCGGCCAGGCCGGCCACAGCCACACCCCGCCGTCGGCGTCCCCGTCACCGCCGCCGTCGCAGGCACCCGCCGACCGCACGGTGACCATCACCGTGCGGGACGGCAAGGTCACCCCGGCCCCCGGCCGCACCGAGCTGCGGCGCGGGGAACGCCTCGCCCTGCGCGTCACCAGCGACCGCGCCGACACCCTGCACGTCCACGGCTACGACAGGGAACTCGCCCTGCCGGCAGGCCAGGAGGCCGTCCTTCTCCTGACGGCCGACCGTACGGGCCTCTTCGAGGTCGAGACCCACGAGTCCCGCCTCGTCCTGACCCAGCTCCTCGTCCGGTGACCCCGCCGACGACCCGCCCCGCCCGGTTCCCCTTCCGCGGAGGGGAACAAGACCGTACGGGCGAACCGTGGTGACCCCGGCCGCGCCGGATCTCGGGTTCGGGCTCGGGCCCGCTGCGGTTGGTGGAGGCGGGGGCCGGGGCGTGGTCCTTCGCCCGGCCGATCCGCTCACCACGCTCGCGCACGGGATCGGGTCCCGGCACGATCTGCCGATCTCTCCCTTCTACGCTTTCGCCGGTGCCTTCGCCGCACTGTTCGTCTCCTTCCTCGCGCTCGGTCTGCTCTGGTCCTCCTCCCGCTTCCGCGGCGACCGGTCCGGCCTCGCCCTGCCCGCCGCCCTGGAGCGGATCGCCGACGCGCCGGCCACCCGCACCGCCCTGCGCGGACTCGGCCTGGCCGCCGCCCTCGCCGTCCTCCTCTCCCTCCTCCTCGGTCCCGACGACCCCGCGCGCAACCCCGCCCCCGGCGCCGTCTACGTCCTCCTCTGGGTCGGCCTCGTGCCCGCCTCCCTCCTCCTCGGCCCCGTCTGGCGCCTGCTCAACCCGCTCCGCACCCTCTACCGCCTGGGCCAACGGCTGCCCCGCCCCCGGCGGCGGCACGCGCACGCCCCCCTTCCCACGCACACCTCCCTCGCCCTGCACGCCCCCCTCCCCGCCCGGCTGGGCCAATGGCCCGCCGCCGCCGGGCTGTTCGGCTTCACCTGGCTCGAACTCGCCGCTCCGGATCCCGCATCCACCACCACCCTCCTGATCGCCATCGCCCTCTACGCCGCCGCCCACCTCGCGCTCGCCGCCCGATTCGGAGAGCGCTGGTTCGCCGACGCCGACGCCTTCGAGGCGTACTCCGCCCTCCTGGCCCGGCTCTCCCCCCTCGGCCGCCGAAGCGACGGCCGCCTGGTGCTCCGCAACCCCTTCCACGGACTCGACGCGACGCCCGAGCGGCCCGGACTCGTCGCCACCGTCTGCGTCCTGCTCGGCTCCACCGCCTACGACGGCTACTCCGACGACCCGTCGTGGATCAACACCCTCCAGACCTCCCCCCTCGGCCGCACCCCCACGGCCACCCTCGGACTGCTCGCTTCCATCGCCCTCGTCGCCACCCTGTACTGCCTCTGCGCGGCGGCCACCCGCCTCGTCTGCGGCCCGCACCCGGGCCCGCTGACCGCCTTCGCCCACTCACTCGTGCCGATCGCGCTCGGCTATCTCACCGCCCACTACTTCTCCCTCCTCGTCACCGAAGGACCACGCACGGTAATCATGGCACTGGGCACTGACAACGCCCCAGAACCCTTGTCGCCACTGGGTCCCGGCGGCCTCGCCGCCCTCCAGGTGATCGCCGTCGTCACCGGGCACGTACTCGGAGTGATCGCGGCCCACGACCGCTCCGTGCGCCTCTTCCCGCCCGCCCGGGCCGTCGCCGGTCAGCTGCCGCTGCTCGCGCTCATGATCACTTACACGATCGGGGGCATCGGCCTCCTGTTGAACTGAGACCGCTGCTGAACCGAGGAGCCAGGAGCGGCATGATGGACCCCGTGCCCCCCGCCCACCCCCTGCGCCGGACGCCGATCCAGCAGCGCAGCGCCGACCGGCTCGCCCGGATCCTCGACGCCTGCGCCGAACTGCTCGACGAGACCGGGTACGAGAACCTCAGCACCCGGGCCGTCGCCCTGCGCGCCGGCGTGCCCATCGGCTCGGTCTACCGCTTCTTCGGCAACAAGCGGGCCATGTCCATCGCCCTCGCCCACCGCAACCTGGACCGGTACACCGACGCCATCGCGGACCGCCTCGACGCGCTCCCGGCCGGCGACTGGCGGCCCGTCGTGGACGCCGTGCTCGACGAGTACCTGGCCATGAAGCGGACCGTCCCCGGTTTCGCGTTCGTCGACTTCGGGGTGCCCGCCCCGCCCGCCGAGGGCCCGGCCGCCGACCCCAACGGGCTGGTCGCCGTACGCCTCACCGAACTGCTCGGCGCCCACCTCGGCCTGACCCCGGACGCCACCTTGCGGCGGGCGGTCCTGGTCGCCGTCGAGGCCACGGACGCGCTGACGAAGCTGGCCTTCCGCGCCGACCCGGCCGGCGACCCCGGCATCGTGGCCGAGACCCGGGCGATGATGCACGCGTACCTGTCCCGCGTGCTGGACTGACCCGCACCCGGCAGGTCCCGTCCGCGCACCGGCCCCTCCCCACCGTGCCAACCGGTCGGTATGCTCGGTCCCGCCCGCGTGTACGTGTCGCAGCCTGCCGCCCCTGGAGGGCCCATGCCCCGCACCGCCCTGCGCATCTGCCCCCTGTGCGAAGCCACCTGCGGCCTCACCCTCACCATCGAGGGCGGCGCCGTCACCGGCGCCCGCGGTGACCGCGAAGACGTCTTCAGCCGCGGCTTCATCTGCCCCAAGGGCGCCGCCTTCGGCGCGCTCGACGCCGACCCCGACCGGCTGCGCACCCCCCTCGTCCGCCGCGACGGACGCCTCCGGGAGGCCACCTGGGAGGAGGCGTTCGAAGCCATCGCCACCGCCGTCCCGGCCCTCGTGCGTGAGTACGGAGCCCAGTCCGTCGGCGTCGTCCTCGGCAACCCGAACGTGCACACCATGGCGGGCAACCTGTACCCGCCGCTCCTGCTCAAGGCCCTCGGCACCCGCAACTTCTTCACCGCCAGCACCCTCGACCAGATGCCCAAGCACGTCTCCAGCGGGCTCCTCTTCGGCGACCCCTTCGCCATCCCGGTCCCCGACCTCGACCGCACCGACTTCCTGCTGCTCCTCGGCGCCAACCCGGTCGAGTCCAACGGCTCCCTGTGCACGGCGCCCGACTTCCCGGGCCGGCTCAAGGCGCTGCGCGCCCGCGGCGGCACCCTGGTCGTCGTCGACCCGCGCCGCACCCGCACCGCCAAGCTGGCCGACCTCCACCTCGCCCCGCGCCCCGGGAGCGACGCCCTGCTGCTGGCCGCCCTCGCGCACACCCTCCTCGCCGAGGGGCTCGCCTCACCCGGCGCCCTGGCCGAACAGACCGAGGGGCTCGGGGAACTCGCCCACGCCCTCGCGCGTTTCACACCCGAGGCCGTCGCCCCCGCCTGCGACCTCACGGCCGCCGAGATCCGCGACCTCGCCCGCGCCCTGGCGGCCGCGCCCACCGCCGCCGTCTACGGGCGGATCGGAAGCTGCACCGTCGAGTACGGCACGCTCGCCAGCTGGCTGGTCGACGTGCTGAACATCCTCACCGGCAACCTCGACCGGCCCGGCGGAGTCCTCTTCCCGCTCCCGGCGGCCGGCCCGCGCCCGCGCCCCGCCGGGCCCGGAAAGGGCTTCACCCTGGGCCGCTGGCTCAGCCGGGTCAGCGGCCACCCCGAGGCCAAGAGCGAACTGCCCATCGCTGCCCTGGCCGAGGAGATCGAGACGGCCGGGGAGGGGCGGATCCGGGCCCTGGTCGCCATCGCCGCCAACCCGGTGCTGTCCGCCCCCGACGGGCGGCGCCTCGACGCGGCCCTGTCCGGGCTCGACTTCATGGTCAGCATCGATCCGTACCTCAACGAGACCTCCCGTCACGCCCACGTCGTACTGCCTCCGCCGCCGCCCTCGCAGAGCGCGCACCACGACTTCGCCTTCAACGGCTTCGCCATCCGCAACCAGGTGCGCTACAGCCGCCCTGCCGTCCCGCTCGAAGCGGGCCGGCTCGACGAATGCGAGATCCACGCGCGCCTCGTCCTGGCCGTCTCCGGCAGGTACGGGTCCGCCGACCCGTCCGCCGTCGACGAGATGGTGATCCACGGCGTCCTCGCCAAGGAGACCGCCGACCCGCACTCCCCGCTGCACGGGCAGGATCCGGCACACCTGGCCGGCCTGCTCACCGGGGAGAACGGCCCCGAGCGGCGGCTCGACCTGATGCTCCGACTCGGGCCGTACGGTGACCGGTTCGGCGTCGGCTCCGCCCCGCAGGCGGAACCCGGCGCGGGCCGGGGCGAGGCCGCGGGTGCGGGCACGGGAATGCGCACGGGCACGGGCGAGTACGCGGGCGGCGGCGGAGGCGAGGCGCTCAGCCTGGAGCGGCTGCTCACGCACCCGCACGGCATCGACCTGGGCCCGCTGCGGCCCCGGCTCCCGGGGGTGCTGAGGACGCGCAGCGGCAGGATCGAGCTGCTCCCGGACCCGATCGCGGCCGAGCTCCCCAGGCTGACCGCGGCGCTCGCCGACCGCCCCGCCGCCCTGGTGCTCGTGGGCCGCCGCCATCTGCGGTCCAACAACAGCTGGTTGCACAACGTCCCGGCCCTCACCGGAGGTTCCAACCGCTGCACCCTCCAGGTGCATCCCGAGGACGCCGGCCGGCTCGGCCTCACCGAGGGAGGTCTGGCCCGGATCACCGCCGACGGCGGCAGCCTGGAAGTCCCCGTCGAGGTCACCGACACCGTCCGCACCGGCGTCGTGAGCCTCCCGCACGGCTGGGGCCACGACCGTGACGGGGCCCGGCTCTCCGTCGCCTCCGCCGTGCCCGGCGCCAACGTCAACCAGCTCCTCGACGGCTCCCGGCTCGACCCGCTGTCCGGCACCGCGGTGCTCAACGGCTTCCCCGTCGAACTGACACCCCTGCCCTGAGCTGGGGTTTTGCTCGTATTGCTCACGCGCTGACGTCTTGTTGACGCGAGGAGGGGGCACCTACGTTCCCTGCATGCTGACCTTCCTCGGCTTCGCCATGATCGCCACCTTCCTGGTCCTGATCATGATGAAGAAAATGTCGCCCATCGCGGCGCTCGTCCTCATCCCCGCGCTGTTCTGCGTGTTCGCAGGAAAGGGCGCCCACCTCGGCGACTACGTCATCGACGGCGTCGGCAAACTCGCACCGACCGCCGCCATGCTGATGTTCGCCATCGTCTACTTCGGCGTGATGATCGACGTCGGCCTGTTCGACCCGATCGTGCGCGGCATCCTGCGCTTCTGCAAGGCGGACCCGGTGCGGGTCGTGGTCGGCACCGCGGTCCTCGCCGCGATCGTCTCGCTCGACGGCGACGGCTCGACCACCTTCATGATCACCGTCTCGGCCATGTACCCGCTCTACAAGCGGCTCGGCCTCAGCCTGGTGGTCATGACGGGCGTGGCCGCCACCGCCAACGGAGTCATGAACACCCTGCCCTGGGGCGGACCCACGGCCCGCGCCGCCACCGCCCTCAAGCTCGACGCCTCCGACATCTTCGTCCCGATGATCCCCGCCCTCGCGGTCGGCCTGCTGTTCGTGTTCGGCCTCGCGTACGTCCTCGGCCTCAAGGAACGCCGCCGGATCGGGACGCTGGTCATGCCCGGGCAGACCGAGCGGGTGGCGGCGGAGGCCGAGGAGCCCGCCGAGGAGCGTCTGCTCGTCGCCACCGCCACCGCCACCGCCACCGCCACCGGCGGGTCAGCCGACGCCGGCACCCTCGTCGGCTCCGCCGGGCCGGGGGCTCCGGCCGGGCAGTCCGCCCCCTCCGCCCGCACCGGCTCCGGTGACGACCCCGGCCCCGGCTCCCGTGACGGCTCAGGCCCCCACACCGGCCCCGGCTCCGCCGCGCACGAGGACGGCTTCCAGGTCCTCGACCCCAGCCGCCCGACCCTGCGCCCGCGCCTCTACTGGTTCAACGCCGGCCTCACCGTCGCCCTGCTCACCGCGATGATCACCGAGCTGCTGCCCATCCCGGTGCTCTTCCTCCTCGCCGCCGCGCTCGCCCTCACCGTCAACTTCCCGCACATGCCCGACCAGAAGGCCCGGATCGCCGCGCACGCCGACAACGTCCTGAACGTCGCCGGCATGGTCTTCGCCGCAGCCGTCTTCACCGGCGTCCTGAGCGGTACCGGCATGGTCAAGCACATGGCCGACTGGCTCGTCGGCGCCATCCCCGAGGGCATGGGCCCGCACATGGCCCTGGTCACCGGCCTGCTCAGCCTGCCCCTCACCTACTTCATGTCCAACGACGGCTTCTACTTCGGCGTCCTGCCGGTCCTCGCCGAGGCCGGCGCCGCCCACGGGGTCTCCCCGCTCGAGATCGCCCGCGCCTCGTTGGTCGGCCAGGCCCTGCACATGTCGAGCCCGCTGGTTCCCGCCGTCTACGTCCTCGTCGGCATGGCCAAGGTCGAGTTCGGCGACCACACCCGCTTCACCGTGAAATGGGCGGCCCTCACCTCCCTCGTCGTCCTCGGGGCGGGGATGCTTTTCGGCATCATCTGACCCCCGGGGCACTGGCGGGCCGAAAACTACCGCCGGTAGTTTGTAGGGTGGTCGAACGAGGTCAGGTCTACGCGTCCACGTGTTCGGGCGTGCTCGGGAGGAAAGCCATGAAGGCGCACGACGGGATGTACATCGACGGCGCATGGCGGCCCGCCGCCGGACGCGAGCGGATCGAGGTGGTCAACCCGGCCGACGAGCAGGTCATCGGCGGGGTCCCGGCCGGGAGCGCCGACGACGTGGACGCGGCCGTACGCGCTGCACGCGCCGCCTTCCCCGCGTGGGCGGCCACGGCCCCGGCCGAGCGGGCCGCACTGATCGGGGCGCTGCGCGATGTGCTGGTCGCTCGCAAGGACGAGTTCGCCGAGATCATCACCGCCGAGCTCGGCTCCCCGCGGGGCTTCTCGGAGATGGTCCACGTGGGGGCGCCGATCGCGGTGTCCTCCTCCTTCGCCGAGCTGGGGGCCTCGTACGCCTTCGAGGAGCGGATCGGCAACTCCACCGTGCTGCTGGAGCCGGTGGGTGTCGTCGGCGCCATCACGCCCTGGAACTACCCCCTGCACCAGATCGTTGCCAAGGTGGCACCCGCTCTCGCCGCCGGCTGCACCCTCGTCCTCAAGCCCGCCGAGGACACCCCGCTGACCGCACAGCTCTTCGCCGAGGCCGTGCACGAGGCGGGCATCCCGGCGGGCGTGTTCAACCTGGTGACCGGGACCGGCCCGGTCGCCGGTCAGGCGCTGGCCGCGCACGAGGGGGTCGACCTCGTCTCCTTCACCGGCTCCACCGCGGTCGGCAGGATGATCGGCGCCACGGCCGGCGCCGCCGTCAAGCGCGTCGCCCTCGAGCTCGGCGGCAAATCGGCCAACGTCATCCTGCCCGGGGCCGACCTGGCCAAGGCCGTCGCGGCGGGCGTGGGCCACGTCATGAACAACTCCGGGCAGAGCTGCAACGCGCTCACGCGGATGCTCGTACACCGCGACCAGTACGAGGAGGCCGTCTCGCTCGCGGCCGCCGCCGTCGCCAAGTACCCCTCGGGCGACCCCGCCGAGCCGGGCACCCGCCTCGGCCCGGTCATCAACGCCAAGCAGCGCGACCGCATCCGCGGATACATCACGAAGGGGGTCGAGGAAGGCGCGCGGCTCGTCGCGGGCGGCCCCGAGGCGCCGCACGCGCAGGGGTACTTCATCGCCCCGACCGTGTTCGCGGACGTCACGCCCGAGATGACCATCGCGCAGGAGGAGATCTTCGGCCCGGTGCTGTCGATCCTCCCGTACGAGGACCAGGACGAGGCCCTGAGCATCGCGAACGGGACCGTGTACGGGCTGGGCGGCGCGGTCTGGGCCGCTGACGAGGAGACCGCCGTCGCCTTCGCGCGCCGCATGGACACCGGCCAGGTGGACATCAACGGCGGCCGCTTCAACCCGCTCGCGCCCTTCGGCGGCTACAAGCAGTCGGGCGTCGGCCGCGAGCTGGGCCCGCACGGCCTGGCCGAGTACCTCCAGACCAAGTCGCTCCAGTTCTGAGCCGCGCGCCCCGGCGCCAGCAGCCGCACTCGTACCAAGAGCACCACCACCAGCAGCACCAGCACCAGCACCAGCATCAGCACCCGCTCCTAGCCACCACCCCGCACTCCTGAGCCCGAGAGACGGAATCGACCATGGTCCGCGCCGCCATCCTGCCCGCCGTCGGAGCCCCGCTGGAGATAAGGGAGATCGTCCTGCCCGATCCCGGCCCCGGCCAGGTCCGGGTGCGGCTCGCCGCAGCCGGGGTCTGCCACTCCGACCTCTCCCTCACCAACGGCACCATGGTGGTCCCCGTCCCCGCCGTCCTCGGCCACGAGGGCGCGGGGACGGTCCTGGCCGTCGGCGAGGGCGTCACGCACGTCGCCCCCGGCGACGCCGTGGTGCTCAACTGGTCCCCGTCCTGCGGGGAGTGCCACCACTGCTCGATCGGCGAGGTCTGGCTCTGCGCCAAGGCGCTCAGCGGGGTCGGGGCCGTCTACGCCCACGACGCCGCGGGCACGCCGCTGCACCCGGGGCTGAACGTGGCCGCGTTCGCCGAGGAGACCGTGGTCGCGGCGAACTGCGTGCTGCCCGCACCCGCCGGGATCCCGCTCGCCGAGGCCGCCCTGCTCGGCTGCGCCGTCCTCACCGGCTACGGCGCGGTCCGCAACAGCGCCCGGGTGCGCCCCGGCGAGTCCGTCGCCGTCTTCGGCGTGGGCGGAGTCGGCCTGGCCGCCCTCCAGGCGGCGCGGGTGGCGGAGGCGGGCCCGATCGTGGCCGTCGACGTCTCCCCGGCCAAGGAGGAGCTGGCCCGGGCGGCCGGGGCCACCGAGTTCGTGCTCGCCTCCGACACCACCGCCAAGCAGATCCGCGCCCTCACCGGCGGGCAGGGCGCCGATGTCGCCGTCGAGTGCGCGGGCCGGGCGGAGTCCATCCGAGCGGCCTGGGACTCCACCCGCCGCGGCGGCCGCACCACGGTCGTCGGCATCGGCGGGAAGGAGCAGAAGGTCGCCTTCCACGCCTTGGAGATCTTCCACTTCGCCCGCACCCTCACCGGCTGCGTGTACGGCAACAGCGACCCGGCGCGCGATCTCCCGCTGATCGCCGACCACGTCCGGGCGGGCCGCCTCGACCTCGCCTCGCTGGTCACCGACCGCATCACCCTGGACGGCATCCCGGCCGCCTTCGAGGCGATGCTCGCCGGCAAGGGCGGCCGCTCGCTCGTGGTGTTCTGACCGGCTTCCGACCCGACCGGCATCCGTCCCGACCGCCCGCTGTCCCGACCGGCTTCCGCCCCGACCGCCCCGCGGCCGTCCGCTAGCCGCCCGTAGCCCCACCCGTCAACGCCTCGTGCTGGAGGGCCAGTCCGTCCAGCAGAGCGGCCAGGCCCGTCTCGAACGCGCCCTCGTCCACCTCGCGCCGGCGCTCCGCCAGCAGGTGGGCCTGGCCCAGGTGGGGGTAGTCCGACGGGTCGTACGCGGCCTCGTCGTCCACGAAACCCCCGGCGAACGAGCCCACCGCCGAGCCCAGGATGAAGTACCGCATCAGCGCTCCGATCCGGGTCGCCTGGGCCGGCGGCCAGCCGGCCTCCGTCATCGCGCCGAACACCGCGTCCGCCACCCGCAGTCCCGCCGGGCGCCGGCCCGGACCGCGCGCCAGCACCGGAACGATGTTCGGATGGTCGGACAGCGCGTCCCGGTACGAGTGCGCCCAGTCGTGCAGGGCTTCCCGCCAGTCCCGGCCCGCCCCCGGCTCGAACATCGACAAGTCGACCCGCGCGCTCACCGCGTCCGCGACCGCGTCCAGGATCTCGTCCTTCGTGCGGAAGTGGTTGTACAGCGACGGCCCGCTGACCCCCAGCGCGGCGGCCAGCCGCCGCGTCGACACGGCCCCCAGCCCCTCCGCGTCCACCAGCGCGCCCGCCGCCTCGACGATGCGGTCTCTGCTGAGGAGGGGCTTGCGCGGTCTGGCCATGCGCCACATAGTAGGGCCTGCCCGCCATAAACTACCGGTGCTAGTTAACCTGCTGGTCGACCCGGCGCCGGACCGCCCGGAGGTGCCCGGTGAATCTGGAACTGAGCGAGGAACAGGAAGCCGTGCGCCGGCTGGCCCGCGAGTTCACCGAGCGCGAGATCGTCCCGTACGCAGCCGAGTGGGACCGCGCGGAGAGCGTGGACCGGGCCATCGTCAAGAAGCTCGGCGACCTCGGCTTCCTCGGACTGACCGTCCCCGAGGAATACGGCGGCTCCGGCGGCGACCACCTCGCCTACGTCCTCGTCACCGAGGAGCTCGGCCGCGGCGACTCCGCCGTGCGCGGCATTGTCTCCGTCTCCCTCGGCCTGGTCGCCAAGACCCTCGCCGCCTGGGGGACCGAGGAGCAGAAGCGCGCCTGGCTGCCCCGCCTATGCTCCGGCGAGGCGCTCGGCTGCTTCGGCCTGACCGAGCCCGGCACCGGCTCCGACGCGGGCAGCCTCACCACCCGCGCCGTGCGCGAGGGGGACGCGTACGTCATCAGCGGCAGCAAGATGTTCATCACCAACGGCACCTGGGCGGACGTGGTCCTGCTCTTCGCCCGCACCGGCGACGAGCCCGGCCACCGCGGGATATCCGCCTTCCTCGTCCCCGCCGACACCCCCGGCCTCACCCGCCGGGAGGTCCACGGCAAGCTCGGCCTGCGCGGCCAGGCCACCGCGGAACTCGCCCTCGACGGGGTCCGCGTCCCCGCCTCCGCGATGCTCGGCCCCGAGGGGAAGGGCTTCTCCGTGGCCATGTCGGCCCTCGCCAAGGGCCGGATGTCGGTCGCCGCCGGGTGCGTCGGCATCGCACAGGCGGCGTTGGACGCGGCCGTCTCGTACGCCGCCCAGCGCGAGCAGTTCGGCAAGCCGATCGCCCACCACCAGCTGGTCCAGGAGCTGATCGCCGACATCTCGGTCGACGTGGACGCGGCCCGGCTGCTGACCTGGCGGGTCGCCGACCTCATCGACCGCGGGCAGCCCTTCGCCACCGAGTCCTCCACCGCCAAGCTCTTCGCCTCCGAGGCCGCCGTGCGCGCCGCGGGCAACGCCCTGCAGGTCCACGGCGGTTACGGCTACATCGACGAGTACCCGGCCGGCAAGCTGCTGCGCGACGCCCGCGTGATGACCCTGTACGAGGGCACCAGCCAGATCCAGAAGCTGCTGATCGGCCGCGCCCGCACCGGAGTCTCCGCCTTCTGAGTACTGCACCGGTTCCGCGTGCGCACCGGTTCTGAGTACGGACCTGAGTACGTGCGCGGAGGCGGCCGCGGCCGCCCCGGCGGATGCTGGGCCCATGAACGAGACACCGGTCAAGCAGCGCAATTCGGCGGCGTATTACGGTCAGGCCCTCGCCTCCTTCGCCGTCGCCATCTGTGCCGTCTCCGTGGGGATCTACCACCTCCAGGTGGACGGCTGGGTCCGCGCCTTCCTCGGCATCGCGGTCCTCTACCTCACCACTTCGGCCTTCACCCTCGCCAAGGTGATCCGGGACCGTCAGGAGCTCACGCAGATCGTCACCCGGGTCGACCAGGCCCGGATGGAGAAGATCATGGCCGACTACGACCCCTTCCAGCCGAAGGTCTGAGCGGCGGCCGCCGTGTCCCCCAAGGCTGCTAAGCGCTTGCTCACCCTCCGGTAAGGTGTTCCTTCCACAGGGCGAAGAGGGTGAGCGAGCGATGGACAGCGCGGAGGAGACGGCCGGCGGCCACCGGCCGTGGTCGGAGGTCACCCCCGACGCCGCACGGCGGCTGCTCGTCGCCGCCGTCGAAGCGTTCGCGGAGCGCGGGTACCACGCCACCACCACGCGTGACATCGCAGGACGGGCCGGGATGAGCCCGGCCGCGCTCTACATCCACTACAAGACCAAGGAAGATCTGCTCCACCGGATCAGCCGGATCGGCCACGACAAGGCCCTGGAGATCCTGGAGACCGCCGCTTGCGGCCCGGGTTCGGCCGCCGAGCGGCTCGACACGGCCGTACGGTCCTTCGTGCTCTGGCACGCCGCGCACCACACCACCGCGCGCGTGGTCCAGTACGAGCTCGACGCCCTCGCCCCGGAGCACCGCTCCGAGATCGTGGAACTGCGCCGGCGGAGCGACGCCGCCGTGCGCCGCATCCTCGCCGACGGGGTCGCGGCGGGGGAGTTCGACGTCCCGGACGTCCCCGGCACCACCCTCGCCGTCCTGTCCCTCTGCATCGACGTGGCCCGCTGGTTCAACACGGCCGGCCGCCGCACGCCCGAGGAGGTCGGCACGCTCTACGCCGACCTCGTCCTGCGCATGGTCGCAGCCGCTCCGGACGGCCCGGCCGCGCCCCGGGAGCGGCGCGGAACCGGGAGCGGGTCCGAGCGGGGAGCGGCTCAGAAGTAGTAGCGGGACACCGACTCCGCGACGCACACCGGCTTGTCGCCGCCCTCGCGCTCGACCGTGACCGTCGCCGTGACCTGGACCCCGCCGCCCGCCTCCGTGACCTCCGTGATCACGGCGGTGGCGCGCAGCCGCGAGCCGACCGGGACCGGCGCCGGGAAACGCACCTTGTTCGTGCCGTAGTTGATGCCCATCTTCATCCCCTCGACCCGCATGACCTGCGGGACCAGGCTCGGCAGCAGCGACAGCGTCAGGTAGCCGTGGGCGATGGTGGAGCCGAAGGGACCGCCCGCCGCCCGCTCGGGGTCCACGTGGATCCACTGGTGGTCGCCGGTGGCATCGGCGAACAGGTCGATCCGCTTCTGGTCCACCTCCAGCCACCCGCTCGGACCGAGCGGTTCCCCGGTCCCTGCGCGCAGTTCCTCGGCGGACGTGAAGATCCTCGGCTCGGCCATGCGTCTCCCTCTCCCTGGCGATGTCGGGCGAATAAGCGCTTGCTCAGCGCGCTGCTCAGCATGCTGGGGCCGCATGTATCTGTCAACGACACGTCTGTCAACGAATGTCGGACCGGCCGACTACCCTCGGCCTCGTGCCGCAGATTCCCGAAAAAATCCACGAGCTCACCGTCGGCCAGCTGTCCGCCCGCAGCGGCGCGGCCGTCTCCGCGCTGCACTTCTACGAGACCAAGGGCCTGATCAGCAGCCGCCGCACCGCCGGCAACCAGCGCCGCTACAGCCGCGACGCCCTGCGCCGGGTGGCCTTCGTGCGCGCGGCGCAGCGCGTCGGGATCCCGCTCGCCGCCATCCGCGACGCCCTCGCGCAGCTGCCCGAGGGGCGCACCCCCAACCGGGAGGACTGGGCCCGGCTTTCGGAGGCCTGGCGCACCGAGCTCGAGCAGCGGATCAACCAGCTCGCGCGGCTGCGCGACCACCTGACCGACTGCATCGGCTGCGGCTGCCTGTCGCTCAAGAACTGCGCCCTGTCCAATCCGGACGACGTCTTCGGCGACCGGCTCACCGGCTCCCGGCTGTAGCCGGGGCGCCGGCGATCTCGCGGGCCGCCGCCACCAGCTCGGCGTTCGACCGCGCCGGGCGGCCGTCCGGCAGGTGCAGTACGTCGCCCACGCCGATCCGCGCGCCCGCACCGCACCGCACGGCCAGCCGCAACACCGGCCAGGCGGCGGCCTCCCGGCCGAACAGCAGCAGCGGCACCGGCGGCAGCCACCGCAACCCCGCCACCAGCGCCGGATCGGCCGAGGCCAGCTCCACCGCGAGCCGGATCCGCGCCGGATCCCGTACCGGCCAGGCCAGGAACCGCGCCAGCGGCCCGGGACGGGTCTGCGGCCCGGCGCCCGGATCCGCCGCGAGCCCGCCGTCTGCCTCCCCGCCCAGCGGGACCACGGCGTCCACGGCCACGCCCCGCGCCAGCAGGGCCCGCGCCAGCTCCTCCGCCCCCGGCTCCGCGAAATGCACCACCGCCCGGTCCGGCAGCACCGTCCACGACCGGACCCGCTCCAGCCGCCCCGCCGGATCCGGCTCGGCCCCGATCCCCGCGGACACCGAAAGCGGTACGGAGACCCCCGCGCCCCGCATCGCCTCCAGCAGCGGCCCCACGACCCGGGGCGACAGGCTCTCCCGGCCGCACGGGGTCCGCGGATGGACCAGCACCTCCCCGGCCCCGGCGGCCACCGCCGCCAGCGCGGACTCCACCAGGTCCGGCGGGGACAGGGGAACGGCACTGCCCTCGGCGCCCCCGCGCGCGCCGTTCAGCGACACGGAAACCGAAACCGGCCCTTCCGCTGGAACCCGCCCCTCCGCGGAAGCCGGCCCTTCCACTGAACCCCGGCCCTCCGCGGAAGCCGGCCCCTCCGCCGAAACCGGCCCCGTCACCCCGCCACCCCGAGTCCGCGCCGGATCATGCCGCCCCCGCCGCAGCCGGGTCGGTCATCGACACGACGTCCGCCAGCGCCGGCCTCGGCACGACGATCCCGCAACCCGCGCACACCGGACCGTCCCAGGCCCAGGCACCCTCCCAGGTGCGATGCCCCGCACGGGGCCCCCGTCTCTGCCCCGGCCCGTGCGCGGGCCAGCGCAGCTCCTGCTCCCCGCAGACCGGGCACCCCGTCCCCGGCTCCGACTCCAGCGCCGCGACCAGCCGCCGCAGCACCTCGCCCAGCGTCCCGTCCGGCCGCACCCCCGGATCGGCGCAGCGCACCACCGCGTCCCCGCTGCCGCCCCAGGCCCACTCGGGCCGGCGCAGCCCGTGGTGCTTCTCCCGCCGGCGCCGCTCCGCGAACTGCCGCTCGTACTCCAGCCAGACCGCCCGCGCGTCCTCCAGCTCCTCCAACGCCGCGACCAGGCGCAGCGGATCGGCCCCCCGGTCCTCGGGGGCGATGCCGTGCCGGTCGCACAGATGCCACCAGGTCGCCCGGTGCCCGTACGGAGCGAACCGCTCCAGGCAGCGGCGCAGCGAATGGCGCCGCAGGGCACGGTCGTTGCGTGCGTCCCGCACCTGGTACGCCAGACTTCGGAATCCCGCCATGACACCTTCACCTCCGTCGCGCCCACGCCCGCACCGGGGGGCGTCGTACTAGGTCGAACGACGACGCACCGTGAGATGTGCCCAACATGCCCGGCCAGGTGCGGGCGCATGCGGGGGCGGTCGAGGCGTACGGGTGGCACGTGGCCGGATGTCAGCGCCCCATGCGCCCCGCGGCAACCACGAGCCGGGCCAGCTCCTCGTGGCAGATGTCGCTGTGCGCCCCCGACGGCGGACCGCCGCGGCGCACCACGGACCCGGTGTCCACACTGACGCAACCGGCCTCCGGGACCCCCGCGCGCAGGGCCGCTTCGAGGGTGAGCCGCGGCGCGCCGGGCACCGCCTGCACCCCGTCGTGACCGATCGCGCCCCACCGCTCGTCGAAGCCGAGGAGACCGGCCGAATCCCCTGCCATCCGCGAGGCCAGCGGATAGAAGACCTTGAGGGCCGAATCGAACGGGGAGTGGCAGGCGACCACCGGGCCGTCGACCCGGCGCTGCATCCCGCGCAGGGCGCCGCCGCTGCCCTTGTCGTGGGGGAGCCGGTCGGTGAAGGCGTAGTGGGAGAAGGCGCCCTGGAGCAGGGTCGCGGATTTCACGTACCGGGCGCCGTCCGGCACCGCGCGCAGGGCGAAGGAGACCACCCGGGCCCCGAAGCTGTGCCCGATCAGATGGATCCGCAGGGCCGGTCGGCGGCCCGCCAGTTCGGCCAGCACCGGGCCGAGGCCGCGTTCGCCGACGACCCCGGCCCGCTTCTTCATCTGGTAGTACGTGGCCTGCCGCAGCAGCTCCTTGGCGCCGTTCCACAGCGCGCGCAGGCCGCCGCCGGGGGAGAAGCCGGGCCCGGCGGCGTCCCCGGACGGCGCGCCCGCCTCGACCAGCCCCGCGGTGAGGGCCCGGCACACCTCCAGCACGTCCAGCGTGAACAGGGCGGGCACGTCCCGTACGGTCGGCCCGGCGACGGCGGCACCCACCGATCCGGCCAGCTCCGCCGCGTCCACCGCGCCCGCCCCGTCCGGTGCGTCCACCACGTCCACGCCCGCCAGCTCCCGCACCAGCGCCCCGAACTCGGTGAAGGCCGCCGCCGACTCCGGCCGGTCTTCCAGCAGTTCGGCGATCCGGTCCAGCTCCGCCACCCGCCCCGGCCAGAACTCCCCGAGCGCCCGCAGGGTGGCGGGGTCCAGGGCCGTCCCGTGGCCCGGCTCCCCGAGCGCGCGGTGGGGGTCGAAGTCCGGTATCGGCTCGTCCGAGAACCGGATCGAGGGCCAGACGACCCCCACGTACCCCAGCCGCACCCCCGACCCCACGAGCCCCGGGAAGGGCGCGTAGAAACGGTCGAAGAGCCGGGTCGAGGTCGCCCGGTCGCTGTTCCAGCCGTGCGCGAACACCAGCAGGTCGGTGGCCTCCAGCGCGGCCACCGCATCCCGGGTGCCCGGGTCCACGTCACCCTCGGCATCGAAGGTCAGCTCCGCGTACGGACCGACCCCGATCCCGCCGCCCGCCGCCGTTGCATCCGACATGAGGTCCCCTCCGCGCCGTCTCTCCGGTGCCGTCCAGCATCCTGCCGTCGCCCTTACCCGGCCAGACCCGTGCAGCCCACGGATTCAAGGGGATTCACAGGGAATCACGCGGATCGCCACACTCCCGCGCGGGTTCAGGGATAGAGCAGGTACCGCCCCCGCACCTCCGCGAACCGCTCCAGCCCCGCCGCCCAGTCACCCGCGATCTCCTCGACCCCCGCCCCCGCGTCCACCATCTTCCGCACCCGGTCGGAGCCGGTCAGCTGGTCGATCCAGTGGTCCGTGCGCCACGCGAAGCCGCTCCACGTCCGCTTCGCGGTCACCAGCAGCCCGATCCCGGCCCGCACCGGGTCGAAGGCCGCCCGGTCGTGCACGATCAGCCGGACCCCGCCGCACGCCTTCCCGGTGAACTTGGAGAACGTCGGAGTGAAGTACGCCTCCCGGAACCACACCCCGGGCAGCCCCAGCGACTGAGCCGCCTCCGCCCAGCGCCGGTCCACGCCCTCCGCGCCGACCACCTCGAACGGCGTGGTCGTCCCCCGCCCCTCGGACAGGTTGGTGCCCTCGAACAGGCAGGTGCCGGCGTACACGAGGGCGGTGTCCGGCGTCGGGACGTTCGGGCTCGGCGGCACCCAGGGCAGCCCGGTCGCCCCGAAGAAGGAGTCCCGCCGCCACCCGGTCATCCGGACGGTGCTCAGGCTGACCGGCTTCGCCGCCAGGAACTCCGCGTTGAACAGCAGGGCCAGCTCGGCCACCGTCATCCCGTGCGCGAGCGCGATCGGCTCCCGTCCCACGCCGCTCGCGTACGCGCTCTGCAGTACGGGCCCGGCGGCGCGCCGACCGCCCACCGGGTTCGGCCGGTCCAGCACCACCACCGCCTTGCCGGCCAGCGCGGCCGCGCGCATGCAGTCGTACAGAGTCCAGATGTAGGTGTAGAAGCGCGCCCCGACGTCCTGGATGTCGAAGACGACGGTGTCGATCCCGGCGGCCGTGAACACGTCCGCGAGCTTCTGGCCGCTCTTGCCGTACGTGTCGTACACGGGCAGCCCGGTCGCCGGATCGCGCCCGGCCGTCTCGGAGTCGCCCGCCTGCGCGGTCCCGCGGAACCCGTGCTCCGGCCCGAACACCGCCACCAGCTTCACGCGCGCGTCCGCGTGCAGTACGTCGACCAGGTGGCGGGCGTCGGAGGTGATCCCGGTGGGGTTGGTGACGACCCCCACCCGCCGGCCGGCGAGCAGCTCGTACCCGTCGGCGGCGAGCTGTTCGAATCCGGTGCGCACCCGCCCTGCGGCCGCGTCCGCGTGGTCAGGAGCCCGGCCCGGCGCCGCGCCGACCGCTCCCAGGGTCCCCAAGGCCCCCGTCGTCCCCGCCAGTCCCAGCAGCCCCCGTCGCGACAGCGTCATCCGGCCACGCTAGGTGTCGCCCCTCTTCCACCCCGACATACCGACCGGTTAGTCTGCCCGGCATCCGGCCATGAACCCCGTGAACGCCATGAAAGGTGATCCCGTGAGCGCGTACCAGGACCAGCGAGTCGTCGTCACCGGCGCGGGCGGCGGCATCGGCGCCGCCCTCGCCCACCGCTTCGCCGCCGAGGGGGCCACGGTGGTGGTCAACGACCTCGACGCCGCCAAGGCCGCCGCCGTGGCGGGCGAGATCGGGGCCGGGGCGATCGCGGTGCCGGGCGACGCGTCGGCCGTCGTCGCGCAGGCCCGCGAGGCCCTCGGCGGCCGGGTGGACGTCTACTGCGCCAACGCCGGACTCGGCTCGGGCGGCGACGCGTTCGCCGACGAGGCCGTGTGGGAGGCGGCCTGGGACACCAACGTCATGGCGCACGTCCGCGCGGCCCGGCTGCTGCTGCCCGACTGGCTGGAGCGCGGGAGCGGGCGCTTCGTGTCCACCGTCTCGGCCGCAGGTCTGCTGACCATGATCGGGGCGGCGCCGTACAGTGTCACCAAGCACGGTGCGCTCGCCTTCGCGGAGTGGCTCTCGCTGACCTACCGCCACCGCGGCCTCCAGGTCCACGCCATCTGCCCGCAAGGGGTGCGCACCGACATGCTGACGGCAGCGGGCTCGGCGGGCGAACTCGTCCTCGCGCCGACCGCGATCGAGCCGGAAGCGGTTGCGGACGCACTGTTCGACGGCATGGAGAAGGGCCGGTTCTTGATCCTCCCGCACCCCGAGGTGGCGGACTACTACGCCGCCCGGGCCACCGAACCGGACCGCTGGCTCACCGGCATGAACCACATCCAGCAGAAGTGGGAGACCAGGTGACGCCGCCGAGCCCGCCCGCCCAGCGGCCCTCCCGCTACGCCGCCAAGCCGTGGCTGGGCCTGCTCAGCCCGGCCCAGCGCGCCCCGGTCTCCCCGCCGCCCAGCCTGCTGCACGCCTTCCGCGAGGCCGTCGCCCGGGCCCCCGAGCGCACCGCGCTGGCCTACTTCGACGGCCGCATCGGCTACGCGGAGACCGACGCGCTCTCCGACTCCGTCGCCGGCCACCTCGCCGCGCACGGCATCGGCCGCGGCGACCGGGTCGCCGTCATGCTCCAGAACACTCCGCACTTCGTGCTCGCCGTCCTGGCCGCCTGGAAGGCCGGAGCGGTGGTCGTCCCGCTCAACCCCATGTACAAATCAGGCGAGATCGGGCACATCCTGCGTGACTCCGGAGCCGCCGCGCTGGTCTGCGACGGCCGCGCGTGGACGGCGTACGCGGCCGAGGCCGTCCGCGGCACGGCCGTACGGGTCGCCCTGACGGCCTCGGACCGGGACTTCCAGACCCGCAACGACCCGCGCGTCTTCACCCCGGCGGAGCCCGCGCCGACCGGACGGGACGCCGCTCCGGCCGCCGGACGGGACGGGGGGCGGGCCGCCCCGGTCACCCCCGCCGACCCCACCGCCCCCCACCTCACCGCCCCCCGCCCCACCCCCGCCGACCTCACCGCCGTGGCCCGCCTGGGCCGCCCCGCCCCGCCGGACCCCGCCCTCACCGCCGCCGACACCGCGCTCATCAGCTACACCTCCGGCACCAGCGGCACCCCCAAGGGCGCCATGAACCCGCACGGCGCGCTCACCCACAACGCCGTCCGGCAGGTCACCGGGCACCCCCTTCCCGAGGGCGCCACCTACTTCGCCCTCGCCCCCCTCTTCCACATCACCGGCATGGTCTGCGAGCTCGGCGCCTGCTTCGCCAACGCCGGCACCCTCGTCCTCGCCCACCGCTTCGACGCCGGCGTCGTCCTCGACGCCTTCCTCGCGCACCGCCCCGCCTACGCCGTCGGCCCGGCCACCGCCTTCATGGCCCTCGCCGCCCACCCCGAGGCCACCGCGGACCACTTCGCCTCCTTCCGGGTGCTCTCCTCCGGCGGCGCCCCGCTCCCGCCCGCCCTCGTCGAGCGCCTCCGCGCCGCCTACGGGTTCTACCTGCGCAACGGCTACGGCCTCACCGAGTGCACCGCCCCCTGCGCCTCCGTGCCCGTGCACCTCGAAGCCCCCGTGGACCCCGATTCCGGCACCCTCTCCGTGGGCCTGCCCGGCGCCGACACGCTCGTACGGATCCTGGACGAGCAGGGCGCCGAGGTGCCCTTCGGCGAGACCGGCGAGATCGCCGTCCGCGGACCCCAGGTCGTCCCCGGCTACTGGGGGCTGCCCGCGGACACCGCCAAGGCCTTCCCGGACGGCGAACTGCGCACCGGAGACGTGGGGTTCATGGACGCGGACGGCTGGCTCTACGTGGTCGACCGCAAGAAGGACATGATCAACGCCTCCGGGTTCAAGGTCTGGCCCCGCGAGGTCGAGGACGTGCTCTACACCCACCCCGCCGTGCGCGAGGCGGCCGTGGTCGGCGTCCCGGACCCGTACCGCGGTGAGAGCGTGAAGGCGTACGTGAGCCTGCGCCCCGGCGCCTCGGCGGAGCCGGAAGAGCTGTCCGCGTACTGCGCCGAGCGCATCGCGGCGTACAAGTACCCGCGCGAAGTGGAGATCCTGCCTGTCCTCCCGAAGACGACGAGTGGCAAGATCCTGCGACGGGAACTGCGCGACCGAGGCTGAAAACAGCCGTACGGTCATACGGCGGCTCCCACCGCCGGTCGCACGGCTGGTCTCACGGACCAGGGAACAGGAAGGGAAGGTCGGCGCCATGGCTGCCAGGACCACGGAGCCCGAGGGCACGCACGAGACCCCGGTGCCGCAGCGGCTGCTGGCCGTCGCCACCCGGCTCTTCGCCGAGCGCGGCTACGACCGCACCTCCGTCCAGGAGATCGTCGAGGCGGCCGGAGTCACCAAGGGCGCGCTCTACCACTACTTCGGATCCAAGGACGACCTGCTGCACGAGGTGTACGCGCGGATGCTGCGCCTCCAGCAGCAGCGCCTCGACGTGGTGGCCGACTCCGGCGCCCCGGTCGAGGAGCGGCTGCGCGCCGCGGCCGCCGACGTGGTGGTCACCACCATCGAGAACCTGGACGACGCGGCGATCTTCTTCCGGTCGATGCACCAGCTCAGCCCGGAGAAGTTCAAGCAGGTGCGGGCCGAGCGCCGGCGCTACCACGAGCGGTTCCGGGCGCTGGTCGAGGAAGGCCAGCGCACCGGGGTGTTCTCCACCGCCACCCCCGCGGACCTGGTGGTGGACTACCACTTCGGCTCGGTCCACCACCTGTCCACCTGGTACCGGGCGGACGGTCCGCTCACGCCGCAGCAGGTCGCCGATCACCTCGCCGACCTGCTGCTGCGCGCCCTGCGTCCCTGAGGTCACCAGGGTCCTGGAGATCCAGGACCCTGGTTCCCCAGACCCCCCTGGATCCCTACGGGGCGACCTTCAGGAGCTTGTTCGCCGTGCCCGCCGAGGGGTTGGTCACGGCCCCGCTCGTGGCCGCGGCCGTCAGCGCCGCGGCCGTCTGCGCCGGGGTCGCGGACGGGTGCCCGGCCAGGTAGACCGCCGCGGCGCCCACCACGTGCGGGGTGGCCATCGAGGTGCCCGAGATGGTCTTCGTGCCGGTGTCGCTGTCGTTCCAGTCGGACGTGATGTCCGAACCCGGCGCGTACAGGTCCACCACGGAGCCGAAGTTCGAGAACGAGGACTGCTCGTCGTCGATGGTGCTCGACGCCACCGTGATGGCCTCGGGAACCCGCGAGGGCGAGCCCTGCCCGGCGTCGGCGGACTCGTTGCCCGCCGCCACCGCGAAGGTGACGCCCGAGGCGATGGCCCGGCGCACCGCCTCGTCGAGCGCCTCGTCCGCGCCGCCGCCCAGGCTCATGTTCGCCACCGAGGGGCCAGAGTGGTGCTGGGTGACCCAGTCGATCCCCGCGACCACCTGCTCGGTGGTGCCGGAGCCGTTGTCGTCCAGCACGCGCACCGCGACCAGCTTCGCCTTCTTGGCGACGCCGTGCGCGGTCCCGGCTATGGTGCCCGCGACGTGCGTGCCGTGGCCGTTGCCGTCGTCGGCCTTGTCGTCGTTGTCCACCGCGTCGAACCCGGACGTCGCGCGGCCGCCGAAGTCCTTGTGGGTCGTCCGTATGCCGGTGTCGATGACGTACGCCGTCACGCCCTCGCCGGCGCTGTCGGGATAGCTGTACTTCTTGTCGCCCGCCTTGGCCGTCTGGTCGATCCGGTCCAGACCCCATGACGGAGGGTTGTCCTGGGTGGCGTTGATGGTGAACTTCTTGTTCTGCACGACCTTGCCGACGGCCGGGTCCGCGGCGAGCCGCTTGGCCTCCGTCTCGGTCAGCCCGGCGGCCGAGAAGCCGTTGACCCCGGAGCCGTACGTGCGCTTCAGCTCGCCGCCGTACTTCTTGGCCAGCTCTTCCTTGTTCGCGGATGCGTCGAGGATGACGACGTAGCTACCGCTGATCGCACCGGGTGCGCCCAGTCCGTAGACCGTGCCCTCGGCCGGTGTCGCCGCTCCCGCTAAGGGGCTGGCGATCAGGGCCACGGCGGCCGCCGCGGCGGCTCCCGTGCCGACCGCCGCGTACCGGAAAGTGCGCGAGCGCTTGTGAGTTGCCATCTGGAGAGTTCTCCTCTTGCTGACGTGTGGGGCGTCAAACTTTCTGGAGAACCCTGTTCCGATTGACAGGCGCAAATCAAGAACGTACCGGCGGTTCGGGGTTGTTCAACAAGGTTTCTTAAAAGGCCCCCCGCACCGCCTTCACGCCGTACATGAGTTCGCACGAACTCCTGCACCATTCCTGCACGTTCAGGAGCGGCCCGCGTACTTCTTCAGCTCCCGGTGCGCCAGCGAACGCTGGTGCACCTCGTCCGGCCCGTCCGCCAGCCGCAGCGTCCGCGCCGCCGCCCACAGCTCGGCCAGCGGGAAGTCCTGGCTCACCCCGCCCGCGCCGTGCAGCTGCACCGCGTCGTCCAGGATCCGCACCACCGCACGCGGGGTCGCGATCTTGATGGCCTGGATCTCGGTGTGCGCGCCCCGGTTGCCGACCGTGTCCATCAGCCAGGCCGTCTTCAGCACCAGCAGGCGCAGCTGCTCCACCGTGACCCGGGCGTCCGCGATCCAGTTCTGCACGACCCCCTGCGCGGCCAGCTCCTTGCCGAAGGCGGTACGGCCCACCGCGCGCCGGCACATCAGCTCGATCGCCCGCTCCGCCATGCCGATCAGCCGCATGCAGTGGTGGATCCGGCCCGGGCCGAGACGGGCCTGGGCGATGGCGAAGCCGCCGCCCTCCTCGCCGATCAGGTGGGAGGCCGGCACCCGGGCCCCGTCGAAGACCACCTCGGCGTGGCCGCCGTGGTCGTGGTCCTCGTACCCGTACACGGTCATCGCGCGGCGCACCTCGACGCCCGGGGTGTCGCGGGGGACCAGGATCATCGACTGCTGGCGGCGCGGATCGGCGCCTTCCGGGTCGGTCTTGCCCATGACGATGAAGATCTTGCAGTCCGGGTTCATGGCCCCGGAGATGAACCACTTGCGTCCGGTGACCGAGTACTCGTCGGCCCCGCGGCCGCTCGCCGAACGCTCGATCCGCGTCTCGATGTTCGTCGCGTCCGAGGAGGCCACCTCCGGCTCGGTCATCGCGAAGGCGGACCGGATCTCCCCGGCCAGCAGCGGCTCCAGCCACTGCTTCTTCTGCTCCTCGCTGCCGAACTGTGCGAGCACCTCCATGTTCCCGGTGTCCGGGGCCGCGCAGTTGGTGGCCATCGGCGCCAGGTGGGGGCTGCGGCCGGTGATCTCGGCGAGCGGGGCGTACTGCAGGTTGGTCAGCCCGGCGCCTTGCTGCGCGCCGGGCAGGCTGTGCTGGTCCGGCAGGAAGAGGTTCCACAGGCCCTGACGGCGCGCTTCGGCCTTCAGCTCACCGAAGACGGCCGGGGTGTCCCAGGGCGAGGCCAGCCGTGCGCGCTGCTCGGCGGCGACGGGTTCCGCCGGGTACACGTACTCGTCCATGAACGCGAGGAGCCGCTCGCGGAGTTCCTCGGTCCGGGCGTCGAATGCGAAGTCCATGGGTGTGTCTCAGCCTTCCTGGCCGTTTTCGAAGGGCCGGCGGCCCCGGAGGGTGGTCAGACCGTGCTCGATGAAGACCGGGACCAGATCGCCGATCCGGTCGAAGCCGGCGCCCACCGTCTGCCCGAGCGTGTAGCGGTAGTGGATCCCCTCGAGGATCACGGCGAGCTTGAACCAGGCGAACGCGGTGTACCAGGCGATCGCGCCGGTGTCCCGCCCGGAGCGGGCGGCGTACCGCTCGATCAGCTCGGCCGGCGCCGGGTGGCCGGGCGCGCCGCTCGTCGTGCTGACCGGGGAGTCCGTCAGCCCCAGGTCCGAGCTGTACATCACCAGCAGCCCGAGATCGGTCAGGGGATCCCCGAGCGTGGACATCTCCCAGTCCAGTACCGCCCGGATCGTGTCGTCCGGGCCGCCGATCAGTACGTTGTCCAGACGGAAGTCCCCGTGCACCACGGTCGGGGCGGGGGAGGCGGGGAGCGAACGGCCGAGCGCGGCGTGCAGCTCGTCGATGCCCGCGAGCTCACGCCCCCGGGAGGCGTCGAGCTGCTTGCCCCAGCGCCGCAGCTGCCGGTCGAGGAAGCCCTCGGGACGCCCGAAGTCGGCCAGGCCCACCGCCTGCGGATCCACCGCGTGCAGGTCGACCAGCGTGTCCACCAGACCCAGCACCGCCCGCCGGGTCCGCTCGGGCCCGAGCGCGGCGAGCTGGCCGGCGCTGCGGTACGGGACCCCGTCCACGTACTCCATCACGTAGAACGGCGCCCCGAGGACCGACTCGTCCTCGCACAGGAGCACCGGCTCGGGCACCGGCACGGCCGTGCCGTGCAGCGCCCGGATGACCCGGTGCTCGCGCTTCATGTCGTGCGCCGTGGCCAGGACGTGCCCGAGCGGAGGACGGCGCACCACCCAGCGGCCGGCCCCGTCGGTGATCTCGTAGGTGAGGTTCGACCGGCCCCCTTCGATCAGCCGGCCGTGCAGCGCCCCGGCCACGAGCCCGGGCCGCGCCCGGTCGAGATGGCCGCGCAGCCGCTCCAGGTCGAGGCCCCGGGGGCCGGGCGAAGCGGACTCTGACGCTGAGGTCATGGTGCGCACCTCCGTGCGGAGTGGACGAGACGGGAACGAACGAGTGCCATCATGCCGACCAGTCGGTATGTCGTCCAGTGCGCACGGCGAACGGGTGCGGGCCGGAGGGATCGCCTCCGGCCCGCACCCCCGGCTCACGCGTGGCAGAGGATCGGCGTCCCGCCGTTCATCACCGTCATGTCCTGGAGCACCGCCAGTATGTTCAGCGGCGCCCCCTCCGCTTCCCCGGCCAGCTCCGCGTATGCCCGGTGCAGGTTCGCCACCAGCCGTTCGCTCTCGCGCCAGGCCGCGAACTCGCCGAGATCGGCCGCGCGCGCCACCTCCAGCGGGCTCAGCCCCTTCGCCCGGCCCTCCCGGGCCAGCTCGGCCACGTACCGCAGGTAGCGCTCGGTGGCCTCGTACGCCGACGGGTCCGTCAGCGGCCCGTGCCCCGGTACGACGGTCTCCGCGCCCAGCGAGCGCAGCAGCTCCAGCGCCCGCAGCGAACCGGCCAGCGATCCCATCGCCAGGAAGGGCGTGCCCTCGGCGAAGACCAGGTCGCCGGTGAAGACGATGCCCTGCCGCGGCAGGAACACGATCGAGTCCCCGGTGGTGTGCGCGACGCCCGGGTGGATGACCCGCACCTCCGTCTCGCCGAGGTGGAAGGTCATGCGGTCGTTGTACGTGAGGTCCGGCGCGGTGATCTCGACCGAGCCGAAGTCGGTGTCCGGCCAGATCAGCTCCAGCTGGTGCCCGGCCGCGAGCTGTTCGGTGCGCGCGTCGTCGTGCCCGAGGATCAGCGCCCCGGGGGCGAAGACGGCGTTGCCGTAGGTGTGGTCGCCGTGGTGGTGGGTGTTGACCACCGTGGTCGGCAGCGGCACCCCGGCCGCCACGACCGCCTCGCGCAGGGCCAGGGCCCGCCGCTCGGTGGCCGCGGTGTCGATGAGCAGGGTCCGGCCGCCGTCGCTCACGAAGCCGGCGTTGTTCAGGCACCAGCCGCCGTCCGGCTGGACGTAGGCGTACACCCCGGTCGCGGGCTGGACGAGGTACGGCTCTTCGGCGGTCATGCGTGCTCTCCCCGGGTCGCTCTGACAAGCGGTCAGCATCCTGCCAGCCACGGCGGCGCCGGGGGAGGGCGGGGGTCAGTGGTCGTCGTAGTGGCCGTCGTGCTCGGCGTGCCGGTGCCCGTCGTGCACGTAGTCCACGTGGTCGCCGTGCTGCACCGCCTCGTGCCCGCAGGCCGGCCCGTGGGCGTGGTCGTGGTCCTCGTGGGCGGCGTGCCCCGCGGGCTCGCACTCGTCCCAGTGCCCCGCGTGCTCGCGGTGCAGATGGCCGTCGTGCGCGTAGTCGACGTGGTCCCCGTGGGAGACCTCGGTGTGGCCGCAGTCGGGTCCGTGGGCGTGCGCGTGGGTGGAGTGTTCCCTGTGCATGGTCGTCATGGCGCCGAGGCTAATGCGGAACGCCCCTTATCGCCTGTTCTGTACCGGGCGGCGCGGACAAGGATGATCATCCGACGGGCAGCTCAGAAGATGACCGCCACCGCGAACACCGACAGCGCCACCGTGCACGCCACCGCCGCCAGCGCCGCCCGTGGCGCGAGCCCCGGTGGCCGGGCCGCCGCCAGCTGCCGCACGCGGCGGTGCGCGATCCCCAGGAACAGCAGCCAGATCAGCACGATCACCGCCGCCCCGAGCACCTCCACCGCCGAGCCCGATCCGCGCAGCGCCGTCCTCAGGGCCAGCACTGCCGTCACCGAGCACGCCAGGGTCGTACGCCGCCACGCCAGCCGGGTGCGCTCGGGCTGCAGCCCCGCGTCGCGGCCCGCCGCGCCCGAGGCCGTCACGGCCGGCTCGTCCAGCCCATCAGCACCACCAGCACCATCGACACCGCGACCAGCCCCACGCCCAGGCTCAGCACCACCGGGAACCGGGAGACCGGCAGGTCCTCGCCCCGCCGCATCGCCCGCTCGCAACGCACCCAGTGGTTCACCGCCCGCAGCGCGCAGGCGGCGCCCACCGCGAGCAGAGCGAGGGACATCCCGACCCGCACCCCCCAGCGCAGGTCCGGCAGGAACTGGTCCACCGCGAATCCGCCGCCCACCAGGGCCAGCGCGGTCCGGATCCAGGCCAGGAAGGTCCGCTCGTTGGCGAGCGAGAACCGGTAGTCGGGGGTCTCGCCCTCGTCCCTCACCCGCTGCGGCGCGAACCACAGGCGCACGTCCTTGACGAAGTCGATCACCCCGTCAATCTACTGGTGACGCTCCCGGTGCGCGCGCAGCCGCCGGTACGCCTCCAGTCCGTCCGGCACCCACTCCCACCCGCCGTCCGCGACCCGGCCCGCCAGTTCCTCCTCGGAGAGCCAGGCGTGCCAGGCCACCTCCGATTCCTGCGGCCGCACCGGCAGCTCGCAGCGCACCTCGTGCACGTACGACCACCACGCCCCGCCCGGCCCCTCGTACAGGAACTTGAACAGCGGCACCGGCTGCGCCAGCCCCGACACGCCCAGCTCCTCCTCGGCCTCCCGCAGCGCGGCCCCGGCGTAGCTCTCGCCCGCGCCGACCACCCCGCCCACGAACATGTCGTACGCGGAGGGGAAGACGAGCTTCGACGCCGTCCGCCGGTGCACGAAGACCCGTCCCCGCGCGTCCCTGGCCTGTACGAACACGCACCGGTGGAGCAGTCCGCCCGCGTACACCTCGCCCCGCGGCGCCCGCCCCGTCACCCGGTCGTCGCGGTCCACCACGTCCAGCACTTCGTCAGCAGCACTCACACGGATCATCCAACCACCGCTGTTGACTGGTTACCGCTCCGTAGCCAAGGATCTGCCCCACCACCGACCGGAGGACGGGTTCGCCATGACGTACGACGCAGACGTGATCGTGATCGGGGCGGGGCTCGCCGGCCTCGTGGCCACCGCCGAGCTCGTCGACGCGGGCCGCAAGGTCATCCTGCTCGACCAGGAGCCCGAGCAGTCGATCGGCGGACAGGCGCACTGGTCCTTCGGCGGGCTGTTCTTCGTCGACTCGCCCGAACAGCGGCGGATGCGGATCAAGGACAGCCGCGAGCTCGCCCTCCAGGACTGGCGCGGCACCGCCGGCTTCGACCGCGAGGAGGACGCCTGGCCGCGCCGCTGGGCCGAGGCGTACGTCGACTTCGCGGCCGGCGAGAAGCGGCCCTGGCTGCACGCCCGGGGCGTCCGCTTCTTCCCGGTGGTCGGCTGGGCCGAACGCGGCGGCTACGACGCCAACGGCCACGGCAACTCCGTACCCCGCTTCCACATCACCTGGGGCACCGGACCCGGCCTCGTCGCCCCCTTCGAGCGGCGGGTCCGCGCCGGGGTGGCCCGCGGCCTGGTCCGGCTCGGCTTCCGCCACCGGGTCACCGGGCTCGCCCGGACGGCCGGCGTCCTGGACACCGTGACCGGCGAGATCCTCGAGCCCTCCGACGCCGTACGGGGCACCGCGAGCGGCCGCGAGGCCGCCGGGACGTTCTCCCTGCGGGCCCAGGCGGTGATCGTGACCAGCGGCGGCATCGGCGGCAACCACGACCTCGTGCGCGCGCAGTGGCCCGAGCGGCTCGCCGCCCCGCCGCGGCGGATGCTCACCGGAGTCCCGGCGCACGTGGACGGCCTGATGCTCGGCATAGCGGAGGAGGCCGGGGCCAGCCACATCAACAAGGACCGGATGTGGCACTACACCGAGGGCATCGAGAACTGGGACCCGATCTGGGCCGGGCACGGCATCCGCATCCTGCCCGGACCGTCCTCGCTCTGGCTCGACGCCACCGGCAAGCGGCTGCCCGTACCGCTCTTCCCCGGGTTCGACACCCTCGGCACCCTCGACCACATCATGAAGACCGGCCACGACCACACCTGGTTCGTGCTCAACCAGCGCATCATCGGCAAGGAGTTCGGCCTCTCCGGCTCCGAGCAGAACCCGGACCTGACCGGCAAGTCGGTGCGCGACGTCATCGACCGGGCGCGCCAGGCCGTACCGGGACCGGTGAAGGCCTTCATGGAACACGGTGCGGACTTCGTCGTCGAACGCGATCTCGCCTCGCTGGTGCGCGGCATGAACGCGGTCACCGAGGAGGACCTGCTCGACGAGGAGACCGTCCGCCGGGAGGTCGTGGCCCGCGACCGGGAGATCGCCAACCCCTTCACCAAGGACCTCCAGGTGACGGCCATCCACGGCGCCCGCAAGTACCTCGGCGACAAGCTGATCCGCACCGCCGCCCCGCACCGGATCCTCGACCCGAAGGCGGGTCCGCTGATCGCCGTACGGCTCTCCATTCTGACCCGCAAGTCCCTGGGCGGCCTGGAGACCGACCTGTCGTCCCGTGTCCTCACCGGGTCGGGCGAGCCGCTGCCCGGCCTGTACGCGGCGGGCGAGGCGGCCGGTTTCGGCGGCGGCGGGGTCCACGGCTACCGCGCGCTGGAGGGCACCTTCCTGGGCGGCTGCATCTTCTCGGGCCGCGCCGCCGGCCGCTCCGCCGCCAAGGCGGTGGGCTGACCCCCTCAGGGGGTCGGGAGGACCTCGACGACCCGGAAGCGTTCCGCGACGACCAGCGTGTCGTCGGCCACCGTGAACTCCGGGTCGCCGAGCACCTCCCGGATCTGCGGACCGTGCCAGTACCGCTCGTGCGCAGCGCGCCATTCGGCCACGGACTGGTACCCCTCGCCCTCGTCCAGCGCGTGCGCGAGGTCCACCTCGGCGAGCGGCAGCACCCGTACGTCCGTCACCTCGAGGACGGCCACCGGACGCTCGGCCGAGTCCATGACCGCCATCCGCTCGCCCACCACCGGCAGCGGGTCGCCCACGGCCTCGTACTCGGTCAGCAACCCCGTGGTGGAGGTCTTCTCCCCGCTGAGCACCGCTGCCAACAAGGAGTCGCGCAGGGGGCCGGGAAAGGCGAACAGGGCGGGCGGAAGATCCTCGTAGCTCGTCATGCGCCCAGCCTAAAGTCGCCGCCCGGTGGCCGCGAACGAGTTGAATCGCGCCAACTGTCCTCATCTTTCCACCAGTTGAAACGCGCCACGCAGTGGACTGGACCTTGACGCGGAGCTGTGCGTACCGGTTTGCTGTGCGTGATCATCCAGCCAAACCGTCCGCCCGCGCCCGTGTTCTGGAGGGAAACCCGCGGATGTCCCCGCCTCCGCCGCCCCTCGGCCGCGCCCGCAAGCGGGACGCCCAGCTCTTCGACCCGGCCCTGTGCGACACCGAGCTGGTCGACGTACGAGCCCAGTTCACCCAGGGCCGGTGGGCCAAGGCCCGCTCCCTCCTCGTCACCACAGGCGACGACTGGGACCGCCGCGGCCACCGCCTCGTCGTGCTCGCCGAGACCCCGGCCGCCACCGCCTGGGCCCGCGAATGGCTGCTCGCCGAGCCCGAGAGCCCCGACGCCGCCACCCTGCTCGCCTGCGCCGCCGTCTTCACCGCCCTGCGCCGCAAGGGCACCCCCGAAGCCGCCGAGGAGGCCTGCCGCCGGGCCGCCGCCCTGCTCCCCGCCGACCCCACCCCCTGGCTGGGGCTGCTCATGCTCACCCGTGCCTTCGGCACCGGGGAGGAGTTCAGCCGCCACTTCGACCAGGTCCGGGCCCGCCACCGCGAGCACCACCACGCCCACCACCTGATGGTCGCCAAACTGGCCGAGCACACCCCCGCCGCAGGCCAGGACCCGCTCCACGAGGTCTACGACTTCGCCGCCTGGGCCGCCGAGGAGTCCCCGGCCGACTCCCCCCTCGCCGTCCTCCCGGTCATCGCCCACGCCGAGCGCTACCGGGTGCTCGCCGCCACCCGGGGCCGCACCCCCGACGGGGCCGCCGCCCACTGGTCGAGCCGCCGGGCCCGCCAGGTGCTCCGCTCCGCCTTCGACTGGTGGCTGGAGTGGGAGCGGGAGGACCACCCCCGCAACCGCGTCGACCTCAACTTCCTGGCCCACGCCAAGCTCTGCGAGGGCCGCCCGGCCGAGGCCGCCGCACTCTTCCACCGCATCGGCAGCCATGCCACCCCCGCCCCCTGGTCCTACCCGGACCTCGACCCGCACAAGGCCTTCCTCGCCGCCCGCAGCGCCGCGCTCGGCACGGCCTGAAGCGGCGGGGCGGAACAGCACCCCGCTCGACCGCACCCCGCCCCGCACGACCTTCCCCCGGACCTTCCCCGAAAGGACCCGCCATGGCGACGGGCAGATCCACCACGCTCGGCACCGCGCCCGAGATCCGCACCTACAAGGGCCAGGACCGCGCCCTGCGCGCCGACCGCCTCGGCACCGCCGGACTGCTGCTCTCCGTACTCGCCGCCAGCGCGCCCCTGATGGTGGTCGCCGGCGTGATGCCCACCACCTTCGGCGTCATGGGCATCGTCGGCCAGCCCCTGCTGTTCGTGATCCTCGGCGTCGTGCTCGCGCTCTTCGGCGTCGGCTACGCCGAGATGAGCCGGCACGTCCACAACGCGGGCGCCTTCTACGCGTACATCGCCCGCGGCCTCGGCCCCACCGCGGGCGCGGGCGCCTCCCTCGTCGCCCTCGTCGCGTACAGCGCCATGCAGGTCGGCGTCTACGGCATCCTCGGCTTCGAGGTCTCCGGCCTCTTCGCCACCTACCTCCAGATCGACCTCGCCTGGTGGATACCGGCCCTGGCGGCCGTCGCCCTCACCGGCGCGCTCGGCTGGCTCAAGATCGACCTCAACGCCAAGGTCCTCGGCGTCCTCCTCCTCATCGAGGTCGTCCTCGTCGTCATCTTCGACGTCGCGGCCCTCGCCAAGCCCGCCGCCGAAGGCATCTCGCTGCACGCCTTCAACCCCGAGACCCTGAGCGGCCCCGGCCTCGGCACGGCCCTGTGCTTCTGCATCGCCGCCTTCGTCGGCTTCGAGCAGTCCCCGGTCTACGCCGAGGAGACCAGCAAGCCCCACATCGTCGTCTCCCGCGTCATGTTCCTGGCCGTCGGCTTCGTCGCGCTCTTCTTCGCGTTCAGCGCCTGGGCCCTCACCGTCGCCACCGGCCCCTCCGAGGTCGTCAAGAGCTCCGCCGAAGCCGGGCCCGGCCTGCTCTTCCAGCTCACCGGGGACCGCCTCGGCGCCACCTTCACCGACGTCCTGCACGTCCTCTTCGTGACCGGAATGTTCGCCGCCATGCTCAGCTTCCACAACGTGGTGGCCCGCTACGCCTTCGCCATGGGCCGCGAGGGCCTGCTCCCGGCCGCCTTCGGACGGACCAACGCGGGCACCGGCGCCCCCGCCACCGGCTCGCTCCTGCAGACCGTCGTCTCCGTCCTCGTCGTCCTGGCCTTCGCCGTCACCGACGACAAGCCGGCCGGGGACCCCACCACGCCCGTCCTGCACCTGTTCACCTGGATGGGCAACGTCGGCGCCCTCGGCGTGACCCTCCTCATGGCCGCGGCCTCCTTCGCCGTCATCGCCTTCTTCGTCCGCCGCGGCACCGCCGGCGCCCAGATCCGGCGGCTCGTCGCGGCCGGCGCCGCCGGGATCGCCCTGCTCGCCATCGCCGTCTACACGGTGAAGGACTTCGACGTCCTGGTCGCCGCCGAGAAGGGCTCCGCGCTCAGCTGGGTCCTGCCCGGGATCATCGGCGCCGCCGCCGCGGGCGGACTGCTGTACGGGGCCGTCCTGCGCAGCCGCCGCCCCGAGGTGCACGCCCGCATCGGCCTCGGCAACGAGGCCTTCCGCCTCGACCAGGCCGCGGAGGCCGACCCCCGCGCCTGAGGTCGGCCGCAGCGAGCCGCTGCCTCGCTTTCCAGCACATGTGTTGCCCCCGGCACCCGTTTCCATGGTCGCCGGGGGTTTCTGCGTGGGGAGGCCGGGTTTTGGCCATGGCCGGGGCTCATGGTCTCCTGGGGCGACAAAAACCACCGGAACCCCGCACAGGTGACACCACCCAGCTCCCCTGCACGGCGGTCCGGGTCTGCCTGTCCCACCCACGAAGGCGAAGTCCTACATGAGTGACCGCACCTTGACCGAGGCCCCGGCCCCGGCGTCCTCCCGCCACGTCGACGCCGGTGACGAGGGGTACAGCAAGGACCTCAAGTCCCGCCACATCAACATGATCGCGATCGGCGGGGCGATAGGCACCGGCCTGTTCCTGGGCGCCGGCGGCCGGCTCGCCAACGCGGGCCCCTCCCTCGCGATCGCCTACGCGGTGTGCGGCATCTTCGCCTTCTTCGTCGTCCGGGCCCTCGGCGAGCTCGTGCTCTACCGCCCCTCCTCCGGCGCGTTCGTCTCCTACGCGCGCGAGTTCATGGGGGAGAAGGGCGCCTACACAGCCGGCTGGCTGTACTTCCTGAACTGGTCCACGACCACCGTGGCCGACATCACCGCCGCCGCGACCTACGCGCACTTCTGGTCCATGTTCACCAGCGTCCCGCAGTGGGTCCTCGCCCTGATCGCCCTCGCCGTGGTCCTCACCGCGAACCTGATCTCGGTGAAGTACTTCGGCGAGATGGAGTTCTGGTTCTCCCTGGTCAAGGTCGCCGCCCTGGGCATCTTCCTGCTCGTCGGCATCTACCTGGTCGCCACCAGCCACCCGATCGACGGCCACACCCCGGGCCTGTCCTCCATCACCGACAACGGCGGCATCTTCCCGTCCGGCATGCTCCCGATGCTCCTGCTGCTCCAGGGCGTGGTCTTCGCCTACGCCTCCGTCGAGCTGTGCGGAGTCGCCGCGGGCGAGACCGAGAACCCCGAGAAGATCATGCCGAAGGCGATCAACTCGATCATGTGGCGCGTCGGCCTCTTCTACGTCGGCTCGGTGATCCTGCTCGCGCTGCTGCTCCCGTACACCTCGTACTCCTCGGACCAGAGCCCCTTCGTCACCGTCTTCGACAAGCTCGGCGTCCCCGGCGCCGCCGGCGTCATGAACCTGGTCGTCCTGACCGCCGCGCTCTCCAGCCTGAACTCCGGGCTCTACTCCACCGGCCGCATCCTGCGCTCGATGGCCATGTCCGGCTCCGCGCCGAAGTTCACCGCCCGCATGAACAAGGGCAAGGTCCCCTACGGCGGCGTGCTCTTCACCGCCGCCTTCGGCCTCGCCGGCGTCGGCCTGAACTACCTGATGCCGAAGGACGCCTTCGAGCTCGTCCTGAACTTCGCCTCGCTGGGCATCCTCGGCACCTGGGCGATGGTCATGATCTGCTCGCTCTTCTTCTGGCGCCGCGCGCAGGAGGGCAGCCTGGAGCGCCCGTCCTACCGCCTGCCCTGGGCCCCGTACACGCAGATCGTCACGCTGGCGTTCCTGGTCGCCGTGCTGGTCCTGATGTGGTGCGACGGCGGCGTCGGCCGCACCACGGTCCTGTGCGTCCCCGTCATCGGGGCCGCCCTCGTCGGCGGCTGGTTCCTGGTCCGCCGCCGCGTGGCGGAGATCGCCGCGAACCGCTGACCGGCCGGCCCCGGACTCCCGCCGTACGCAGAAGGACCCCGCCCGAGGGCGGGGTCCTTCTGCTGTGCCGTGCGGCCTTGGGTCAGGCCTTCTTGACCACGCTCGACTTCAGCTGCATGGCGCCGAAGCCCTCGATCCTGCAGTCGATGTCGTGGCCGTCCACACCGTCGACGAGCCGGATGTTGCGCACCTTCGTGCCCGCCTTGATCCCGGACGGGCTGCCCTTGACCTTGAGCGCCTTGACCACGGTCACGCTGTCGCCGTCGCCGAGCACGTTCCCCACGGCGTCCTTGACGACCTTCGCGCCGGAACCCTCCCCGGCCTGCGCACCGCCCTCGGCGGGAACCCATTCGTGGCCGCACTCGGGGCACACCACGAGGGCGTTCATCTCGTAGGTGTACTCACAGGAGCATTTCGGGCAAGGGGGAAGGTTCTCGATCACGGCTTCAGGGTAGCCGCAGCGGGAACAGGCCGGACAACGCGAAGAACCCCACCGAAGTGGGGTTCTCGCTCTGTGTCCGAGGGGGGACTTGAACCCCCACGCCCGATAAAGGGCACTAGCACCTCAAGCTAGCGCGTCTGCCATTCCGCCACCCGGACAAGGTGTCTGTCTCGCGTCCCTCGCGGGCCGTTCCGACGTGGAAAACATTACCAAACATTCCGGGGTCCTCGATCACACCCCCCGCGGCCGAGGATCGCCCTTGGGGAGAGCGGGGCGAAGCGGGAGGATGGGGAGGCAGTGGGTACCGATCAGTGGGAGGAAGCAGCGTGAGCGAGTCGAGCGCGGGCAGGACCGTCTCGGGCGAGGACGAGGTCGTCGACCTCTGCCGGGACCTCATCCGGATCGACACCAGCAACTACGGGGACCACTCCGGTCCCGGGGAGCGCAAGGCGGCCGAGTGGGTCGCGGAGAAGCTCGCCGAGGTCGGGCTGGAGCCGCAGATCTTCGAGTCCCACAAGGGGCGCGCCTCGACCGTCGCGCGCATCGAGGGGGAGGACCCGTCGCGGCCGGCCCTGCTGATCCACGGGCACACCGACGTGGTCCCGGCCAACGCGGCCGACTGGACGCACGACCCCTTCTCGGGCGAGATCGCCGACGGCTGCGTGTGGGGCCGCGGCGCCGTCGACATGAAGGACATGGACGCGATGACGCTGGCCGTCGTGCGCGACCGCCTGCGCAGCGGCCGCAAGCCCCCGCGGGACATCGTGCTGGCCTTCCTCGCGGACGAGGAGGCGGGCGGCGTGTTCGGCGCCCGGCACCTCGTGGACAAGCACCCCGGGCTCTTCGAGGGGGTCACCGAGGCGATCGGCGAGGTCGGCGGCTTCTCGTTCACCGTCAACGAGAACCTGCGGCTGTACCTCGTGGAGACCGCCCAGAAGGGCATGCACTGGATGCGGCTCACGGTGGAGGGCACCGCGGGCCACGGATCGATGACGAACAACGACAACGCCATCACGGAGCTGTGCGAGGCCGTGGGCCGCCTCGGCCGCCACCAGTGGCCGGTGAGGGTCACCAAGACCGTACGGAGCTTCCTGGACGAGCTCTCGGACGCGCTCGGCACCCCGCTCGACCCGGACGACATGGACGCGACCCTCGCCAAGCTCGGCGGCATCGCCAAGATGGTCGGCGCGACCCTGCGCAACTCGGCCGCCCCGACCATGCTCGGCGCCGGCTACAAGGTCAACGTCATCCCCGGCCAGGCCACCGCGCACGTCGACGGCCGCTTCCTGCCCGGCTACGAGGACGAGTTCTTCGCCGACCTCGACCGGATCCTCGGGCCGCGCGTGAAGTACGAGGACGTGCACGGGGACAGGGCGCTGGAGACGGACTTCGACGGGAAGCTCGTCGACGCGATGCAGGGCGCCCTCAAGGCCGAGGACCCGATCGCGCGGGCGGTCCCGTACATGCTCTCCGGCGGCACGGACGCGAAGTCCTTCGACGACCTCGGCATCCGCTGCTTCGGGTTCGCCCCGCTGCAGCTGCCGCCGGAGCTGGACTTCGCCGGGATGTTCCACGGAGTGGACGAGCGGGTGCCGGTCGACGGGCTGAAGTTCGGCGTGCGCGTCCTGGACCGATTCATCGACAACTGCTGAGAATCGGGAAGGTGTGCGTTTCTCACTGGGAAGAGTGAATGCACTCATACGCTCGTAGCCCTGGTGATGCCTCCTCGTTACAGGTGGTGCGGTCCGCGGCTGGGACCGCAATTGCCAACTAGGAGGAACAATGTTCAAGAAGGTTGTCGCCGCTGCGGCTGCCACCGGTGGTCTGGTTCTCGCGGGTGCGGGCCTGGCCCAGGCCGACGCGGGTGCCCAGGGTGCGGCCATCGGCTCCCCGGGTGTCCTGTCCGGCAACGTCGTCCAGGTCCCGGTCCACGTTCCCGTGAACGTCTGCGGTAACACGATCAACGTCATCGGCCTGCTGAACCCGGCCTTCGGCAACACCTGCGTCAACGCCTGACGCTTCTGAAGTCTTGGGCCCCGGAGCGCATTCCAGCGCTCCGGGGCCGCCGGGCTTTCGAGGCCCGGCCGTTCGTACATCGCAGGGGGACAAACGCAATGCGACGACAGGCAGCGGTCACCAGGAAGACCCTGATCACCATGGCGGCGGCGGGGGGTGTGCTCGCGCTGGGTGGGGGTTACGCACACGCGGACTCCGGCACGTCCGGCCATGCCGTGAACTCTCCGGGCGTGGCGTCCGGGAACTCCGACCACGTACCCGTGGATGCTCCGGTGAACATCTGCGGCAACACCATCTCGGTGGTGGGGCTGCTCAACCCGGCCTTCGGGAACCGGTGTTCCAACGACTCGGCCACGCCGAACCACCCCGGTCACCCGGGGCACCCGGGCCACCCGGGCAACCCCGGCCACCCGGCCGAGCCCGATGAGCCGGACGAGCCGTGCGACGAGGACGAACCGCACCACCCGGGCCACCCCGGCAACCCGGGTACGCCCGGCACTCCGGGCAACCCCGGCACTCCGGGCCAGCCCGGCAACCCCGGAACCCCCGGCAACCCCGGAACCCCCGGCACTCCGGGCCAGCCCGGCAACCCGGGTACCCCCGGCAACCCCGGAACCCCGGGCACTCCGGGCCAGCCCGGCAACCCCGGAACCCCCGGCAACCCGGGAACTCCCGGCAACCCCGGAACCCCCGGCAACCCGGGCCAGCCCGGCAACCCGGGTACCCCCGGCACTCCGGGTACGCCCACCGGGGCCGGCGCGGGCGGTCTCACGCCCGTCACCCACCCCGGCCAGGGGATCGCGCCGGCCCGGCAGGCGGGACTCGCCGCCACCGGCGCGGGAGACGTCCTCGGCGTGGGCCTTCCGCTCGCCGCGGGCACGCTGCTCGCGGGCGCCGTGCTCTACCGGCGCGCCCGCAACGCCGCCTGACCGGCGTCGGCGGCCGTACGGCGCGGGCCCCGATCCGGGGCCCGCGTCACCCGTCCCGCGTCACCAGGTGGCGCGGACCTGACGGATGATCCTCCGGCGCAGCCGTACCCGGCGGCTGCCGTCCCGGTACAGGGCCAGCCGGTCGATCTCCCAGTTCCCGTACTCGGCATGGTCGGTGAGCAGGCGGGTCGCCTCCTTGCGGGGCACACCGCGGGGCACGTACACGTCGACAAATTCGTATTCCGGCATCGCATCTATTGTGCGGGCAGAGCCCTGCTACGGATAGCGTCTGCACTATGTCTGATGCCGCTCTGCCCAGTGTTGCCGAGGTACGCGCCGCCGCCGAGGCGGTCAAGGCCGCGCTCGACCGCCACCTCGCCGCGGTCGAGAGCAGGATCGGGGACGAGGACCCGGCCGTCTACGCCGCCTTCAACGAACTCGCCGCCGCCGCCGAGGAGTACGACGAACTCCTCTACGACCGCTACGACGAGGTCACCCCGTTCGAGATCCCCACGCCCGAGGACGGTGTCCCGTACACCGGCCCGGCGGAGCCCGCGGCCTTCAGCGTGCTCATCCGCCGTGACTACGCCGTCGTCGAACCGCCGAGGCTGATCGCCCAGGCCGAGCGCGTCGCCGCGCACGACCGCGAGGCCGAGCTCGCCCTCGACGGCGGCACCGCCGGTGCGCTGGGCGTGCTCTTCGGGGAGTACGAGCCCGACGAGATCGCCTCCCGCTACAAGGAGTTCGGTCTGGAGGAGGGGGACTCCACGCTCTGGATCGCGGCCTCGGAGGAGGTGACGGAGCCGGGGGAGTGGCTGGGCTCGCCCTTCGGGCACACCGATCCGCAGGACGTACTGCACCGGTTCGACGTCAGCTCCGTCTTCGACGAGGAGACCGACGGGTTCGACGGGGACGAGGAAGAGGACGCGGGCGGCCGGGCGGCCCGGCCCGGTCTGGCCCCCGCCTGACCCCGTCCCGCGCACACGACACCGCGGCCCCCGTCCGGGAAGGGCGGGGGCCGCGGTGCGCACGGGTTCACTCCAAGATCACTGCGGTGTCACTCCGGCTGCTCCCGCGCCGCCGCCACGAGGGCCCGCAGCAGGCCGGTCAGCCGGGTCGTACGCGGCTTCGGCAGCACCCCGGCGACCGCCTGCGGCAGCGCCTGGTCGACGCCGTGCACCACGGACAGGTGCCGCTCCGCCCGCCCGAACGCCGTGTACACCCAGTCCCGGGAGAGCGCCTGCTCGGCGTCCTTGGGCAGTACGACGACCGCGGCCGGCCAGCGCGCGCCGACGGCCTGGTGCGCCGTGACCGCCCAGCCGTGCCGCACCTGTGACTCCACCCGCTCCTTCGCCACGACGATCGGCGCGCCGGCCGCGTCCAGGTGCAGCCCCTGCGCGTCGGCCGACACCACCCGGGCCGGGACGGCCCGCCCGGGCGAGGGCACGTGCACGACGCGGTCGCCGGGGTCGAAGCCGCCGAACCGGCCGGGGCCCGGGTTCAGCCGCTCCTTGAGGGCAGCGTTCAGCGCCCTCGTACCCGCCGGGCCGCCGTGGCCCGGGGTGATGACCTGGACCGCGTCGGCCGGGATCCCGAAGGCGCGCGGTACGGACTCGGCCACCAGCTGCACGGCGCGGTGGACGGCCTCCCCGGCGGCCTGCACCGGGACGATGACGACCTCCTTGCCGGGGGCGTCGACCTGGTGGAGCTCGCCGATGCCGATGCCCGAGACGAGTTCGCCGATCGGGCCGGGGTCGGGGGTGCGGGAGACCAGCTGCGGACAGGCTCGGGCCGCCAGGACATCGGCGAACACCCGCCCGGGTCCGGCGGATCCGAGGACGCCGGGGTCCCCGGAGAGCACCAGGCGGGCCCCGTCGGGAACGGACTCGACGAGCGCGGCGGCGGTCTCCACGTCCAGCTGCGGGGCGTCGAGGACCACGAGCAGGTCCACGGCGAACTGCCCGTCCGCGTCCCGGCCGGGCCCGGCGGCGCCGGAGAGCAGGTCCGCGACGGTGACGGCGCCGTGCGCCGGGGTGTGGGCGGCCAGGCAGACGCGCAGGCCCTGGTCGCGGGCGGCGGCCAGCAGGGCCAGCGGTTCGGCGCGGGCGGCCTCCCCGCCGGTGTGGGTGACCAGGCCGTGGCCCGAGACGGCGCGGATCAGGTCGGCGCCGGGGCCGGCGGTGGCGGCCTTCTCCCAGTCCGCCGGGTCTGCGAAGGTGTTGGCCAGCCGGGCCAGGCCGTCGGCCAGGCTCTCCTCGGCCAGCGCGTAGCCCTCCAGGCCGACAAGCACGCGGACGGGCTGCTCCTCGCCCTCGGCGGCGGGCGGGCCGAGCGGCTCCTGGAAGACGAGGACGGCGCCCTCGCCGATGGCCTGCTCCAGCGACTCGGCGGGATCCGGGACGCCGTACTGGGCGAGGGCGGCTTCGAGGGTCGGTGCCTCGAGGGCGGTGTGCCCCTTGAGCGCGGCCTGCTCCAGCAGCCAGCCGAGGAGCGCGGCGGCCCGCCGCTCGTCCCCGGGACCGGCGTCCTGGCCGAGCAGGGCGCGGCCGAAGCCGTCGGCCTGGGTGGGGCGCACTCCGGCGACGGCCAGGAGCCGCCAGGGGTCGTGGGCGAGCTGCTCGGCGGCGTCCTCGCCGAGGGCGGTGGCGGCGGGGAGGGCCAGTGCCTCGGGGGCGCCGCCGCGGGCGAGCACGGCGCGCACGCCCTCGACCCCGGCGGCGGTCGGAGCCGGCGCCGCGGCCGCGGGCCGGGGCGTACGGGGCGCGGCGGGGGCCTCCGGGGCCCGGCGGGGGGCGGTGGGAGCCTCGTCGAAGTACACGGGCGAGGGCTTCTCCCCGCTCTCCACGGCCCGTACGGCGGCCAGCAGGTCGGCGGCCCTGCCACTGAGCTTGGCCCCGGCCTCCACGGGCCCCTGCCGCTCCGCCTTGCGGCGGGCGATGCGCTCCCGCTCCACCTTCTGCGCGGCCAACTCGGCGGCGGCCTCGCTGACCACCGGCTGCGCGGCCTCGGCGGAACCGCCGGGGGCCGCGGCCTCGTCCGAGCCGCCCGGAACCGCGGGCTCCGCGGCTTCCCGCGCCGCGCCGGCCCCATCCTCCGGCGCCTCGGCCGCGACCGCACCGGGGTCGGCGGCCCCCTCGTCCGTCCCGGTCCCTGCGGGGTTCTCTCCCGCCCCCGTCTCCGAAAGCGGGGGCTCCGTACGACGCCCGGCTTCGCCGGCGCCCTGCGGCTCCGCCGCTCCCGTGCTCCCGGCTTCGCCGGAGGGGGAGCCCTCGGCGCCCGGCGGCTCCACCGGATCCGGGTCGGGGGCGGGCGTGGGGGCCGCGGAAGCGGCTTGCGCGGCTTGGCGGTCCGTGCTCACAGCGTGCTCCAGTCGTGGTCGGGGTAGCGGTGCACGGGCGCCGACACATCGTCCAGCGCCCGGCAGATCTCCTCCGGAAGGGTAAGCGGCTCCACCGACAACGCCTCGCTGAGCTGCGCGGACGTCCGCGCGCCCACGATCGGCGCGACCACCCCGGGCCGGTCCCTGATCCAGGCCAGGGCCACCTGCAGCGGCGTCACCGCCAGCCCCTGGGCCGCCGTCGCCACCGCGTCCACGATCCCGCCCGCCGCCTCGTCCAGGTACGGGTCCACGAAGCCGGCCATGGTCGGGGAGGCGGCCCGGGAGTCGGCCGGGGTCGTACCGTCGCGGTACTTGCCCGTCAGGACGCCGCGGCCCAGCGGGGAGGAGGGGAGCAGCCCGACACCCAGGTCCAGGGCCGCGGGCAGCACCTCGCGCTCCACGCCCCGCTGGAGCAGCGAGTACTCCATCTGGGCCGATGCCAGTCGCGTCCGCGCCCCCGGCGCCGCCAGCTGCCACGTCGCCGCCTTGGCCAGCTGCCAGCCCGAGAAGCCCGCCACGCCCGCGTACCGGGCCCGGCCGCTGCTCACCGCCAGGTCCAGCGCGTGGAGGGTCTCCTCCAGCGGGGTCGTGGGGTCGAACGCGTGCACCTGCCACAGGTCGACGTGGTCCGTGCCGAGCCGGGACAGCGAATCGTCCAGCGCGGCCAGGAGGTGCCCGCGCGAGCCGTCGACCCGGCGGTCGGCGGCCCGGACCGAGCCCGACTTCGTCGCGATCACCAGGTCACGGCGCGGGACCAGCCCGTCGATCAACTGCCCCAGCAGGTACTCCGCCTCACCGCCCCCGTACACGTCGGCGGTGTCGACGAGCGTCCCGCCCGCCTCCCAGAACGTCTTCAACTGCTCGGCAGCGCCCGACTCGTCCGGGCCCTCCGCGGAACGGCCCCAGGTCAGGGTGCCGAGGCCGATCCGGGACACGCGCAGTCCGGTGCGGCCGAGATGCCTCTGCTCCATGACCGCTGAGACTACTGGGGCACTGCCGCCGGAGCCCCTGGCGCGCTACAGTCCCCCGCAGACGTACGTTACTGATCGGTAAACCGGCAACACCGTAAGGGGACGACACATGCGGCTCGGCATCAATCTCGGCTACTGGGGCGCTGGCATGGACGCCGACAACCTGGCCGTGGCCCAGGAGGCGGACCGCCTCGGCTACGACGTCTGCTGGGCGGCGGAGGCCTACGGATCCGACGCCCCGACCGTGCTCGCCTGGGTCGCCGCCCAGACCGAGCGCATCGACGTCGGCTCCGCGATCCTCCAGATCCCGGCCCGCCAGCCCGCGATGACCGCCATGACGGCCGCCACCCTCGACTCCCTCACCAAGGGCCGCTTCCGGCTCGGCCTCGGCGTCTCCGGCCCCCAGGTCTCCGAGGGCTGGTACGGCGTCAAGTTCGACAAGCCGCTCGCCCGCACCCGCGAGTACGTGGAGATCGTCCGCAAGGCGATGACCCGCGAGCGCCTCAGCTACGAGGGCGAGCACTGGACGCTCCCGCTGCCCGGCGGCCCCGGCAAGCCGATCAAGCTCACCGTGCACCCGGAGCGCGAGCACATCCCGCTCTACATCGCCGCCATCGGGCCCAAGAACCTGGAGCAGACCGGCGAGATCGCCGACGGCGCCCTGCTCATCTTCCCCGCCGCCGAGCACCTGGAAGCCACCGCGCTCACCCACATCCGGGCGGGCCGCGAGAAGGCCGGACTGACCATGGAGGGCTTCGACGTCTGCCCGACGGTCCCGCTGGCCGTCGGCGAGGACGTGACCGCCCTGGCCGACATGTTCCGCCCGTACACGGCCCTGTACGTCGGCGGCATGGGCAGCCGGAAGCAGAACTTCTACAACCAGCTCGCCCAGCGCATGGGCTACGAGAAGGAAGCGGCCGAGATCCAGGACAAGTACCTGGCGGGCGACAAGACGGGCGCGGCCGCGGCCGTCCCGCACTCGCTGATCGACTCGACCACCCTGCTCGGCTCCGTCGAGCGGATCGCGGACGGGATGCGGGCCTACGCCGAGGCCGGGGTCACCACCCTCACGCTCGCCCCGGCCGGTTTCACCCTGGACGAGCGGATCACCGCCCTGCGGGCCGGCACGGAGGCCATGGAGCGCGCCGGCCTCGCATAGGTCCGGGAGGGGTCTCTGCGGCCGTGGTGGGGGCTCGGGGGTCTTCCCCGCCACGGCCGACACAGGCACAACGCGGGCGGCGCCCCCGGGGTTACGCCCGCGCCCCGCGCCTTCCCTTCGTTCATTCGGCCGAGCGGCGCCACCCCACGGTTGCCGGGCCCCCGGATCGGCCGTTGACTCGATGCATGCTCTCTGCCCGCAGCCTGTTCCAGGAGATCGTCGACCACGACGACTCGTTCCAGCTGTTCTGCTCCATCGCCGCCAGCGGGGAGTCCCAGGGCGGCTGGGAGAACGCCCGGATCGCGGCGCTGGTGCCCGACGGCATGCGCGAGCTCGCGCCGAAGATCACCCGGCACGGCGCCGACGAGGACAAGCACGGCCGGATCTTCAACGCCCTGCTCCGCAAGCGCGGCCTGCGGCCCGTCCCCGTGCCCCCGGAGACCGACTACACCATGCTGCTGGAACGGCGCGGCATCGGCCTCGCGCACGAGAAGCTGCGCCGGGACGAACCGCTGACCGAGGAGGACATCCTCGTCTACCTCGCCCACAGCCGGGTCACCGAGCAGCGCGCCGCCGACCAGATGCTCATGCTCGTCCGGCGGTTCGGGGACCACCCCGAGGTCGGCAAGGCCGTCCGCATGATCAGCCACGACGAGGACAACCACCTCGCCTACTGCCACGAGGAACTGCTGCGCCTCGTCCGCGCGGGGCACGGCCGGACCATCCAGCGGGTGCTGCGCGACAGCGCCCTCGCCGAGATCTCCATCTACCGGGACGTGAGCCTCGCCGTCATGGACCACATGGGCCGGCTGCTGCGCTGGCCCGCGCCCAAGGCGGCCGCGCTGGCCGCCGGGATCCGCGCGACGTACGCGTACGAGCGGTTCGCCGGCTGGCACCGGATGATCAGCCTGCGCATGCCGGAGCGGCGCGACGCGCTGGGCGGCGTACCGGTGACCACGCCCGAGTACGCGTAGCCCGCCGCTGCCGGCTACAGCCAGCCGCGGGTCTTGAACAGGCGGTGCAGGCCCAGACAGGCGCCCACCATCACCAGGATCACGGCCGGATAGCCCCAGGGCTGCCGCAGCTCCCACATGTGGTCGAAGTTCATCCCGTAGATGCCCGCCACCATCGTCGGGACGGCCGCCATCGCCGCCCAGGCCGAGATCTTGCGCATGTCGTCGTTCTGCCGGACGCCCATCTGCGCCAGGTGCGCGGCCAGCGCGTCCGACAGCAGCCGGTCCAGGCCCTCGATGTACTCGCTCGCCTTGGTCAGGTGGTCGGCGACGTCGCGGAAGAACGGCTGCGCGTGCTCGTGCACGAAGGGCACGTTCCCGAAGGCCAGCCGGTCCATCGGCTGGAGCAGCGGGCTCGTCGCCCGGCGGAACTCCAGCACCTGCCGCTTGAAGCCGTAGATCCGGGCGGCGGTGTTCTTGGTGTCCGTGGCCTGCGGAGCGAAGACCTCGGCCTCCAGCTCCTCCAGGTCGGCCTGGAGCTCGGCCGCGACCTCGATGTAGTGGTCGACCACGGCGTCGGACACCGCGTACAGCACCGCCGTCGGACCGTGCCGCAGGACCTCCGGCTCGTGCTCCAGCCGGTGGCGCACGGCGCTCAGCGCGGCCCCCTCGCCGTGCCGGACCGTGACCACGAAGGAGTCGCCGATGAAGAGCATCAGCTCGCCGGTGGTCACCGTGTCGGTGTCGTCGTCGTACATGACCGGCTTGAGGACGACGAACAGCGAGTCGTCGTACACCTCCAGCTTGGGGCGCTGGTGCGCGGTCAGCGCGTCCTCCACCGCCAGCTTGTGCAGCCGGAACTCCTTGCTGACGTGCTCGAACTCCTCCTCCGTCGGCTCGTACATGCCGACCCAGAGGAAGGCGTCCCCACTGGCCCGTGCCTCGTCGAGGGCGTCCGAGAGGTCCTCGGGCGCAGGGGAGCGGCGGCCGTCCCGGTACATGGCGCAGTCGACTATCACGGACGGCATTCTCCCCCGCCCGCACCCGGCCCGCACACAACGGCCACGCCTTAGGCTGGGCGCCATGGCCACGCTGATCCTCGTACGACACGGGCGGTCCACCGCCAACACCGCAGGGCTGCTCGCCGGATGGACGCCGGGAGTGACCCTTGACGAGCACGGCGCCGGGCAGGCGGCCGCGCTGCCCGGTCGGCTCGCCGCGGTCCCGCTCGCCGCCGCCGTCACCAGCCCGCTCCAGCGCTGCAAGGAGACCCTCGCCCCGCTGCTCGCCGCCCGCCCGGGACTGGAGCTCCACACGGACGACCGGATCGGCGAATGCCACTACGGGGACTGGTCGAACCGCAAGCTCTCGGAGCTCTCCGGCGAACCCCTGATGAAGATCGTCCAGCAGCACCCCTCGGCCGCCGCCTTCCCCGGCGGGGAGTCGATGCGCGCCATGCAGGCGCGCGCCGTGGACGCCGTACGGGAGTGGAACGCGCGGATCGAGGAGGAGCACGGCAGCGACGCCGTCTTCCTGATGTGCTCGCACGGGGACATCATCAAATCCCTGGTCGCTGACGCCCTGGGCATGCACCTGGACCTCTTCCAGCGCATCCACGTGGACCCCTGCTCGGTCACGGCCGTCCGCTACACGCCGACGCGCCCCTTCCTGCTCCGGCTCGGCGACACCGGGGACTTCGGCTCCCTCGCCCCGCGCCCCGCCCCGGCACCGGACGCCGCGACCGCCGCGCAGGACACGCGGACCTTCGAGAGCGCGACCGAGGACGGCGGGAACGCCGTCGTGGGGGGCGGTGCGGGCGCGGCTTGATCGAACGGCGCAGTAGGGTGGACTGGCTCAAATAATCACCGCACCCGTGCAGCACCGCCCCCGCCACCGAGACTTGGAGACTGGACGTGCCCCGTCAGGTGTTCCTCTACGACCCGCCGGACCGCTTCGTGGCGGGCACGGTCGGCCTGCCGGGACGCCGTACGTTCTTCCTGCAGGCCTCCTCCGGCCCCCGCGTCACCAGCGTCTCCCTGGAGAAGACCCAGGTCGCGGCGCTGGCCGAGCGGATGGACGAGCTGCTGGACGAGGTCGTACGGCGCACCGGGGGCAACGCCCCGGTCCCGGCCGTCGCCCCTGCCGAGGCCGCCGACACCGCGCCGCTGGACGTCCCGGTCGACGAGGAGTTCCGCGTCGGCACCATGGCCCTGGCCTGGGACGGCGAGGAACAGCGGATGATCGTCGAGGCGCAGGCGCTGGTGGAGCTCGACGCCGACTCGGAGGAGGACCTCGCCGAGGCGGAGGAGCGACTGCTCCAGGACGAGGAGAACGGCCCGCCGATGCTGCGGGTCCGCCTCACCGGCGCCCAGGCCCGCGCCTTCGCCAAGCGGGCCCTGGACGTGGTCAACGCGGGCCGGCCGCCGTGCCCGCTCTGCAGCCTGCCGCTGGACCCCGAGGGGCACGTCTGCCCGCGCCAGAACGGCTACCGGCGCCAGGCGTGAGCGCCACGGGGGAACTTGAGGAGCTGCTCGCCCGGGGCGAGCTCACGGTCGTCGGCCGGATCCGCGAGGCGTCCAACGCCGTGCTGCTGTGCACGGTGGAGTACGGGGGCGTGAGCGCCGACTGCGTGTACAAGCCCGTCAAGGGCGAGCGCCCGCTGTGGGACTTCCCGGACGGGAACCTGGCCCGGCGCGAGGTCGCCGCCTACCTGGTCTCCGAGGCCACGGGATGGGGCCTGGTACCGCCCACCGTGCTGCGCGACGGGCCGTACGGCGAGGGCATGGTCCAGCTGTGGATCGAGTCCGGGGGAGACGGGAGCGGGAACGGGGATTCCGGGGACGCCGGGACCCCGGAGGGCGAACGGTCCCCGGACGGGGAGAGCGGCGACGGCAGCGGCCTGCTGGCCCTCGTCGAGGGCGAGGAGGCGGGGGAGGGCTGGAAGCCGGTCGCCCTCGCCGACGTCGGCGAGGGCCGCACCGCCCTGCTCGTCCACGCCGACGACCCGAGGCTGCGCCGGCTCGCCGTCCTCGACGCCGTGATCAACAACGGCGACCGCAAGGGCGGCCACCTGCTGCCCGCACCCGACGGGCGGCTCTTCGGCATCGACCACGGCGTGACCTTCCACCGCGAGGACAAGCTGCGCACCCTGCTCTGGGGCTGGGCGGGCGAACCGCTGACCGCCGAGGCGCGCGAGGTGCTCACCGCCCTGGCCGCCCGGCTGGCCGACGGGGAACCGCTCGCCACCCGGCTGGCCGAACTGATCACCCCGGTCGAGCTGGCCGCCGTACGGGGCCGCGTGGCCGATCTGCTGCGCACCGGAGTGCACCCGCAGCCGTCCGGGCAGTGGCCGGCCATCCCCTGGCCGCCCGTCTGAGCAGGCCGGTCGGGGCGGACACCGCTCTGGCACAGATCCGGCCAGACCACAAGACCGCCGATCAAGCCAACAGTGCAGGTCCGGTTCGTTTTCGGAACACGCGTCCGGTTAGGCTCGACACATGCATGCCTGGCCCGCTTCTGAGGTCCCCGCCCTTCCTGGCAAGGGCCGCGACCTCCAGATCCACGACACCGCGACCCAGGGGACGATCACCCTCGCCCCCGGTCCCGTCGCCCGTATCTACGTCTGCGGCATCACTCCGTACGACGCGACCCACATCGGTCACGCGGCGACCTACAACGCGTTCGACCTCGTACAGCGCGTGTGGCTCGACACCAAGAGGCAGGTCCACTACGTCCAGAACGTGACGGACGTCGACGATCCGCTGCTCGAGCGGGCGCTGCGCGACGGCCAGGACTGGACCGAGCTCGCGGAGCGCGAGACGGCACTCTTCCGCGAGGACATGACCGCCCTGCGGATGCTGCCGCCGCAGCACTACATCGGCGCCGTCGAGGCCATACCGGGCATCGTGCCGCTGGTGGAGCGGCTGCGCGACGCCGGCGCCGCGTACGACCTGGACGGCGACATCTACTTCTCGGTGGAGTCCGACGCCAACTTCGGCGCCGTATCCCACCTCGACGCCGAGGCGATGCGGCTGCTGTCCGCGGAGCGCGGCGGCGACCCGGAGCGCCCGGGCAAGAAGAACCCGCTGGACCCGATGCTGTGGATGGCCGCCCGCCCGGGCGAGCCGAGCTGGGACGGCGGCTCGCTGGGCCGCGGCCGGCCCGGCTGGCACATCGAGTGCGTCGCCATCGCCCTGGACCACCTGGGCATGGGCTTCGACATCCAGGGCGGCGGCTCCGACCTGGTGTTCCCGCACCACGAGATGGGCGCCTCGCACGCGCAGGTGCTGACGGGCGAGTTCCCGATGGCCAAGGCGTACGTGCACGCGGGCATGGTCGCGCTGCACGGCGAGAAGATGTCGAAGTCGAAGGGCAACCTGGTCTTCGTCTCCGCGCTGCGCCGCGCCGGGGTGGACCCGGCGGCGATCCGCCTCGCGCTGCTCTCGCACCACTACCGGGCCGACTGGGAGTGGACGGACGAGGTCCTGGAGCAGGCGGTGGCCCGCCTGGAGCGCTGGCGCGCGGCCGTGTCCCGCCCCGACGGCCTCCCGGCCGACGCCCTCGTCGAGGAGGTCCGCGAGGCCCTGGCGAACGATCTGGACGCCCCCGCCGCGCTGGCCGCAGTGGACCGCTGGGTGGACGCCCAGAACGCCTCCGACGGGGACGACGAGTCCGCGCCGGGCCTGGTCTCGCGCACGGTCGACGCCCTCCTGGGCGTGGCCCTGTAGCCCGCCGCGGCCGAAACCGCCGATGCCCCCCGACCGCACGGTCGGGGGGCATCGGCGGTTTCGTCTACGCCTCGGGGGCGTCGTCCTCGCCGGGCTCGGTGTCGGCCCCCGGCTCGGGGTCCGGCTTGCGCTTCGGCGGGCGGGTCAGGCCGCTGCTCGTATCGCGCAGGTACGAGCCGTCGCCCGCCTCGGCCGAGGGGGCCGCCGGGTCGCGGCGGCGCAGGTACCGCTCGAACTCCCGGGCGATGGCGTCGCCCGAGGCCTCCGGCAGGTCCGCCGTGTCCCGCGCCTCCTCCAGCGTCTGGACGTACTCCGCCACCTCGCTGTCCTCCGCGGCCAGTTGGTCCACGCCGAGCTGCCACGCCCGCGCGTCCTCCGGGAGTTCGCCCAGCGGGATCCGGATGTCGATCAGATCCTCCAGCCGGTTCAGCAGGGCCAGCGTCGCCTTCGGGTTTGGCGGCTGCGAGACGTAGTGCGGCACCGCCGCCCACAGCGAGACCGCGGGGACGCCCGCGTGGGTGCAGGCCTCCTGCAGGATGCCCACGATCCCCGTCGGTCCCTCGTACTTGGTCTCCTCCAGGTCCATCGTCCGTGCCAGGTCCGCGTCCGAGGTGACCCCGCTGACCGGCACCGGCCGGGTGTGCGGGGTGTCCCCGAGCAGCGCGCCCAGGATCACGACCATCTCCACGCCCAGTTCGTGCGCGAAGCCGAGGATCTCGTTGCAGAACGACCGCCACCGCATGGACGGTTCGATGCCCCGCACGAGCACGAGGTCACGCGGCTTCGCGCCGCCGATCCGCACCACCGACAGCCTCGTCGTCGGCCACGTGATCTTCCGTACCCCGTTGTCCAGCCACACCGTCGGCCGGTTGACCTGGAAGTCGTAGTAGTCCTCGGCGTCCAGTGCCGCGAAGACCTCGCCCTTCCACTCCCGGTCCAGGTGCGCGACCGCACCGGAGGCCGCGTCACCCGCGTCGTTCCAGCCCTCGAACGCGGCCACCATGACCGGGTCGATCAGCTCGGGCACGCCCTCAAGCTCGATCACCCAGGTCTCCTTCCGAAGTTCCCTTGCGTACGTGGGCCAGCCTAAGCCTTGAGGGGACACCGGCCACAGCCCACGACAGAGGGGCGGTTCCCCTCGGAACCGCCCCTCTTCCCCACCTGCGTACGAGCTATGCCTTGTGGCCCAGCATCTCCTCGACCCGCGCGCGCACGGAGTCGTCGTCGAGGCCGCGGACCGTCACCGTGGTGCGGCGGCGCAGCACGTCGTCGACCGTCTCGGCCCACTCGTTGTCACGGGCGTAGGCGACCTGCGCCCAGATCTCCGGGCCGTCCGGGTGGATCCGCTCGGCGAGCGCCGGGTCCTCGTTCGCGAGGCGCGCGATGTCGAAGGCCAGCGAGCCGTAGTGCGAGGCCAGGTGGCGGGCGGTCAGCGGGTCCATCCGCGTCCCGGGCTCGCGGTCCACCAGCAGGCGGTGGGCGACGGCGTTCGGGTTGGCGACACCGGGCAGCGGCACGCGGCGCACGAGCGACTTCACCGGCTCCATGTCGTCGGTGAGCGGGCTGCCGGGCAGCTTGGCCAGCTTGTCCATGACCACGCGGCCGATGTGGCGGTACGTCGTCCACTTGCCGCCGGCCACCGACAGCATGCCGCCGGCGCCCTCGGAGACGACGGTCTCGCGCTTGGCCTTCTCGACGCCGCCGGGGCCGCCGGGCAGCACCCGCAGGCCGGCGAAGGCGTACGTCATCAGCGAGCGGTCCAGGTCGGCGTCCTTCACCGAGAAGGCCGCCTCGTCCAGGATCTGCTGGATGTCGGCCTCGGTGGCGCGCACGTCCGCCGGGTCGCCCTCGTACACCTCGTCGGTGGTGCCGAGCAGCAGCTGGTCCTCCCACGGGAGGGCGAAGGTGATGCGGTACTTGTCGATCGGGGTGGCCATGGCGGCCTTCCACGGCGACTTGCGCTTCATGACGATGTGCGCGCCCTTGGAGAGGCGGATCGACGGCATCGAGTGCTTGTCTTCCATGCGCCGCAGGTGGTCCACCCACGGGCCGGTGGCGTTGAGCACGACGCGCGCGTCGACGCCGAACTCGGTGCCGTCGAGGCGGTCCTTGAGCTCGGCACCGCTGACCCGGCCGCGCGTCGTGCGCAGGCCGGTGACCTCGGCGTGGTTGAGGACGACGGCGCCCGACTCGACGGCCGCGCGGACCGTCATGACGGCGACGCGGGAGTCGTTCATCTGGTGGTCGTAGTAGACCGCGACGGCCTTGAGGTTGTCCGTCTTCAGACCCGGGTTGTCGGCGGCGGCACGGGCGGGGGATATGACCTTGCCCATGCCGTCGCCGAAGGCCGAGAGGGCGGAGTAGGCGAAGACGCCCGCGCCCAGCTTGGCCGCACCGACCGGTCCGCCCTTGTAGACCGGCAGGTAGAAGGTGAGCGGGTTGACCAGGTGCGGGGCCACGTCCTTGGCCAGCACCCGGCGCTCGTGGTGGTTCTCGGCGACCAGCTTGACCGCGCCGGTCTGCAGGTAGCGCAGACCGCCGTGGACGAGCTTGGAGGAGGCGGAGGAGGTGGCGCCGGCGAAGTCGCCGGCGTCCACCATGGCCACCCGCAGACCCGACTGCGCGGCGTGCCAGGCCACCGAGGTGCCCAGGATTCCACCGCCGATGACCAGCAGGTCGTACGTGGCCTTGGCCAGCTGCTCACGGGTCTCGGCGCGGCTCGCGTTCGAGCCGGCGGTCGGGTGCGACCCCAGGGTGGGGACGCTCTGCAGGGTGCTCATATCTCTTAGCTCCTCGTCGATTGACTCAGCTGGTGCGTCAGCTGGCGTCTTCGTCGTCGATCCAGCCCATGGACCGCTCGACGGCCTTGAGCCAGTTCTTGTACTCGCGGTCCCGCTGTTCGGCGGGCATCCGCGGGGTCCACTCCGCCGCGCGGCGCCAGTTGGCGCGCAGGGCGTCGGTGTCGGGCCAGAAGCCGACGGCCAGGCCGGCGGCGTAGGCGGCGCCGAGGCAGGTGGTCTCCGCGACCATCGGACGGACCACGGGGGCGTCCACGAAGTCGGAGAGGGTCTGCATCAGCAGGTTGTTGGAGGTCATGCCGCCGTCGACCTTGAGGGCCGCGAGCTCGACGCCCGAGTCCTTGGTCATGGCGTCGGTGATCTCACGGGTCTGCCAGGCGGTGGCCTCCAGGACGGCACGGGCGATGTGCGCCTTGGTGACGTACCGGGTGAGGCCGGCGATCACACCGCGGGCGTCGGAGCGCCAGTACGGGGCGAACAGGCCGGAGAAGGCCGGCACGAAGTAGGCGCCGCCGTTGTCCTCGACCGAGAGCGCGAGCGTCTCGATCTCGGCCGCGGTCTTGATCATGCCCATCTGGTCGCGCATCCACTGGACGAGCGAGCCGGTGACGGCGATGGAGCCCTCCAGCGCGTAGACCGGCTTCTGGTCGCCGATCTTGTAGCCGACCGTGGTCAGCAGGCCGCTGTAGGAGTTGATGACCTTGTCGCCGGTGTTCATCAGCATGAACGTGCCGGTGCCGTAGGTGGACTTGGCCTCGCCCTCGGCGAAGCAGGTCTGCCCGAAGAGGGCCGCCTGCTGGTCACCGAGCGCCGAGGCGACCGGGACACCGGCGAGGACGCCGTCCTTGACGTGGCCGTAGACCTCGGCGGAGGACTTGATCTCGGGGAGGATGTCGGTCGGGACCTCCATCGACTCCGCGATCTTCGGGTCCCACTCCAGGGTGTGCAGGTTCATCAGCATGGTGCGCGAGGCGTTGGTGACGTCGGTGACGTGCACACCGCCCTCGGCGCCGCCGGTGAGGTTCCAGATGACCCAGGAGTCCATGGTGCCGAAGAGGATGTCGCCGGCCTCGGCGCGCTCGCGCAGGCCCTCGACGTTGTCGAGCAGCCAGCGGGCCTTCGGGCCGGCGAAGTAGCTCGCCAGCGGCAGGCCGGTCTCGCGGCGGAAGCGGTCCTGGCCGACGTTGCGGCCGAGCTCCTTGCAGAGGGCGTCGGTGCGGGTGTCCTGCCAGACCAGCGCGTTGTGCACCGGCAGGCCGGTGTTCTTGTCCCACAGGACGGTGGTCTCGCGCTGGTTGGTGATGCCGACGGCCTTGACGTCGGCGGCGGTGATCTCGGCCTTGGCGATGGCGCCGGCGACGACCTCCTGGACGTTGGTCCAGATCTCGGTGGCGTCGTGCTCGACCCAGCCCGGCTTCGGGAAGATCTGCTCGTGCTCCTTCTGGTCGACGGCGACGATGCGGCCGTCGCGGTCGAAGACGATGCAGCGGGAGGAGGTGGTGCCCTGGTCGATCGCGGCGATGAAGGGGCCGGTGCTGCTGGTCATGTGGCTGCTCCTGGCAGGTCTAGGTAGGCGGAATCAGGGGCGGTGCGGATCTTGCGATACGTGCCGAGGCTGATCAGGCGAACGCGAGGTTGTACAGACCACCGGCGAGCGCGGCACCGACGAGCGGGCCGACCACCGGGATCCAGGAGTATCCCCAGTCGGAGCCGCCCTTGTTGGGAAGCGGCAGCAGGGCGTGGACGATGCGCGGGCCGAGGTCGCGGACCGGGTTGATGGCGTAGCCGGTCGGGCCGCCGAGCGAGAGGCCGATGCCGACGACGACGAAGGAGGTGATCAGGACGCCGATCACGCCGAGGCCCTTGCCGTTGTCCTGCAGGCCCTGGGTCAGGATCGCCAGGACCAGGACGGCCGTGCCGATGATCTCGGTCGTGAGGTTCTGGACGACGTTGCGGATCTCGGGGCCGGTGGAGAAGACACCGAGCACCGGACCGGCCTGGTCGTGCGGGTGCGGGTCCTCGGGGCCGAGCGTGGCGTCACGGATGTGCTCCGGGTCCGCGAGGTGCACGCGGAACTGGCCGTAGTAGGTGACCCACATGAGGACCGCGCCGAGCATGGCGCCGAGGAGCTGGCCGGCGAAGTAGACCGGTACGTCGCTCCAGTCGCTGTTCTTGATCGCAAGGCCGACGGTGACCGCCGGGTTGAGGTGCGCGCCGGAGAGCGGTGCGGAAACGTAGGCGGCGATGAGAACGGCGAAACCCCAGCCGAACGTGATCGCGAGCCAGCCTGCGTTCCGGGCCTTGGAGCTCTTGAGCGTAACGGCGGCGCAGACGCCACCACCGAGCAGTGTGAGCAGGGCGGTACCGATGGTCTCGCCGATGAAGATGTCGGAGCTGGACACCCGCGACTCCTTTGTCTTACGTCCAGGGGTGTGCGGACACCGGGTCCCGTCCGGTGGTCCGCGCACTCGGTGAGTGGTTCACCGGTCCATGGCCTTGCCACACCCTAACGCGTATTGCCGGTAGGTGTTCGACAATGCCGACCGATGAACGGCAGTTTTCATCCCAGGTGAAGAACGCGTCAAGGGTTGGCCAGGCCAAAGTGTCGGATCGTTACCACTAGGTACGATCAGCCAAACCCGGCCATCCGATGGCCGAGATATGGCGAAAAGAGGGCAGAAAGCGGCCAGGGTGTGGCCGAAAACGCTCTGAGGGGGCCTAGAACCGGCCCGCGCCGAGATCGCGTGAAACAGCACGCGCGCAGTCGCGTACGGCCGCCACGAGGCCCGTACGGGGCTCTCCCGACTCCCCGCACACCCGCTCCACGGCTCCCGCCACCGCCACCGCGCCCACCGGCATCCGGCGCCGGTCGTGGATCGGCGCCGCCACCGAGGCGATGCCGTCCCAGGTCTCCTCCACGTCCGCGGCCCAGCCGCGCGCCCGGGTCAGGTCGAGGATCTCCTCGAACCCCGTGCCGTCCGTGACGGTCCGGGGCGTGAACGCCTCGCGGTCCGCCTCCATGACCTCCGTGTGGGCGACCGGGTCGTACGCGGAGAGCACCTTGCCCAGCGCCGTGGAGTGCAGCGGCTGCATGGCCCCGACCTCAAGCACTTGACGGCTGTCGTCCGGGCGGAACACGTGGTGCATGATCAGCACCCCGCTCTTGTGGAGCACGCCCACGTACACGCTCTCGCCGCTCGCCCGGGCCAGATCGTCCGTCCAGACCAGCGCGCGGGCGCGCAGCTCGTGCACGTCCAGGTAGCTGTTGCCCAGGCGCAGCAGCTCCGCGCCCAGCTGGTAGCGGCCCGAGGCGGGGTCCTGCTCCACGAAGCCCTCGGCCTGCAGCGTGCGCAGGATCCCGTGGGCCGTGCCCTTGGCCAGGCCCAGCGAGCTGGCCACGTCCGAGAGGCCCAGCCGGCGCTCGCCGCCCGCCAGGAGTCGCAGCATCGCAGCGGCTCGTTCGAGCGACTGGATGTTCCGTGCCATCGCGCAGCCTCCTGCTGACGTAGTTCGACAATGCCGAACAGTACCGGCCCATGCCGACCTTCCGCATGGTTGGGCAACTGTTCAGGCCTCCGTCGGCCAGGACACCCCTGACAGACCCCCGCGCACAGAATGCAGTCCGCCACGTGGGACAGCCTCACCGGGGCGGGTGCCGCGCGGTTACCCTGACCGCGTGCGCCCTTGACACAGCGAGGGCGCAAAGCCGACAGCCGTCGCATCCCAGGGAGCACAACCATGGCCTCGTTGCCGAACCCGCCCGCTGACACCCAGACCCGGGCCGATGCCCTCCGAGAGGCGCTCGCCACCCGCGTGGTCGTCGCCGACGGAGCCATGGGGACGATGCTCCAGGCGCAGGACCCCTCCATGGAGGACTTCCAGCAGCTCGAAGGCTGCAACGAGGTGCTGAACGTCACCCGCCCCGACATCGTGCGCTCCGTCCACGACGCGTACTTCGCGGTGGGCGTGGACTGCGTCGAGACCAACACGTTCGGGGCCAACTTCGCCGCGCTCGCCGAGTACGACATCCCCGAACGCAATTTCGAGCTGTCGGAGTCCGGTGCCCGCATCGCCCGCGAGGTCGCCGACGAGTACACCGCCCGGACCGGTCGGCAGCGCTGGGTGCTGGGCTCGATGGGCCCCGGCACCAAGCTGCCCACCCTGGGCCACATCGACTACGCGACGATCCGCGACGCCTACCAGGTCAACGCCGAGGGCCTGATCTCCGGCGGGGCCGACGCCCTGCTCGTCGAGACCACCCAGGACCTCCTGCAGACCAAGTCCTCCATCATCGGCGCCCGCCGCGCCATGGAGGCCCTGGGCGTCTCCGTCCCGCTGATCTGCTCCGTCACCGTCGAGACCACCGGCACCATGCTGCTCGGCTCCGAGATCGGCGCCGCGCTCACCGCGCTGGAGCCGCTCGGCATCGACATGATCGGCCTGAACTGCGCCACCGGCCCCGCCGAGATGAGCGAGCACCTGCGCCACCTGGCCCGCAACGCGCGCATCCCCCTCTCCTGCATGCCCAACGCCGGCCTGCCCGTCCTCGGCAAGAACGGCGCGCACTACCCGCTGTCCGCCCCCGAGCTCGCCGACGCCCAGGAGACCTTCGTCCGCGAGTACGGGCTCTCCCTCGTCGGCGGCTGCTGCGGCACGACGCCCGAGCACCTGCGCCAGGTCGTCGAGCGGGTCCGCGGGCTCAGCCCGGCCGTCCGCGAGCCCCGCCCCGAGCCCGGCGCGTCCTCGCTCTACCAGACCGTCCCGTTCCGCCAGGACACCGCGTACATGGCGATCGGCGAGCGGACGAACGCCAACGGCTCGAAGAAGTTCCGCGAGGCCATGCTCGACGCCCGCTGGGACGACTGCGTCGAGATGGCCCGCGACCAGATCCGCGAGGGCGCGCACATGCTCGACCTCTGCGTGGACTACGTCGGCCGCGACGGCGTCGCCGACATGAAGGAGCTCGCCGGCCGCTTCGCCACGGCCTCGACGCTGCCGATCGTCCTGGACTCCACCGAGGTTCCCGTGATCCAGGCGGGCCTGGAGAAGCTGGGCGGCCGCGCCGTCATCAACTCGGTGAACTACGAGGACGGCGACGGACCCGAGTCCCGCTTCGCGAAGGTCACCGGGCTGGCCCGCGAGCACGGCGCCGCGCTGATCGCGCTGACCATCGACGAGGAGGGCCAGGCCCGCACCGTCGAGCACAAGGTCGCCATCGCCGAGCGCCTGATCGAGGACCTGACCGGCAACTGGGGCATCAACGAGTCGGACATCCTCATCGACACGCTGACCTTCACCATCTGCACCGGCCAGGAGGAGTCCCGCAAGGACGGCATCGCGACGATCGAGGCGATCCGCGAGCTCAAGCGCCGCCACCCGGACGTCCAGACCACGCTCGGCCTGTCCAACATCTCCTTCGGCCTGAACCCGGCCGCCCGCGTCCTGCTGAACTCGGTCTTCCTCGACGAGTGCGTCAAGGCCGGCCTGGACTCGGCGATCGTCCACGCCTCCAAGATCCTGCCCATCGCGCGCTTCGACGACGAGCAGGTCACCACCGCCCTCGACCTGATCTACGACCGGCGCGCCGGCGACTACGACCCGCTCCAGAAGCTGATGGCCCTCTTCGAGGGCGTCAACACCAAGTCGCTCAAGGCCGGCCGCGCCGAGGAGCTCATGGCGCTCCCGCTCGACGAGCGGCTCCAGCGCCGCATCATCGACGGCGAGAAGAACGGCCTGGAGGCCGACCTCGACGAGGCCCTGCAGACCCGGCCCGCCCTCGACATCGTCAACGACACCCTCCTGGAGGGCATGAAGGTCGTCGGCGAGCTCTTCGGCTCGGGCCAGATGCAGCTGCCGTTCGTGCTCCAGTCGGCCGAGGTCATGAAGACCGCGGTCGCCTTCCTCGAACCGCACATGGAGAAGACCGACGACGAGGGCAAGGGCACCATCGTGCTCGCCACCGTCCGCGGCGACGTCCACGACATCGGCAAGAACCTCGTCGACATCATCCTCACCAACAACGGCTACAACGTCGTGAACATCGGCATCAAGCAGCCGGTCTCCGCGATCCTCGAAGCCGCGCAGGAGCACAAGGCCGACGTCATCGGCATGTCGGGCCTGCTCGTGAAGTCGACCGTGATCATGAAGGAGAACCTTGAGGAGCTCAACCAGCGCAAGCTGGCGGCCGACTACCCGGTGATCCTCGGCGGCGCCGCCCTCACCCGCGCCTACGTGGAGCAGGACCTCCACGAGATCTACGAGGGCGAGGTCCGCTACGCCCGCGACGCGTTCGAGGGCCTGCGCCTGATGGACGCCCTGATCGCCGTCAAGCGCGGCGTGCCCGGCGCCTCCCTGCCCGAGCTCAAGCAGCGCCGCGTCGCCAAGCGGGACACGCCCGCCCTCCAGGTCGAGGAGCCCGAGGAGAAGGGCGGCCGCTCCGACGTCGCGGTCGACAACCCGGTCCCCACCCCGCCGTTCTGGGGCACCCGCGTGGTCAAGGGCATCCCGCTGAAGGACTACGCCTCCTGGCTGGACGAGGGCGCGCTGTTCAAGGGCCAGTGGGGCCTCAAGCAGGCCCGCGCCGGCGGGGCCACGTACGAGGAGCTCGTGGAGAGCGAGGGCCGGCCGCGGCTGCGCGGCCTCCTCGACAAGCTGCACACCGAGAACCTGCTCGAGGCCGCGGTGGTCTACGGGTACTTCCCCTGCGTCTCCAAGGGCGAGGACCTGATCATCCTCGACGACGACGGGAACGAGCGGACCCGCTTCACCTTCCCGCGTCAGCGCCGCGGCCGGCGCCTGTGCCTGGCCGACTTCTTCCGCCCGGAGGAGTCCGGCGAGACCGACGTGGTCGGCCTGCAGGTGGTCACCGTCGGCTCCAGGATCGGCGAGGCCACGGCCAAGCTGTTCGAGTCCGACTCGTACCGCGAGTACCTGGAGCTGCACGGCCTGTCGGTCCAGCTGGCCGAGGCCATGGCCGAGTACTGGCACGCCCGCGTCCGCGCCGAGCTCGGCTTCGGCGGCGAGGACCCGGCCGCCGTGGAGGACATGTTCGACCTGAAGTACCGCGGCGCGCGCTTCTCGCTGGGCTACGGGGCCTGCCCCGACCTGGAGGACCGGGCCAAGATCGCCGACCTCCTCCAGCCGGAGCGGATCGGCGTCCACCTCTCCGAGGAGTTCCAGCTCCACCCGGAGCAGTCCACCGACGCGATCGTCATCCACCACCCCGAAGCGAAGTATTTCAACGCACGCTGACGCGGACCGACGTACACTTGTCGGTCCCATACAGGCCGGTCGCCTGTTTCCCCGGGCCATGCCCGCGGGGAAGAGGCGGCCGGCCTTCTCGTCCCCTGAGAGAGGTGTGTGCCGGATGACCAGCACCGTTCCCGCGTCCGTCGCCCGTACGGCCGACGGGCATGCCCTGCAGGCGGTGCTGCTGGACATGGACGGCACCCTCGTCGACACCGAGGGCTTCTGGTGGGAGATCGAGGTGGACGTCTTCGGCGAGCTCGGCCACCGGCTCGAGGAGTCCTGGCGCGACGTCGTCGTCGGCGGGCCGATGACGCGCAGCGCCGCCTTCCTCATCGAGTCCACCGGCGCCGCGATCACCCTTTCGGAGCTGAGCGTCCTGCTGAACGAGCGGTTCGAGGCGCGGATCGCCGATCAGGTCCCGCTGATGCCCGGCGCCGAGCGGCTGCTGGCCGAGCTGGCGCGGCACAACGTGCCCACCGCCCTCGTCTCCGCCTCGCACCGCAGCGTCATCGACCGGGTGCTGCTCACCCTGGGCCCCGAGCGGTTCGCGCTGAGCGTGGCCGGCGACGAGGTGGCCCGTACGAAGCCGCACCCCGACCCGTACCTGCTCGCCGCCCGCACCCTCGGCGCGCACCCCTCGCGCTGCGCGGTCATCGAGGACACCGCGACGGGCGTGGCCTCCGCCGAGGCCGCCGGCTGCCGGGTCGTGGCCGTGCCCTCCGTCGGCACCATCGCGCCCGCGCCCGGCCGCACCATCGTCCGCTCGCTGGAGGACGTGGACCTTCCGTTCCTGCGCTCCCTCATCACTCCGATGAACTGATCGCATACGCTCAGTGCCGAACGGAATCGTGGTGTGACCGAGGTCCCACGGAAGGATCTTCCGTTCCATGGCCTGGAGGCTGAAATTCCATCCTTTCCGTGGCAGTTTTAACAGGTGACCTTTGTCACCCGCCAAGCCCCCGACGGACCTGTCCGGGGGCTTGGAAACCTGCCCTTGTGTCCGGATTGATCAGCTCCTGACCGAATCTGCGGTGACCGGGACATAGACAGGCAGTCCGCACCCATCACCGTGCGATTACGCCCCAAGTCCTGCCAGTTCAAGCCATCCCCTCCCAGACCACTAATGTCGACGCGGGCACTACGCCGCACCTCTGCTGTCCCGGACGCACACCCATGTGCCGGGACCGCGTGGACCGATCGTCACAACACCGGCCCGATCGTTCCGCCCTGAACGGGCGACCGCCGCGAAGTGCCCTTTACGCCGCTTTGAGCAAGTGCCGGTCAAGGGAGTACTTCCAGCATGAACCGCAAGACCCTGGTGCTGACGGCCGCGGCCGGACTGCTCACCCCCACGCTCGCTGCCTGCGGCAGCACGAGCGGAGGAGGAGCGGGATCCGGAGTGATCGTCGTCGGGACCACCGACCGGTTCGAGGCGGCCGACTACGCCCCCGCACCGTTCGACCCGGCCTACGCCTACGACGCCGGTGCCTGGAACGTCCTGCGGCAGACCGTCCAGACGCTGATGCACACCCCCCGCGGCGGCGGCCAGCCCGTCCCCGAAGCGGCATCCGACTGCCGCTTCACCGACACGGGCAACGAGAGCTACCGCTGCACCCTGCGCTCCGGCCTCAAGTTCGCGAACGGCGAGCCCCTGACGGCCAAGGACGTCAAGTTCTCCATCGACCGCGTCCTCGCCATCAAGGACGAGAACGGCCCCTCCTCGCTGCTCTCCACCCTCGACACCGTCGAGGTGAAGTCCGCCGACACCGTCGTCTTCCACCTGAAGACCCCGGACGCGACCTTCCCGTACAAGCTCTCCACCCCGGCCGCCGGCATCGTCAGCGAGAAGAACTACGACGCGAAGAAGCTCCGCGAGGGCTTCGCCGTCGACGGCTCCGGCCCGTACACGATGAAGGCCGAGGTCAAGGACAACCACCTCGTCCGGGCCGTCTTCACCAAGAACCCCAACTACAAGGGCGACTTGAAGCTGCAGAACGACAAGGTCGAGCTGCGCACCTTCGACGACTCCGCGGCCATGGGCAAGGCCCTCACCGCCGGATCCGTCCACGTGGTCTCGCGCACCCTGTCGCCCGCCCAGATCACCGAGTTCGCCGCCAAGCCGCCCAAGGGCGTCAAGCTGGTCCCGATGCCCGGCCTGGAGATCCGCTACATCGGCTTCAACACCGATGCCCCGGCCGTCAAGGACAAGGCCGTACGCCAGGCCCTCGCCGCCGCCGTCGACCGCAACGCGATCATCGACAAGGTCTACGGCAAGGCCGCGCAGCCGCTGTACTCGCTGGTCCCCTCCTCGGTGCCCGGCCACGTCAACTCCTTCTTCAACAAGTACGGCGAGGCCAACACCGCGAAGGCCGCCGACCTGCTGAAGGCCGCCGGGATCAAGACCCCGGTCAAGCTGACGCTGAACTACACCAAGGACCACTACGGCGACGGCACGGCCACCGAGTTCGAGACCCTGAAGAACCAGCTGAACTCCACCCAGCTGTTCGACGTCACCGTCCAGGGCTCCGACTGGTCCGACTTCCGGCCCGCGCAGAAGAAGGGCGACTACGCCGCCTACGGGCTCGGCTGGTTCCCCGACTACCCGGACGCCGACAACTTCCTCGCCCCGTTCCTGGAGCAGGACAACTTCCTGGGCACGCCGTACGCCAACGCCGCGGTGCGCACCAGGCTCATCCCCGACTCCCGGCGCGCCGTCGACCGCAACGTCGCCGTCCCCGCGATCACGGAGATGCAGGACATCGTCGCCGAGGACGTGCCCGTCCTGCCCCTGTGGCAGGGCAAGCAGTACGTCGCCGCACGCGACGGGATCACCGGAGTGGAGTGGTCGGTCAACGCCATCTCCGACCTCCAGCTGTGGGAACTCGGCCGCGGCGTCAGCGGCTGAGACCGGCAGTACCGGCAGTACCGGCGGCGGGTGTCGCAGGCCGGCGCAACGAAACAGTTCGACTGACTGTGAAGGACGTTCGCGTGATGAGACGTAACCAGTGGCTTGCGGCCCCGCTCGGCGCGGCCACCGCCGCCGCACTGCTCAGCGGTTGCGGTTCGACCGGCAGCCCCACCGCCGACGGCGGCGGCAAGGGCGTGGTCATGGGCATATCCGACCGGGTACGGTCCACCGACCCCGCCTCCGGCTACGACGCCGGGTCCTGGCTGCTCTTCAACAACGTCTTCCAGTCCCTGCTGGCCTTCCCCAAGGGCGGCGGCACCACGCCGGAGCCCGACGCCGCGCAGAGCTGCAACTTCGAGGGCGGCGACAGCAAGCTCTACAAGTGCACCCTGCGCGCCGGCCTGAAGTTCAGCAACGGCCACCCGCTCACCTCCAAGGACGTCAAGTACTCCTTCGAGCGCACGCTGAAGATCAACGACGACAACGGCCCCGCCGTGATGCTCTCGTCGATCGCCGGCATCGACACCCCCGACGACAAGACCGTCGTCTTCCGCCTCAAGACCTCCGACGCGACCTTCCCCAGCAAGATCGCCTCGGGCGCGGGCTCCATCGTCGACCACAGCGAGTACCCGGCCGACAAGCTCCGCACCGACAACAAGGCCGTCGGCTCGGGCGTCTACAAGCTGGACTCCTTCAACGACAAGAGCGCCGGGTTCTCCGTCAACGAGAACTACAGCGGCAAGGCCAAGGCGAAGAACACCGGCGTCACCCTCAAGTTCTTCAACGGCGACCAGGCCGCCCTGAAGAAGGTCCTCGAGGGCGGCGACGTCGACTTCGCCTTCCGCGGCCTCGCCGCCAAGGACATCGCCGCCATGTCCTCCACCAAGACCGGGGACAACAAGGTCGAGGTCGTCCAGGGCACCGGCGCCGAAGTCGAGCACCTCGTCTTCAACATGAACGACCCGGTCGCCGGCAAGCTCCCGATCCGCAAGGCCATCGCCTACCTCGTGGACCGCGAAGCGATCGTCAAGGAGGTCTACGACGGCACGACGACCTCCCTGTACTCGATCGTCCCGGCCGGCATCGCCTCCCACAACACCGCCTTCTTCGACCGCTACGGCGGCAGCCCGCAGCCGAAGAAGGCCGAGGCCGTCCTGCGCGCCGCCGGCATCAAGGACAAGGTGAAGATCACCCTGTACTCGACGACGACCCGCAACGGCCCCTCCACCGACCAGCAGTTCCAGCTCATCGCCAAGCAGCTCAACGAGAGCGGACTCTTCGAGGCCGACGTCAAGTCCGTCGAGTTCACGCAGTACGAGAAGGACATCCAGGACGGCAAGTACGGCGTGTACGTCAAGGGCTGGGTCCCCGACTACCCCGACGCCGACAGCTTCACCCAGCCGTTCTTCGGCCCGGACAACGTCGTGCACAACAACTACGACAACAAGGAGATCAGCGGGACGATCATCCCGTCGACCGCCGCCAAGTCCGACCGCACCGCCGCCAACACGGACTACAACCGGCTGCAGGACATCGTCGCCGACGAGATCCCGCTGCTCCCGCTCTGGCAGAGCAAGCAGTACGCCGTCACCCGCCAGAACGTGACCGGCCTGCAGTGGTCGCTGGACGCCTCCACCGTCTTCCGCTTCTGGGAGATCAGCAAGGGCTGACCCGACCCGGTACGGCGAAGGGGCCGGCAGCCGCGCGATGCGGCCGCCGGCCCCTTCGGCCGTCCCCGGGCGGTCCTACGCCCCGGCGCCCGGCCGCACCAGACCGCTCTCGTACGCGTACACCGCCGCCTGGACCCGGTCGCGCAGGCCCAGCTTCGTCAGCACGTGCCCCACGTGCGTCTTCACCGTCGTCTCGCTGACGAACAGGTCCGCCGCGATCTCCGCGTTCGACAGGCCGCGCGCCACCAGCTTCAGCACCTCGACCTCCCGCTCGGTCAGCGTGCCCAGAGTGTCCGGCACGCTCTCCTCGCCCGACGGCAGATGGCCCGCGTACTTGTCCAGCAGCCGCCGCGTGATGCTCGGCGCCAGCATCGCCTCGCCGCCCGCGACCACCCGGATCGCCTGCACCAGCTCCACGGCCGGCGCGTCCTTCAGCAGGAACCCGCTCGCCCCCGCCCGCAGCGCCTCCACCACGTACTCGTCCAGGTCGAAGGTGGTCAGCACGAGCACCTTCGCCGGACCGTCCCGGCCCGGACCCGTGATCTGCCGGGTCGCCTCCACCCCGTCCATCCGGGGCATCCGGATGTCCATCAGCACCACGTCGGGCTGCAGCGCCCGCACCTGGTCCAGCGCCTGCAGACCGTCCCCGGCCTCGCCGACGACCGCCAGGTCCTGTTCGGCCTCCAGGATCATCCGGAAGCCGGTGCGCAGCAGCGGCTGGTCGTCGACCAGTAGGACGCGGATCGCCACGGTGGGGTACCTCGTATTCGTACGGCGGCATCGACGGACGCCGCCCATTCTGCCCTGACCGGCCCCTCAGGATTCCCCGGCCCCGGCCCCGGGACCGGCCTCGGGCCTCGGGGCGATCACCAGCGGATAGACCGGGGGAGTCCCGCCGAACTCCGGACACACCGCCCGGTGATCGCACCAGCCGCACAGCTTCGTCGGCCGCGGCCGCCAGTCACCCGTCTCCGTCGCCTCCTTGATCGCGTCCCACAGCGCCAGCAGCTTGCGCTCCACCCGCTCCAGATCCGCGATCACCGGGTCGTACGTCAGCACGTCCCCGCTGCCCAGGTACACCAGCTGCAGCCGCCGCGGCACGACCTGCTTCAGCCGCCACACCACCAGCGCGTAGAACTTCATCTGGAACAGGGCGCCCTCGGCGTACTCCGGCCGCGGCGCCTTGCCCGTCTTGTAGTCGACGATCCGCACCTCGCCCGACGGCGCCACGTCCACCCGGTCGATGATCCCGCGCAGCCGCAGCCCCGACTCCAGCTCCGTCTCCACGAAGAACTCCCGCTCCACCGGCTCCAGCCGCGTCGGGTCCTCCAGCGTGAACCACCGCTCCACCAGCGCCTCGGCCTCCGTCAGCCAGCGCGCCAGCCCCGCCCCCTCGTCCGCCTCCGGGAACAGCTCCACCAGCTCCGGCTTCGACTCCAGCAGCCGGTCCCACTGCCCCGGGATCAGCGCCTTCGCCCGCGGCGCCGTCCGCTCCACCGCCGGGTGGTCGAAGAGCCGCTCCAGCACCGCGTGCACCAGCGTGCCCCGCGTCGCCGCCGCACTCGGCTTCTCCGGCAGCTTGTCGATCACCCGGAACCGGTACAGCAGCGGGCACTGCATGAAATCGCTCGCCCGCGAAGGGGAGAGCGAAGAGGGCGCCACAGCGCGCGGCGCTGCGTCGGCATCGGCTGCGCCAGGAACCGGACCGGGGCTCGTCGTCATGGACAAAACCCTACGACCCGCGACCGACAGCGCGCGCATACCATCGACGACGAGCACCCTCGCACTGCATGATCGGAGCATCACACCGCGCTACCGGAACCCCGCCCCGCACCGAACGTGCACCTGCACCACACTGAAAGCACCGCCGGCCGCAACCCGCCGGACAGCACCGAACGAAGGACAGCCGTGGCAGACACCGACGAAACCGGCGAGCGCGCAGACAAGCGCTCCGGACCGGGCGGCGGCATCCTCATGGGCCGCCCCTTCGGCGTGCCCGTCTACGTCTCGCCCAGCTGGTTCCTCGTCGCCGCCCTCATCACCTGGGTCTTCGGCGACCAGCTCGACCGCGTCCTGCCCGACCTCGGCCCGGCCCGCTACCTCGTCTCCCTCTTCTTCGCCGTCGCCTTCTACGCCTCGGTCCTCGTCCACGAACTCGCCCACACCGTGGCCGCGCTGCGCTTCAAACTGCCCGTGCGCCGGATCCAGCTCCAGTTCTTCGGCGGCGTCTCCGAGATCGAGAAGGAGTCCGAGACCCCCGGCCGCGAATTCGTCCTCGCCTTCGTCGGCCCCCTCCTGTCGATCCTCCTCGCCGGCGCCTTCTACCTCGGCATGGAGCTCGTCGACCCGGCCACCGTCCCCGGCGTCCTGCTCGCCGGCCTGATGATCTCCAACCTGCTCGTCGCCGCCTTCAACCTGCTCCCCGGCCTCCCCCTCGACGGGGGCCGCATGCTGCGCGCCGTCATCTGGGGCATCACCGGCAAGCCCATGACCGGCACCGTCGCCGCCGCCTGGGTCGGCCGGGGCCTCGCCGTCGCCGTCCTCATCGGACTCCCGATGATCACCCACACCGGCATCCTGGGCACCGGTGCGGGCGCCATCGAGTCGACCGGCATGAACACCGTCATGGACGCCCTGCTCGCCGCGATCCTCGCCGCCATCATCTGGACCGGCGCCGGCAACAGCCTGCGCATGGCCCGCCTGCGCGAGCACCTCCCCGAACTGCGCGCCCGCACCCTCACCCGGCGCGCCGTCCCCGTGGAGAACGCCACCCCGCTCTCGGAGGCCCTGCGCCGGGCCAACGCCCACGGAGCCCGCGCCATCGTCGTCGTCGACGGCCACGGCGATCCGCTGTCCATCGTCCGCGAGAGCGCCATCGCCTCCGTCCCCGAGCACCGCCGCCCCTGGGTCGCCGTGAGCACCCTCGCCCAAGAGCTCACCGACGGGATGAGGGTCTCGGCCGAGCTCTTCGGCGAAGAGCTCCTCGACCACCTCCGGGCCACCCCCGCCAGCGAGTACCTCGTCCTCGAGCCCTCCGGCGAGATCTACGGCGTCCTGTCCACCCTCGACGTCGAGAAGGCCTTCGTGAAGGCCATGGCGCGGCCCCAGTCCTGAAGCCAATACACTGGTCACATGTCCGAACCGACCGGTGCCGCCCGCCGACGCGGGCCCTTCGAGGTCGGGGACCAGGTTCAGCTCACCGACCCCAAGGGCCGCCACTACACGTTCACGCTCGAAGCCGGGAAGAATTTCCACACCCACAAGGGTTCCTTCCCGCACGACGAGCTGATCGGCTCCCCCGAGGGAAGCGTCGTCCGTACCACGGGCAACGTCGCCTATCTCGCGCTGCGTCCCCTGCTCCCCGACTATGTCCTGTCCATGCCCCGCGGCGCCGCCGTGGTCTACCCCAAGGACGCGGGCCAGATCCTGGCCTTCGCCGACATCTTCCCCGGCGCCCGCGTCGTGGAGGCGGGGGTGGGCTCCGGCTCCCTGAGCAGCTTCCTGCTGCGCGCCATCGGCGACCAGGGCATGCTCCACAGCTACGAGCGCCGCGCGGACTTCGCCGAGATCGCCACCGCCAACGTCGAGCGCTACTTCGGCGGCCCCCACCCCGCGTGGAAGCTGACCGTGGGCGACCTCCAGGACAACCTGGACGAGACCGACGTCGACCGCGTGATCCTCGACATGCTCGCCCCCTGGGAGTGCCTGGACGCGGTCAAGAAGGCCCTCGTCCCCGGCGGCATCCTCTGCTGCTACGTGGCCACCACCACCCAGCTCTCCAAGACCGTCGAGTCCATCCGCGAGATCGGCTGCTTCGCCGAGCCGCAGCCGTGGGAATCGATGATCCGCAACTGGCACGTCGAGGGCCTGGCCGTCCGCCCGGACCACCGGATGATCGGCCACACCGGCTTCCTCGTCACCGCCCGGCGCCTCGCGGACGGCGTCGAGCCGCCCATGCGCCGCCGCCGCCCCGCCAAGGGCGCCTACGGCGAGGACTACGACGGACCCGGCAGCGACCGCTCCGCGTAAGCGGCGGCGAGGCCACCCGGCCCCAGCCAACACCAAGGCGCTGTGGCGCAGTTCCCCGGACGATCCGGGAACTGCGCCACAGCGCCTTTTCGTTGTCCCGCCAGTGGCCCCCCATACCGGCCCCAGCCGACACGGACCCGGCCGTTCCGCCCCGGTGTGAGGTGTGGCACGATGCTGGCTCCCCGTCACCCTTCGCACAGGAGACACCCCGCGTGCCGCACCGCCCCGCCGAGCTGACGCCGACACCGGAATTCCTGGCCCACAGCAGCGCCAGGCCCCTGCACTGGCTCGCCACGGCCACCGCCATGGCCGCCGTCATAGCCGCCGCGGGACTCATCCAGCCCGACGCCTCCGCCACCGGCCACGCCGGCCCTGCGGCGGCCCCCGCGAGCGGCCCGCAGGCCGCGGCCCCCGACCCGGCGGCGGTCACGTACCCGCTGGACTGCAAGGGCCTCCCCACGGCCGTCACGGCCACCGCCCAGGGCGACCTCGACGGCGACGGCCGCCCCGAGACCGTGGCCGCCGTACGCTGCGACGCCGGATCCGGCACCCCGCCCCACGCGATCTACGTACTCGCCCAGGACAAGGCGCCGGGCTCGACGCCCAGGGTCGTGGCCACCCTGCTGGAGGCCGGGAAGAGGCAGACCGCCACCGAGCTCACCGTGCGCGACGGAGTCGTCACCGCCAGCCTCCTCGGTTACTCCTCGCCCCAGGTGCCCCGCTACAGCCCCGACGTGAAGCAGCTCGCCAAGTGGCGCTGGAGCGGCGGAAAATTCCGCCAGGAGCTGACGAACTCAGACGCCAGAAGTGTTTGAACCGTCACTCCGCGTCGGGACCGTAGACCTCGACCCTGTCCGAAACGCGCCTTACGTGGATGCAGTCGCCCGGGCATTCCTTCGCCGAGTCCACCACGTCCTGGAGGAGCGTGAGGGGAACCGGAGTCGTCGCCCCCGCGTCCACCAGAAGCTCGTCCTCGGGGCTCTTCACGTACGCCAGACCGTCGATGTCCAGCTCGAACACCTCCGGCGCGTACTGCACACAGATGCCGTCACCGGTGCACAGGTCCTGGTCGATCCAGACCTCGAGCGGCTCGCCGGCCTGCCCGGCACCACCCGTGGGAGCCTCCTGCTGCACGGTCATATCTCCTGCCGTTCCCTGCGCTCAGTGATCCGTTTCCGCCACAAGCCGCGGCAAGTCGCGCGAGCCCTGACGGGTGTTGAACAGTTCGACCTTACAACCGGCCGCTTTCCGATGTTGATGGGTGGGTATTTCCTTGGCGTGAGGGAGTACGCAAGGGTGAAGATCGGACACACCTCTACCGTCTTTGTGATCTAGGGGTTTCAATCACCACCAGCCCAGGTAGGGTCAGGAAGCGTCCAGCTCCCCTTGGAGGAGGTGAGGACCGTGGCAGCCCACGACGACGACATCAACCGCGGCATCCGGCCGGGGCGAGGGTCTGAGGACCCCGCCGGTCAGGTTGCCTATCTCGAGCAGGAAATCGCCGTCCTGCGACGTAAGCTCGCCGACTCTCCGCGACACACGAGGATTCTCGAAGAGCGGATCGTCGAGCTCCAGACAAACCTGGCCGGCGTCTCCGCGCAAAACGAGCGACTGGCAAATACGCTCCGTGAGGCCCGCGACCAGATCATCGCACTCAAGGAGGAAGTCGACCGGCTCGCGCAGCCGCCGGCCGGCTTCGGCGTCTTCCTTCAGGCGAACGAAGACGGCACCGTCGACATCTTCACCGGCGGCCGAAAGCTCCGCGTGAACGTGAGCCCCAGCGTCGAACCGGAAGACCTCCGGCGCGGCCAGGAGGTCATGCTCAACGAGGCCCTCAACGTGGTCGAGGCCATGGAGTTCGAACGGGCCGGGGACATCGTCACCCTCAAGGAGATCCTCGAGGACGGCGAGCGCGCCCTGGTGGTCGGGCACACCGACGAGGAAAGGGTGGTGAGGCTCGCCGAGCCGCTCCTGGACATCACCATCCGCCCCGGCGACGCCCTCCTGCTCGAGCCCCGCTCCGGCTACGTCTACGAGGTGGTCCCCAAGAGCGAGGTCGAGGACCTGGTCCTCGAAGAGGTCCCGGACATCGACTACGACAAGATCGGCGGCCTGGGCGACCAGATCGAGCTGATCCGCGACGCGGTCGAGCTCCCGTACCTCTACCCCGACCTCTTCAAGGAACACGAACTGCGGCCCCCGAAGGGCATCCTGCTGTACGGCCCTCCCGGCTGCGGCAAGACGCTCATCGCCAAGGCAGTGGCCAACTCCCTTGCCAAGAAGGTCGCCGAGGTGACCGGACAGGCCCAGGGCAAGTCCTACTTCCTGAACATCAAGGGCCCCGAACTCCTCAACAAGTACGTCGGCGAGACCGAGCGGCACATCCGCCTCGTCTTCCAGCGTGCTCGTGAGAAGGCCAGCGAGGGCACCCCCGTCATCGTCTTCTTCGACGAGATGGAATCCCTCTTCCGCACCCGCGGATCCGGAGTCAGCTCGGACGTGGAGAACACCATCGTCCCCCAGCTGCTCGCCGAGATCGACGGTGTGGAGGGCCTGGAGAACGTCATCGTGATCGGCGCCTCCAACCGCGAGGACATGATCGACCCGGCCATCCTGCGCCCCGGCCGGCTCGACGTGAAGATCAAGATCGAGCGCCCCGACGCCGAAGCGGCGAAGGACATCTTCGCCAAGTACCTCAAGGCCTCGCTGCCGCTCCACACCGACGACCTCACCGAGCACTCCGGCTCGCCCGAGGTCGCCGTCCACAGCATGATCCAGACGGTCGTCGAGCAGATGTACGCCGAAACCGAGGAGAACCGCTTCCTCGAGGTCACGTACGCCAACGGCGACAAGGAGGTCCTGTACTTCAAGGACTTCAACTCCGGCGCCATGATCCAGAACATCGTGGACCGGGCCAAGAAGATGGCCATCAAGGCCTTCCTCGAACACAACCAGAAGGGCCTCCGGGTCTCCCACCTCCTCCAGGCTTGCGTGGACGAGTTCAAGGAGAACGAGGACCTTCCGAACACCACCAACCCGGACGACTGGGCCCGGATCTCCGGCAAGAAGGGCGAGCGGATCGTATTCATCCGCACGCTCGTCACCGGAAAGCAGGGCGCGGACACCGGACGCTCCATCGACACGGTGGCGAACACCGGTCAGTACCTCTGATCGGACAGGGCGGCTGCGGATGCCCTACCCGGGCACCCGCAGCCGACTGCTTTACCGACTGCTCTTTTCAGCCGGTGACGGGGTGAAGTCAATGACTGAAATGATCTCCCCACCAGCGCGGAGTGGTTCTAGGCTCTTCCGTACCGCCGGTCGCGCAGTGCGGGGACGGGCACCGCACACGCACCGGAGCACCAGCGGTACTTGAGCGCCGCTCCCGAACGGGAGCGCCGCCGGGCAAGGAGGGCCGCATGACCGTACGGCGAGTAATGGGAATCGAGACGGAGTACGGGATCTCCGTCCCGGGGCACCCGAACGCCAATGCCATGCTCACCTCGTCCCAGATCGTCAACGCCTACGCGGCGGCGATGCACCGGGCGCGCCGCGCCCGCTGGGACTTCGAGGAGGAGAACCCGCTGCGGGACGCCCGCGGCTTCGACCTCGCCCGCGAGGCCGCCGACAACAGCCAGCTCACCGACGAGGACATCGGCCTCGCCAACGTCATCCTGACCAACGGCGCACGGCTCTACGTCGACCACGCGCACCCCGAGTACAGCTCCCCGGAGATCACCAATCCGCTCGACGCCGTCCTCTGGGACAAGGCCGGCGAGCGGATCATGGCCGAGGCCGCCGTCCGGGCCGCCCAGCTCCCCGGCGCCCAGCCCATCCACCTCTACAAGAACAACACCGACAACAAGGGCGCCTCCTACGGCACGCACGAGAACTACCTGATGAAGCGGGAGACCCCCTTCTCGGAGATCGTGCGCCACCTGACCCCCTTCTTCGTCTCCCGCCAGGTCGTGACCGGCGCGGGGCGGGTCGGGATCGGCCAGGACGGCCGCGAGCACGGCTTCCAGATCAGCCAGCGCGCGGACTACTTCGAGGTCGAGGTCGGCCTGGAGACGACGCTCAAGCGGCCCATCATCAACACGCGCGACGAGCCGCACTCGGACGCCGAGAAGTACCGCCGGCTGCACGTGATCATCGGCGACGCCAACCTCTCCGAGATCTCGACGTACCTCAAGCTCGGCACCACCGCCCTCGTCCTCTCGATGATCGAGGACTCCTTCATCAACGTCGACCTGGCCGTGGACCAGCCCGTACGGACCCTGCACCAGGTCTCCCACGACCCCGACCTGCAACACCTGATCACGCTGCGCAGCGGCCGCACCCTGACCGCCGTACAACTCCAGATGGAGTACTTCGAGCTGGCCAGGAAGTACGTGGACGAGCGTTTCGGCTCCGACGCGGACGAGCAGACCAAGGATGTGCTGGTCCGCTGGGAGGACGTGCTGGGCCGGCTGGAGAGCGACCCGATGAGCCTGTCGGGCGAGCTGGACTGGATCGCGAAGCGCGAGATCCTGGAGGGCTACCGGAGGCGGGACGGGCTCGGCTGGGACGCCGCCCGGCTCCACCTGGTGGACCTGCAGTACGCGGACGTACGGCCCGAGAAGGGCCTCTACAACCGTCTGGTGGCCCGCGGCAAGATGAAGCGGCTGGTGGAGGAGTCGGCGGTGGAGCGCGCGGAGGGCAAGCCGCCGGAGGACACCCGGGCCTACTTCCGGGGCCGGTGCCTGGAGCAGTACGCGGACGACGTGGCCGCGGCCTCCTGGGACTCGGTGATCTTCGACCTCCCGGGCCGCGACTCGCTGCAGCGCGTCCCGACGCTGGAGCCCCTGCGGGGTACGCGCAAGCACGTGAAGGAGCTCCTGGACCGCTGCCGCACGGCGGAGGACCTGGTGCGGGTACTCAGCGGGAACTGAGGGCTGAAAAGTCACCGTTCCGGGAATCATGAAAGCAGCCGCACGTTATGAAAGTGCGGGGACGAATGCCGGACCCTCCTTGTAGGGTCCGACGTAGGGTCTGATCTTGAGAGATCCCGATCCCGGGGCCTCTCGACATGAGCGCGCGAACCGAGCGGGGTGAGGTAGACATGGCGACCAAGGACACCGGCGGCGGACAGCAGAAGGCGACTCGCTCGACCGAGGAGGTCGAGGAGGCTGCGGTCGAGGAATCGACCGACCTCAAGGAGCGCCAGGAAAAGCTCTCCGACGACGTCGACTCCGTTCTTGACGAGATTGACGATGTACTCGAGGAGAATGCCGAGGACTTCGTTCGGAGTTTCGTACAAAAAGGCGGCGAATAGCCTTCGAATCTAAGGTGAATCCGCCAATGTGTGCTCCATGTCCAATGGAACGAAGTGGTGTCGCGGGTGCGCCCGCGACCTGCCACTGAGCGGGTTCGCTTCGGATCGGAATCGGGGCGACGGGCTGCAGCCGAGATGCCGCGAGTGCGTTGCAGCGTACGGAGCGCAGCACTACCGACGTCGGCGGGCCGCCGCGGGAAAGGCGGTCAAGGAGCACGTGGAAGTGCCGGCAGGTCACAAGCTCTGCCGGCAGTGCGGCGAGGTCAAGCCGCACAGCGAATGGCACAAGAACGCCAGTGCTTCTGACGGGCTGTCCACTCGCTGCAAGGCCTGCCGGGCCGTCCAGGGCCGGGCGGGCCACCTCAAGCGGTCCTACGGCATCACCGAGGCGGAGCGCGACGAGATGGTCGCCGCCCAGGGCGGAGTCTGCATCATCTGCCGAGAGGGTCCGGCAGAGCACGTGGATCACGATCATCAGACGGGTAGGGTTCGAGGCGTACTTTGCTTCGGCTGCAACTCAGCACTAGGGAAGTTCAGGGATCGGCCGGACGTCATGCGACGTGCAGCCGCTTACGTGGAAGGAAACCTGTGGAAGCCAACAATCGCGGCACAGGGCGTCTACCGGCAGCCTTCCTGACGCCGGGGTCCTCGTCCTTCATGGACTTCCTCGGGGCGCACTCGCCCGAGATGCTGCCGGGGAACCGGAAGCTGCCCGAGGGCGTTGTCGAGGCGCCGCACGGGACGACCATCGTCGCCACCACGTTCCCCGGCGGGGTCGTGCTCGCCGGTGACCGGCGGGCGACCATGGGGAACATGATCGCGCAGCGCGACATCGAGAAGGTGTTCCCCGCGGACGAGTACTCCGCGGTGGGCATCGCCGGTACGGCCGGCCTGGCCGTGGAGATGGTGAAGCTGTTCCAGCTGGAGCTGGAGCACTTCGAGAAGGTGGAGGGGACGACCCTCTCCCTGGAGGGCAAGGCCAACCGGCTCTCCACCATGATCCGGAGCAATCTGGGCATGGCGATGCAGGGGCTCGCGGTCGTCCCGCTGTTCGCCGGGTACGACGAGGCCAAGGAGAAGGGCCGGATCTTCTCCTACGACGTGACCGGCGGCCGCTCCGAGGAGCACGGCTACGCGGCCACCGGATCGGGCTCCATCTTCGCCCGGGGCTCCATGAAGAAGCTCTACCGCCCCGATCTGACGGAGGAGCAGGCCACCACGCTGGTCGTGCAGGCGCTGTACGACGCCGCCGACGACGACTCGGCGACCGGTGGGCCGGACTTGTACCGCCACATCTACCCCATCGTCACCGTCATCACCGACGAGGGATTCCGCAGGCTGACGGACGATCAGTCGCAGGAGCTCGCCCGCAGCGTCACCAACCGGCGGCTCGAGCAGCCCGACGGGCCGCGCGCGGCCCTGCTCTGACCAGTCCTCCTCGTCGCCCAGAAGAAAGGGACGGATAACCGGTGTCGACTCCGTTCTACGTCTCACCCCAGCAGGCCATGGCCGACCGGGCGGAATACGCCCGGAAGGGCATCGCCCGCGGTCGCAGCCTCGTCGTGCTGCAGTACGCCGACGGCATCGTGTTCGTCGGCGAGAACCCGTCCCGCGCGCTGCACAAGTTCAGCGAGATCTACGACCGGATCGGCTTCGCGGCCGCCGGCAAGTACAACGAGTACGAGAACCTGCGGATCGGCGGCGTGCGCTACGCCGATCTGCGCGGATACACCTACGACCGCGACGATGTGACGGCCCGTGGGCTGGCCAACGTCTACGCGCAGACGCTGGGCACGATCTTCTCCAGCGCCGGCGAGAAGCCGTACGAGGTGGAGCTGGTCGTGGCCGAGGTCGGCGCGACGGCCGCGGGCGACCAGATCTACCGGCTGCCGCACGACGGTTCGATCGTGGACGAGCACGGCTCGGTCGCGGTCGGCGGCAATGCCGAGCAGATCAGCACGTACCTGGACCAGCGCCACCAGGACGGGATGACCCTGTCCGAGGCGCTGAAGCTGGCGGTGCAGGCGCTGTCGAGCCAGGCGAACGGTGCGGACAAGACGATTCCGGCCGAGCGGCTGGAGGTCGCGGTGCTGGACCGGACGCGGGCCCAGCAGCGGAAGTTCAAGCGGATCCGGGGCCGGCAGCTGTCGCGGCTGCTGGAGGCGGACGTCACGGCGGCCGTGCAGGCCGACGCCGTGTCGAACGACGAGGCTCCCGAGGACGATTCCGAGTAGGGATCCCCGTGCGAAAGCGCCCCCGGCCTTCCGGCCGGGGGCGCTTTCGCGTGTCAGGCGGGGGCCGGGCCCGTGGAGGCGCGGACGATCAGGTCGACCGGGAGGTCGGGGGCGGTCCAGGGGGTGCCGTCCAGGACGGCGAGGAGGGCGGTCATGCCCTGTTCGCCGACGCGTTCGGCGGGCAGGTGGACGGTGGTGAGCTCGGGTTCGACGGCGGTGGCGAGGGCGAGGTCGTCGATGCCGGTGACGGAGAGGTCCTCGGGGACGCGCAGGCCGAGGCGACGGGCGGCCTTGCAGGCGCCGGCGGCCAGGATGTCGTCGTCGCAGACGACGGCGGTGGGCCGGCCCGCGGGGGCCGCGAGGACCGCCTCCATGGCCGTGTGGGCGTCGGCGACGGTGAGCGGGGCCCGTACGGTGCGCAGCTCGGCGTGGGGGCGCAGCAGGGCGGCCAGGGCTTCGGCGCGGACGTCGAAGGTCCAGGAGTCGACGGCGGAGGCGAGGTGGAGGACGCGGCGGTGGCCGAGTGCGAGGAGGTGCTCGGTGATCTGGCGCATGCCGTCGGCCATGGCGAGGTTGACGTGGGCGGCGGCGCGGGTGGCGGTGGGGTCGCTGTCGAGCATGACGAGGGGGAGCTCGGCGTCTCCGATGGCGTCGAGGGCGTGGGCGGCCATGGAGGAGGCGATGACCCCGTCGAGGGCGGCGCGGGCGGAGGCGAAGGGGTCGCGGGCGGGGCCGGTGCCGTCGGGGGAGGGGTAGAGGACGACGCCGAAGCCGTGTTCGGCGGCGATGCGGGCGGCGCCGGTGTAGACGCGGGCGAAGAACTCGTTGGTGAGGGCGGGGACGACGAGGAGGGCGGTGCGGGTGGAGCCGAGCCGGAGGTTGCGGGCGGCGAGGTTGGGCCGGTAGCCGAGGGTGGCGGCGGCTTCGCGCACCAGGCCGGCGGTGCGTTCGGAGACGCGGCCGCGCCATTTGTCCCCGAGGACGAGGGAGACGGTGGCCTGCGAGACGCCGGCGGCGGTGGCCACGTCCCGGCTGGTGGGTCTCGTCACACCGTGCTCCTGTTGTACGAGGTCGGCGGGGGTGGGGGTGATGGTCGGGTTGGACCCCCGTGGTGTGGCCATGGTACGTATGACCTCCGACGTTATACGTATTACTAGATTGACTCCCGGCGGGACTCCGGGCAGAAGGGGGCGGACATGGCCGCGGGATACGCGGAGCTGCTCAGGACCCGGCATGCCGCGAGGCTGCTGGCGGGCACGCTCGTCGGCCGGCTGCCGAACGCCACCGCGGCGATCGCGATCGTGCTGTTCACGCGGGCGGAGGGCGGCAGCTACAGCCTCGCGGGCGCGCTCGCCGCGGTCTACGGAGTGGCGAACGCGGTGGGTCAGCCGCTGCTCGGGCGGGCCGTGGACCTCTTCGGGCAGCCGCGCGTGCAGCTGCCGGCCGCGGTGCTCTCGGCGCTGGGCATGGCGTGGCTCGCGTTCGCGGGCACCGGTTCGGCGGCGGCCGCGTACGGGGCCGTGATCGTCGGCGGGTTCTTCGCGCCGCCGCTGGAGGGCGGGCTGCGGGCGCTGTGGCCCTCGGTGCTGGGCGGCAAGGAGGAGCGGGTGCACGCCGCGTACGCGATGGACGCGGTGGCACAGGAGATCATGTACACGGTCGGGCCGCTGCTGGTGACGCTGTGCGTCTCGCTGTGGGATCCGGCCGGGGCGCTGCTGGTGATCCATGCGCTCGGTGTCGTGGGGGCGCTGTCCGTGGTGCTCAGCGAGCCCTCGCGGCGGTGGCGTTCGGAGCCGCGCGAGGCCCACTGGCTGGGCGCGCTGCGCTCGACGGGGCTGCGGGCGCTGCTGGGCGCGTTCTTCTTCGTGGGCATGGCGCTGGGGTCGATCACGGTGGCGGGTGTGGCGTACGCCGATGACCACGGGGGCCAGTCGGTGTACGGCTGGCTGATGGCGGCGCTGGGCCTGGGCGCACTGGCCGGCGGGGTGCTCTACGGGGCGCGGCAGTGGGCGGGTGCGCCGGAGCGGCGGCTGCGCGTGATCGTGGCGCTGTTGGCGGTGTGCTACCTGCCGCTGGTACTGGTTCCGGGGCCGGTGGCCATGACGGCGCTGGCGGCGCTGGCGGGTGTGTTCCTGGCGCCGGCGCTGGCGTGCGCGTTCATCGTCGTGGACCGTCACGCTCCCGTGGGGACGGTGACGGAGGCGTTCTCGTGGCTGGTGACCTTCTTCGGCGTGGGCGCGGCGATCGGCACGGCCGCGGCGGGGCCGGCGGTGGAACTGGGTGGTTCGGCGAGCGGGTTCGGCGTGGCGTGTGTCGCGGGCGCGTCGGCGCTGCTGGTGCTGACGCTCACTCAGCGCGTCATGGCCGCTCCGGGCCGGACCCGTACGGTGGCGGGTTCGCCCGCCGCGGCCGCGGAAGGCGTCGGCGGGGGCGCGGTGGAGGGTCCGTCGGGCGGTCCGTCGGGCGGTCCGGCGGAGCGGCTCGTCGGCAACTGATCGAAACGGCGTTCACGAACCCGGTTTCAGAACAGTGCGGAAGGCGTAATGTTCAGTCATGGACCGCCGCATTTTCGGGCTGGAGAACGAGTACGGCGTCACGTGCACGTTCAGGGGACAGCGCCGACTGTCTCCTGACGAAGTGGCGCGCTACCTCTTCCGCCGTGTTGTGTCATGGGGCCGCAGCAGCAATGTCTTCCTGCGGAACGGCGCCCGCCTGTACCTCGACGTGGGTTCGCATCCGGAATACGCAACTCCCGAATGCGACAACGTGACGGAACTCGTCACGCACGACAAGGCAGGCGAGCGCATTCTCGAAGGTCTGCTCGTCGACGCCGAACGCCGCCTGCACGAGGAGGGAATCGCGGGCGACGTCTATCTCTTCAAGAACAACACCGACTCGGCGGGCAACTCGTACGGCTGCCACGAGAACTATCTGGTGGCCCGGCACGGGGAATTCTCCCGCCTGGCGGACATCCTCATTCCCTTCCTCGTCACGCGCCAGCTGATCTGCGGCGCGGGCAAGGTGCTGCAGACCCCCCGGGGCGCGGTCTACTGCGTGAGCCAGCGGGCCGAGCACATCTGGGAGGGCGTCAGCTCCGCGACGACCCGGTCGCGGCCGATCATCAACACCCGCGACGAGCCGCACGCGGACGCCGAGCGCTACCGCCGTCTGCACGTGATCGTCGGGGACTCGAACATGTCCGAGACGACCATGCTGCTGAAGGTCGGGGCCACCGACCTGGTGCTGCGCATGATCGAGGCGGGCACGGTGATGCGGGACCTGACCCTGGAGAACCCGATCCGGGCGATCCGCGAGGTCAGCCACGACATCACGGGCCAGCGCAAGGTGCGTCTGGCGAGCGGCCGGGAGGCCTCGGCGCTGGAGATCCAGCGCGAGTACTACGACAAGGCCGTGGACTTCGCCGAGCGCCGGGGGATCCGTACCGGCACGGTGGACCAGGTGCTGGAGCTGTGGGGCCGCACCCTCGACGCGATCGACGCGGAGGACCTGGACCGGATCGGGACCGAGATCGACTGGGTCATGAAGTACCAGCTGATCGAGCGGTACCGGGCCAAGCACGGCATGACGATGTCGAACCCGCGCGTGGCCCAGATAGACCTCGCGTACCACGACATCCACCGCCGGCGAGGGCTGTACTACCTGCTGGAGCGCAAGGGGCAGGCGGCGCGGATCTGCAACGACCTCAAGATCTTCGAGGGCAAGTCGGTGCCCCCGCAGACCACGCGGGCGCGGCTGCGCGGCGACTTCATCCGCCGGGCGCAGGAGCAGCGGCGGGACTTCACGGTCGACTGGGTGCACCTCAAGCTGAACGACCAGGCGCAGCGGACCGTGCTGTGCAAGGACCCGTTCCGGTCGGTGGACGACCGGGTGGAGAAGCTGATCGCCGGCATGTGAGATCGCGCTGATCTCGTGCAGGGCCCCGTACGGATCTCGTACGGGGCCCTGCGCACGCCTTAGAGTGGCGACGACCGCACCGCCGTCTGAGATCTGAGGAACACGTGCGCCGACTTGCCGGCCTGCTTGTCGTACCCCTTCTGCTGCTGTCGACAGCAGCCTGTGGCGACAGCGGCTCCGACTCCGCCGAGATGAAGAACGGGGCGCCCGCGATCACCAAGGGCGCCAAGTTCGGTGAGACCCCGACCCTGTCCACGGGCAAGGGCGACCCGCCGAAGGAGCTGAAGGTGGTGACCGTCAGCGAGGGCAACGGCCCGGCGCTGAAGAAGGGCGACGTCGCCCAGGTCAACTACTACGGCCAGGTCTGGGACGGCAAGGAGCCGTTCGACCAGAGCTTCGGCAAGGGCAAGCCGTTCGAGGTCACCATCGGTGCCGGAATGGTCATCAAGGGCTGGGACCAGGGCCTCGAGGGCAAGAAGGTCGGCAGCCGCCTGGAGCTCGTGATCCCGCCGGACCTCGGGTACGGCGACAAGGGTTCCGGCGACAAGATCAAGCCGAACGCCACGCTGGTCTTCGTCGTGGACATCGTCAAGGGCACCTCGGTCCCGGCCTCGGCCAAGGGCAAGGAGGTCGCGCAGGACGACAAGGACCTGCCGAAGATCGGTACGAACACGGACGGCAAGGAAGTCTCCGTGACCGTCCCGAAGGACGTGACGCCGCCGGCGAAGCTGGTGTCGAACTACGTGCTGGAGGGTGACGGGCCGGCCGTCAAGGACACCGACAGCGTCGTGGTCAAGTTCAACGGCAAGACGTGGAAGGACGACAAGACCTTCGAAAGCACGTACGCCACGGACCAGACGGTCACCTGGCCGATGGACCAGCTGTCGGTCAAGGGCCTCAAGGAAGGCCTGACCGGCAAGAAGGTCGGCAGCCGCATCCTGCTGGTCATCCCGCCGGACCAGGGCTTCGGCGACAAGGAGACGGGCACCATCCCGGCCAACTCGACGCTGGTCTTCAGCCTCGACATCCTCGCAGTGATGTAAGACTGTCCGAGTTGACCTGATTCAGTTTTGAGGAGCAGTTCCGTGAGCAACCAGCTCGAGAAGCCCGAGATCGACTTCCCCGACTTCCCGGTTCCGGCCGACCTCGTCATCGAGGACGTCTGGGTGGGCGAAGGCGCCGAGGCCACGGCCGGCAACAAGGTCTCCGTCCACTACGTGGGCGTGGCCTATTCCACCGGCGAGGAGTTCGACGCCTCCTGGAACCGCGGCGCCCCGCTGCAGTTCATCCTGGGCATCGGCCAGGTCATCCCGGGCTGGGACAAGGGCATCGAGGGCATGAAGGTCGGCGGCCGCCGCAAGCTGGTCATCCCGGCCCACCTCGCGTACGGGGACCGCGGCGCCGGCGGTGCCATCAAGCCGGGCGAGACGCTGATCTTCGTCTGCGACCTGATGGGCGTCTGATCCGACGACCCGTGACCGGTGAAGGGGCCCCCGCCGTCAGGCGGGGGCCCTCGCTTTTGCCGGGGCCCGCCGGGGCGGTACGGTCAACGGTCACGGAGGTGTGCGCCGTGCGCGCTCGCGCGTGTCGCACCTGACGGACGAGTGCTGCAACGTGTAAGCGGAGAAGGGCGGAAGGGCGTCGATGGCGATTGCCAAGGCCGAGCGGCTGATGAATCTGGCGCTGTGTCTGCTGGGGACCCGCCGGCCGCTCAGCAAGCGCGAGCTGCGCGGTTCCATCGAGGCGTACATGGAAGCCGGCAACGACGAGTCGTTCAACCGCATGTTCGAGCGGGACAAGGACGATCTGCGCGAACTCGGCCTGGTCATCGAGACGGTGGAGAACCTGGACGGCGAGACCGGCTACCTCGCCCGCCGCGACAGCAACCGGCTGCCGCCCGTCTCCCTCGACGCCGAGGAGGCCGCCGCCCTTGGGCTCGCGGCCAAGGTCTGGCAGCAGGCCCGCCTCGCCGGAGCCGCCAGCGGCGCCCTGCAGAAGCTGCGCGCCGGCGGGATGCCGGAGGCGGGGGACCCGTACGAGGGCCAGCACAGCGCCATCGAACCGCGCATCCCGGTCCACGAGGCGGCCTTCGAACCGCTGATGCTCGCCTGCCGCGACCGCCGGCCGGTCGTCTTCGACTACCGCAAGTCCACCGCCGCGCGGCCCGAGACCCGGCAGGTGGAGCCGTGGGCGCTGGAGTGCTGGCGCGGCCACTGGTACCTGGCCGGCTACGACCGCGACCGCGGGGCGGAGCGGGTGTTCCGGCTCTCCCGGATCACCGGCAAGGTCAAGTCCCGTGCGGCCAAATACACCGCCGAGGTCCCGGACGTCGTGACCGTACGGGAGACCGTGGCGAGCTGGGCCGGGGAGAGCGCGGACCGCTCCGCGCTGATCCGGCTGCGGGCCGGGGCCGGGTACCCGCTGCGGGCCAAGGCCACCGCCGTGCGCGAGGGCGGGGACGGCTGGGACGAACTGGAGATCCCGTACGGGCACGGGCTCGACGCCTGGCTGGTGGAGTTCGGGCCGGACGTGGTGGTCGTGGACCCCGCCGACCTGCGGGCGGACGTCGTGGACCGGCTGCGCGCCGTGGCCGCGGGCTGAGGCCGCCCGGCGGACCGGACCGGCGGATCCGACCCGCCGGGTCCCGGCGGGGCCGCCGCCCGATCCGCCGCACCGATCGCACCACCGCACCGTTCGCAAGACGTGCCCTGAGGGGGAGACGTACCAGCATGGCTGCCAACGCCATCGACCAGACCCGCCGGATGCTGTCCCTGGTGACCTACCTGCGCGAGCGCCCCGGGGCGCACGTCGCGGACGTCGCCCGCGCCTTCGGGATCACCGAGGACGAACTGATCTCGGACCTCGACGTGCTGCCCATGTGCGGGACCAGCTTCCGCGGCGGGGACCTGCTCGACATCGACACCGACGGGGAGCGCATCTGGTGGCGCAACCCCGACGCCTCGGGGGAGTCCACCGCCGAGCCGCTGCGCCTGGCCGCCGACGAGGCGACCGCGCTGCTGGTCGCCGCCCGCGCCGTGGCCACGCTGCCGGGGCTGCGCGAGAGCGACCGGGACGCCCTGCTGCGGGCCACCGCGAAGCTGGAGGCCGCCGCGGGCGAGGCGGCCGGGGCCAGCTCGCGGCTGTCGGTGACCTTCGAGGCGGAGGGCGGGGTCTTCGCCGACGTCGACCGGGCCATCGCGGAGCGCCGGCGGCTGTGGCTGCGCTACTACTCGCCCGCCCGCGACGAGCTGACCGAGCGCAAGGTCGACCCGATCCGGCTCTTCGCGGTGGGCCACACCTACATGGAGGGCTGGTGCCACCTCTCCGAGGCCCGGCGCACCTTCCGCCTCGACCGTGTCGCCGAGATCCGGCTGCTGGACGAGCGGGCCGAGCCGCCCGCCATCGAGCCGCGCGATCTGTCCGAGGGGCTCGTCCAGCCGGCCGCCGAGGACCCGGAGGTCGTGGTCGAGGTCGGACCGGGCGGCCGCTGGGTCGCCGAGTACTACCCGCACGACAGCGCCGAGGAGCTCTCCGACGGCGGCCTGCGGATCACGCTGCGCAGCCCGGACCCGGCCTCGCTGCGCCGTCTGGCGCTGCGGCTGGGCCGCGAGGGCCGGATCGTGGCGCCCGCTGAGCTGGCCGACAGTGCGCGCCAGGCGGCGCGGGAGGCGCTCGCCGGGTACGGGGAACAGGGCTGAAGCAGCGGTACGAGCAGGGCTGGGCAAGGGGAAGCGGCGGGGCCGTGCGGTACGGGCCCGGCCGTACGGGAGCCGCGCCGTCCGCGAGCGGACGGCATGAGGGGAGCGCCGAGCGATGTCGCCAATGTCCGGGCCACGGGGTGTGCAGGCGGCCGCGGGGCCGCCGGTCTCCTTCAAAGCGGCCTGTTCCGACTGCCGGGCCCGCTTCGAGCTGGGCGCGGGGGCCCTGCGGCTGGTGATCGGCGGGAGCCGGCGCACCACGTTCTACTCGTTCACCTGTCCCGAGTGCGGGGCCTGCGTACGCAAACCGGCCGGCGAGCGCATCGTGGAACTGCTGACCGGCGGCGGCGTGAGCACCCTGCGCAGCGTCTGAGGCGGCCGGTGGCCTAGGCTCGGAGCATGCTGTGGCCGATGCTCGCAATCGCCCTGGGTTTCCTCGGGCTCGCCGTCCTCGCCGTCCTCGCGGTGCGCGTCTTCGTGGAGGTGCGGCGGCTGTCCGGCCAGGTCGAGCTGGCCAGCCGGCGGATCGCGGACGCCTCGGGGGACCTGGAGCGCGCGGCGAGCGACCTGGCCCGCTCGGGCGGCGCCGTCCGGCCGTGAAAACGGTACAAACCACAGGATCGCGTCCCGCAGGTCTCTGGAAAGTGCGGGTCAGGACCCGTACCGTCGGTCCCAGCCGCACGCAAGGCGGGATACCCCGGGGGATTGCCGGGCGTTAACCCCCGGGGGTTACGATCCTTGCCTGAGCGGTCACGGATCACTGTCCGGGGCCGCCGACACACAACCAGCCGTTTCGGTGAGAAGGAAGTCAGACATGATCGGCAATCTGAAGCCTCTTGAGATCCTCCTGATCATCGCCGTGATCTTCCTGCTGTTCGGTGCCAAGAAGCTCCCCGACATGGCGCGCTCCCTCGGAAAGTCGGCCCGCATCCTCAAGAGCGAGGCCAAGGCCATGAAGGCGGAGAGCGCCGCGGAGGACAACGCCACCGCCGCGACCGTCGCCGACCAGGCCCCGCAGCAGGCCGCCGCCCCGCGCACCATCAAGGCCGCCCCCGGCGACGTGACCAGCTCGCGTCCGGTCAACGAGCCGAACCACACCACCCAGGGCTGATCGCCCGGCCGCCGGGCTGCCCGCCCGCGGCCCTGATCGCGCCGGTCATCTGCAACGAGACAAGGGACGTGGGTTGCTCAAGTCTGCCCGCAAGCAGGAGAAGCAGGACAAGCAGGCCAAGGACGCCGAAGGGCGGATGCCTCTTGTCGAGCACCTGCGTGAGCTGAGAAACCGCCTGTTGAAGTCGGTCCTGGCGATCCTGGTGATCACCATCGTGGCGGCCTTCTACTACAAGAACCTCATCGACTTCATGCTGAAGCCGATGCTGGACTCCGTCGGCTGCACCAACGGGGTGGTCTCGCAGCGCAACGGCCGGCCCTGCGCCGACATGACGGTGAACGGCCTCATCGCCCCGTTCTCCATCGCCCTCAAGGTCTCGCTCACCGCCGGTGTGGTGCTTTCGGCGCCGGTCTGGCTCTACCAGCTCTGGGCCTTCGTCGCCCCGGGCCTGCACAACCACGAGAAGCGCTACGCGGTCGGCTTCGTGGCCGTCGGCGCTCCGCTGTTCGCCGCCGGCGGGGTGCTCGCCTACAAGCTGCTGCCGCAGACCGCGACGATCCTCCTCGAGTTCACCCCGGACAACGCGCGCAACCTGCTCCCGGTCGACGACTACCTCGACCTGGTCACGCGCATGGTCATCGTCTTCGGCCTCGCGTTCGAGCTGCCGCTGCTGCTGATCCTCCTCAACTTCACCGGGGTCCTCACCGCGAAGCGGCTGGCGAGCTGGTGGCGGGCCATGGTGCTGGGCATCACGATCTTCGCCGCGTTCGCCACGCCCACCGGTGACCCGCTCACCATGATCTCGCTGGCCGCGCCGATCGTCGCCCTCTACTTCATCGCCCTCGGGATCTGCCTGGTCAACGACCGCAGGCGGCGCCGCGGCAACCCCGACGCGCTCCTCGACGACGACGAGGCCTCCGAGCTGGACCTGACGCCCGCGCCGATCGGTGACATGGAGCCCGTCCAGGCCCCGACCGCGCTGCCCGAGCAGGCCGACGGCGGCCGCAGGCAGATCAACGGTTACGACGACGCGACCTGACAGGTACATTCCCGGGGTGAGCGCTGAAATCACCCTCCTCGTCAATCCCACCGCGGGACGCGGCCGGGGCGCGCACGCCGCGCAGCCGGCCGCTTCCGCGCTCCGGGCCGCCGGGTTCTCCGTACGGACGGTGCTCGGCGCCGATGCCGCGGACGCGCTGTCGCGGCTGCGCACCGCCGTCCGGGAGGGCACGGGCGCGGTGATCGCCGTCGGCGGCGACGGCGTGGTCTCGCTGGCCCTGCAGGCCCTGGCCGGAACGCTGGTCCCGCTCGGAGTGGTCGCCGTGGGGACCGGGAACGACTTCGCGCGGGCCATGGGGCTGCCCGTGGGCGAGCCCGCGCAGGCGGGGCGGCTGGCCGCCGAGGCGCTCAAGGAGGGCCGGATCCGCGAGATCGACCTCGGGCGGGTGGCGGGGACCCCGGGCCGGGGGGAGACCTGGTACGGGACCGTGCTGTGCTCCGGCTTCGATTCGCGGGTCAACGACCGCGGCAACCGGATGCGGCTCCCGGCGGGCCGGTTCAAGTACGACCTGGCGATCCTCGCGGAGCTCGCCTCCTTCCGGCCGTTCCCGTACCGGATCACCCTCGACGGCGGTCCGGTGATCGAGACCGAGGCCACGCTGGTCGCCGTCGGCAACGGCTCCTCCTACGGCGGCGGCATGCGCATCTGCGCGGACGCCGTCCCGGACGACGGGCTCTTCGACGTCACGGTGGTCGGCGACTGCAGCCGGACCACCTTGCTGAAGGTCTTTCCGCAGGTCTACAAGGGGACCCACCTCAGCCACCCGAAGGTGACCGTCCACCGGGCCGCGAAGATCACCCTGGAGGCCGCCGGGATCACCGCCTACGCCGACGGGGAGCCGCTCGGACCGCTGCCGGTGACCGCCGACTGCGTGCCCGGGGCCCTGCGGCTGCTGTCGTAGGGCGTGTCCGCGCGGCGGCCCGCGCGGTCCGTATAAATGATCGCGACTGTTGTCAGGGGCGGCGGGTAGGCTCGAAGACAAGATGACCGAAGAACTCTCACCGGCGGAGCGGTACGCCGCTGCCCGGATCCGCGCCGCCGAAGAGGCCTCCGCCCTGGCCCCCTTCCGCGAGATGTACGAATTCGACCTGGACGCCTACCAGGTCGACGCCTGCAAGGCACTGGAGGCCGGCAGGGGCGTCCTCGTCGCCGCCCCGACCGGCTCGGGCAAGACGATCGTCGGCGAGTTCGCCGTGCACCTCGCCCTCGGCCAGGGCCGCAAGTGCTTCTACACGACGCCCATCAAGGCGCTGTCGAACCAGAAGTACGCCGACCTCGTCAAGCGCTACGGCGCCGACAAGGTGGGCCTGCTGACCGGCGACAACAGCGTCAACTCCGAGGCGCCCGTGGTCGTGATGACCACCGAGGTGCTCCGCAACATGCTGTATGCGGGCTCGCAGTCGCTGCGCGGCCTCGGCTACGTCGTGATGGACGAGGTGCACTACCTCTCCGACCGGTTCCGCGGAGCCGTCTGGGAGGAAGTGATCATCCACCTCCCCGAGTCGGTCACGCTGGTTTCCCTGTCGGCCACCGTGTCCAACGCGGAGGAGTTCGGCGACTGGCTGGACACCGTCCGCGGCGACACCGAGGTGATCGTCTCCGAGGAGCGGCCCGTCCCGCTGTGGCAGCACGTCATGGCCGGCCGCAAGATCTACGACCTCTTCGAGGAGGAGTCCGACCACGGCGGCCGCGGCTCCGCGCGCCGCGAGGTCAACCCCGACCTGCTGCGCATGGCGCGCGAGGAGAACACCCGTACGTACAGTCCGAAGGACCGGCGGCGCGGCAAGATGGTCCGCGAGGCCGACCGCGAGCGCGAGCGGCGCTCCCGCGGCCGGATCTGGACCCCGAGCCGGCCCGAGGTCATCGCCCGCCTCGACGGCGACGGACTGCTGCCCGCCATCAACTTCATCTTCAGCCGGGCCGGCTGCGAGGCCGCCGTCCAGCAGTGCCTGTTCGCGGGCCTGCGGCTCAATGACGACACGGCCCGCCTGAGGGTCCGCGAGATCGTCGAGGAGCGCACCGCCTCCATCCCCACCGAGGACCTGCACGTCCTCGGGTACTACGAGTGGCTCGAAGGCCTGGAGCGGGGCATCGCCGCGCACCACGCCGGCATGCTGCCCACCTTCAAGGAGGTCGTGGAGGAGCTGTTCGTCCGCGGTCTCGTCAAGGCCGTCTTCGCCACCGAGACCCTGGCGCTGGGCATCAACATGCCCGCACGCACGGTGATCCTGGAGAAGCTGGTCAAGTGGAACGGCGAGCAGCACGCCGACATCACCCCCGGCGAGTACACGCAGCTCACCGGCCGGGCCGGACGGCGCGGCATCGACGTCGAGGGCCACGCCGTGGTGCTGTGGCAGCGGGGCATGGACCCGGCGGGGCTCGCCGGGCTCGCGGGCACCCGTACGTATCCGCTGCGCTCCAGCTTCAAGCCCTCCTACAACATGGCCGTGAACCTGGTCAGCCAGTTCGGGCGGCACCGCTCGCGCGAGCTGCTGGAGACCTCGTTCGCGCAGTTCCAGGCCGACCGCTCGGTCGTCGGGATCTCCCGGCAGGTGCAGCGTAACGAGGAGGGCCTCGAGGGCTACCGGGAGGGCATGACCTGCCACCTCGGGAACTTCGAGGAGTACGCGCAGCTGCGCCGCGACCTCAAGGACCGCGAGACGGACCTGGCCAAGCAGGGCGCTGCCCAGCGCCGGGTGCAGGCGGCCGGTTCGCTGGAGAAGCTCAAGCCGGGCGACATCATCCACGTGCCGACCGGCAAGTTCGCCGGGCTCGCGCTGGTCCTGGACCCGGGCGTGCCGGCCGGCCGGGTCAACGGGCACCGGGGGTACGAGTACGCCGAGGGGCCGCGGCCGCTGGTGCTGACCGCGGAGCGGCAGGTGAAGCGGCTCGCCGCGATCGACTTCCCGGTCCCGGTCGAGGCGATCGAGCGGATGCGGATCCCCAAGACCTTCAACGCGCGCTCCCCGCAGTCCCGCCGGGACCTGGCGTCCCAACTGCGGGCCAAGGCGGGGCACATCGCGCCGGAGCGGCGCGGGCGCGGCCGGGCGGCGGCCGCCGACGACCGCGAGATCGCGCGGCTGCGCGCCGAGCTGCGGGCGCACCCCTGCCACGGGTGCGACGAGCGCGAGGACCACGCCCGCTGGGCGGAGCGCTACCACCGCCTCAGGCGCGACACCCAGCAGCTGGAGCGGCGCATCGAGGGCCGTACGAACACGATCGCCCGCACCTTCGACCGGATCCACGCGCTGCTCACCGAGCTGGACTACCTGCGCGAGGACGAGGTGACCGTGCACGGCAAGCGGCTCGCCCGGCTGTACGGGGAGCTCGACCTGCTGGCGTCGGAGTGCCTGCGCGAGCGCGTCTGGGAGGGCCTGTCCCCGGCGGAACTGGCCGCCTGCGTCTCGGCGTTGGTGTTCGAGGCGCGGCAGTCCGACGACGCGGTGGCGCCGAAGGTGCCGGGTGGTGCGGCGAAGGCGGCGCTGGGCGAGATGGTCCGCATCTGGGGCCGGCTCGACGCGCTGGAGGAGGAGCACCGCATCAACCAGGCGGAGGGCGTGGGCCAGCGCGAGCCGGACCTGGGCTTCGCCTGGGCGGCGTACCAGTGGGCCTCCGACAAGAGCCTGGACGAGGTGCTGCGGGAGGCGGAGATGCCGGCCGGCGACTTCGTGCGCTGGTGCAAGCAGGTCATCGACGTGCTGGGGCAGGTCGCGGCCGCGGCCCCCTCGGCGTCCGGCGACAGCGGGAGCACGGTGGCCCGCAACGCCCGCAAGGCCGTGGACGCGCTGCTGCGCGGCGTGGTGGCCTACAGCTCGGTCGGCTGACGGCTGACGGTCTAGAAGTCCTCGGGGCCCCCGGGACCCCGCCATCCGGCGAGGTCCTCCCAGGCCCCGAGGCTCAGGCCGCTCTCGAAGCGGCGCCGGACCCCGGTGACCGGGTCGGTGAACGACACCGTACGGGCCAGGAGCTGGAGCGGCCTGCGGTAGTCGTCCGGGGCCGGATCGGTGACCCGCGGGTAGAGCGGGTCGCCCAGGATGGGCAGCCCGAGGCCGTTCATGTGCACCCGCAGCTGGTGGGTGCGGCCGGTGTGCGGGGTCAGCCGGTAGCGGCCCAGCTCCCCTTTGGTGTCCAGGAGTTCGACCAGGCTCTCCGCGTTCGGCTCCGCGCCGGGGACCTCGGCCGCGGCCATCACCCCGCGGGTCTTCTCGATGTGGCTGCGGACGGTGCGCGGGAGTTCGACCGCCGGATCGTGGCGGGCCAGGGCCTCGTACCGCTTGAGCACGCGCCGCTCCTGGAACAACAGCTGGTACGCGCCGCGGTCCTCGGGGCGGATGCTGAACATCACCAGTCCGGCCGTCAGCCGGTCCAGCCGGTGCGCCGGACTGAGCTCGGGCAGGTCGAGCTCGGCGCGCAGCCGGGCCAGGGCGGTCTGCGTGATGTGGCTGCCGCGCGGGGTGGTCGCCAGGAAGTGCGGCTTGTCCACGACCAGCAGGTGCGCGTCGCGGTGGACGACGCGGATCGGGAAGGGCACCACGGGCTCCGGCTCCATGTCCCGGTGGAACCACAGGTAGGCGCCCGGCTCGTACGGGTCCTGCGGACTCAGGACCCGGCCGCCGGGGCCGAACACCCGCCCGGCGCCGAGCAGGTGCGCGATGGACTCGGCGCCGCGGGTGCCGGCGTAGCGGGCGGCGAGGTAGCCGCCGAGGTCGGGCCAGCGCCCGTCGGGGTCGGCGGGCAGCCGCAGCCGGACCGGGTCGATGCCGTCGACCTGGGGCAGGGGCGAGGGGGGTGCCTGGGTTCTGCGTCTCATCGGGTCCAGGCTATGTGCCGGTGCCTACTGCTTGGTGAAGGTGCCCAGGTGGTTGGCGTCCAGGTACTCGATGCGGACCGTGCCGTCCTTGAAGACCACCCCGGTGCGGCCGACGGCGTTCTCGCCGGCGGTCACGTAGCTGAAGGTGTCCCCGTCGTAGTGGGTGAGGGGGAAGCGCATCGGCTTGGGCCCGAGGCCGAGGGTGAGGCCGCCGCCCGGGTTCGCCGTCACGGTCAGCTTCCCGTAGTAGGGGCTCACGTAGGTGCCGGTGTAGGCGCTGTCGGCGCGGGCCGGCTTCGCTCCCGCGGGCGGGTGCGCGTAGTCGGTGGCGGAGGGGCCGGGGCCGAGCTGCTGGGCGTAGAGCTCGGCGAAGAGGGGGAGCCAGTCGGTGGTCGGCCCGCCGTGCTCGGCGGTGTCGAAGAAGTCCATCGCGATGGCGTCGGCGACGCCGACCGGGGCGCCGTTGGTGAGGACGACGATGCCGAGCTTCTCCAGCGGGAGCATCGTGACGTTGGTGTTGGCGCCGAGTTCGAAGGCGCCGGAGTGGCTCAGGCGAAGCCGTCCGGCGTCGTCGTACGAGACGTTCCAGCCGAGCCCGTAGAACCCGGTGTGGTCCAGGGGCGGGGTCGGGGGCTGCGACAGGATGTGCGGCAGGTGCGTGGCGGCGAGGGTGTCGGCGGGGATGATCCGCTTCCCGTCGAGGGTGCCGCCGGCGAGCTGGAGGCGCAGCCAGCGGGCCATGTCGGTGGCGGTGGAGCTCACGCCGCCGGCCGGTGCCTGGGCGTCGGGGTCGCGCACGTAGCGCGGGGACCAGGTCCCGTCCGGGTTCTTGACGTGGGTGGCCGCGTGGTCGGGGGCGTTCGCGAAGGCCGAGAACTCGGTGCTGGTGTGCGTCATCCCGGCGGGCTTGAACAGGACGTCCTGGTTGAGCTTCTCCCAGGTGGTGCCCTTCTTCCGGGCGACGGCCTCGGCGGCCGCCGTGAGGCCGAAGTTGGTGTAGTTGTAGCTCGCGCGGAAGGGGGAGAGGGGCTCCAGGCGGAGGTGGTCGAGGATGTACGCCTGGTCGTAGCCGAGGTCTTCGAGGAGGTCCCCGGCGTGGTCGGGGAGGCCGCTGCGGTGGGAGAAGAGGTCGGCGGTGGTGACGTGGTCGGTGACCCAGGGGTCCTTCAGCGCGAAGCCGGGGAGTTCGGTGCGGTCGTTCCAGTCGGCGGGGTCCTTGAGGGCCCCGGCCACCACCGTGGAGGAGACCGGCTTGGAGAGGGAGGCGATCTGGAAGACGGTGTCGGGGCCGATGGCGCCGGGCGCGTCGGTGCGCCGGACGCCGAAGCCCTTGAGGTAGACGACCTTGTCGTCGTGGACCACGGCCACGGCGGCACCGGGGACCCCGGTGCTGCGCATGGCGTCGGTGACGAAGCCGGGCAGGCGCTTCAGCGCGGCGTCCACTTCCGCGTCGGTGATCTGTGGCTTCGGCGCGGGCGGCGGGCTGGGCGCGGCGGCGGCGCCGGCCGCTGCCGTCACCGCGAGGGCGGTGGCGGCTCCGGCTGCGCCGATCATGCGGAGCGTACGCATGCGGACATTCTCCCGCCGAACGGGTGACTCCGCCGTTCGGGGCGGGGGAGGGCGTCAGGCCGCCCGTCAGGGCCGCCCTCCGGCCGGAGCGGCGCCGGGCCGGCCGGCGGCGGACGTCAGGCCGCGGACTCCTGCTCGGCCAGGACCCGGGCGTTCCAGTCGCGCTTGATCGCCCGCCAGCCCTCGTCCGTCTCGCCCTGGCGCCAGTAGCCGGAGATGGACAGGCGCTCCCTGGGGACGCCGCGCTCCAGGCGCAGGTGGCTGCGGAGGTCCTTCACGAAGCCGGCTTCGCCGTGGACGAAGGCGTGGACGTCTCGGGAGGGGAACTCCAGGGCCCTGACCGCCTCGACGAGGCTCTGGCCGACCGGGCCGGAGCCGCGGTGCAGCCAGACCGGGACGATGCCGTCGGGGGTGGCGATCTTCTGCTCGTCCTGCGCCCCCTCGACCTCGACGAACGCGTGCACCCGCGCGCCCGCCGGCATCCGCTCCATCGCCGCCGCGATGGCCGGCAGGGCGCTCTCGTCGCCCACCAGCAGGTGCCAGTCGGCCGCCGGGTCCGGCGCGTACGCGCCGCCCGGGCCGAGGAAGCGGACGAGTTCACCCGGCTGGACGCGGGCCGCCCAGGGCCCGGCCAGCCCCTCGTCGCCGTGGACGACGAAGTCGAGCGTCAGCTCCAGGTGCGCCGGGTCCCACGAGCGGATCGTGTACGCCCGCTGGCGCGGCCAGGCGTCCCGCGCGTACTCGGCGCGGATCCGGTCCAGGTCCCACGGCGAGGGGTAGGTGACGCCTTCGGGGGCGAACAGCAGCTTGACGTAATGGTCCGTGAACTCGCCCGCACTGAACCGGACCAGTCCGGCGCCGCCCAGCACCACGCGCACCATGTGCGGCGTCAGCCGCTCTGTGCGCACGACGACTGCGGTGCCGATCTTGCGGGCGCGTCCTTCTGCCACGGCGTCTCCCCTTGCTCCCCTGAAACTTAGGATTACCTAAGTTAGCACCTCATGGGCGCAGCGCGCTGCCCAGGCGCGACACGGCTCCGCCCAGACCCCACCGGCGCGCCAGCGCGTCGACGAGTTCCGGCTGCGCGGGCACCGCGGGCAGGGCCGGGTCGAACTCCGGAAGGGGGACGTCGGAGGCCACCTTGACCACCTTCGGGGCCACCGCCAGATACGGCCGGGATTCGTCCAGCCGCTTGCGCTGCGTGGGCGTCAGCTTCGACTTCGGGTCGTCGATCGCCGCGATGATCCCGGCCAGCGAGCCGTAGGCGTCCAGCAGCTTCGCCGCCGTCTTCTCGCCGACCCCCGGGACCCCCGGCAGCCCGTCGCTCGGGTCCCCGCGCAGCAGCGCCAGGTCCGCGTACCCCGCGCCGTCCACCCCGTACTTCTCGCGCAGCCACGTCTCGTCCGTCACCTGGAGCGTGCCGACCCCCTTCAGCGGGTACAGCACGCGCCGCTGCCGGGCGTCGTCCACCAGCTGGTACAGGTCCCGGTCGCCGGTGACGATGTCCACCGGGCCCGTGGCCCGCGCCGTGAGCGTGCCGATCACGTCGTCGGCCTCGTACCCGGCGACGCCCACCCGGGCGATCCCGAACGCGTCCAGTGCCGCCTCGATGATCGGCACCTGCGGGGACAGGGTGTCGGGGGTCTCCTCCACGTCCGGACCGCTCTCGGTCTCCTCGGCGACCCGGTGCGCCTTGTACGAGGGGATCAGCTCCACCCGCCAGTGCGGCCGCCAGTCGGCGTCCATGCAGGCGACCAGGTCGTCGGGGCGGTGGTCCTGGACGAGGCGCCCGATGAAGTCGAGCAGCCCGCGCACCGCGTTGACCGGGGTGCCGTCCGGGGCCTTCACGGAGTCCGGCACGCCGAAGTACGCGCGGTAGTAGAGGGAGGCGGTGTCCAGCAGCATCAGGCGTCGAGTCGTCGTCACGGTGACGATGATGCCGCAACCCCAGGGTGTGCCCGCAGCCGACGGTTACGCCCGGGGGCACGGAAAGTGGCCGTGAGTGCGCTCGAAAATGGCACGGGAGTTTCACCCGGGGCTTACCCTTGTCGGCTCTTGCACGCGAAACCGGGGGCGGTTGCTGCGTAAGGTGCTTACAGCACACCGATGTGAGACGGACGCCGACGTACGCCGACGGACCAGACAAGGGGAGGGCAGCCCCGCCATGGACGACAGGGACGGCTCGGACGACAAGGAACGGGACAAGGACGCCAAGGAACCGCTCCGGGTGGGTGTGGCCGTGCGCAAGCGGCGCCGGGCACTGCACCTCACCCTCGCCGCCGTATCGGCGCGCAGCGGCCTGTCGGTGCCCTTCCTCAGCCAGATAGAGAACGAACGGGCCCGGCCCAGCATGCGGTCCCTCGAACGGGTCGCGGACGCGCTGGAGACCACGGCCGTCGAGCTGCTGGCCGCCTCGGACACCGCGCGCACGGTCGACCTCGTACGGGCCGGCGACGACTCCGGGCTCACGCCGGTGCCGGGCGTGCGCCCCCTCGTACGCGGACACCACCAGCTGCACGCGCTGGAGTTCACCGGGGACCAGGACGCCGGCCGCGAGTACCAGCACCGCAACGACGAGCTGATGTACGTGGTCTCGGGCGCCTGCCAGGTGGAGGCCGAGGGGCGGGCGTACCGGCTGGAGAGCGGGGACGCGCTGTTCCTGTCCGGCGGTGTACGGCACCGCTGGCGGGCCGTCTCCGAGGACACCCGGCTCCTGGTCGTGGCGGTCGGCGACCACATCCACGCGACCTCCGAGCCGCCCTCGCCCGGGCGGTGAGCCGCGGCCGGACGCGCGTCGTCTCACTCGTGCCCTCGCTGACCGAGGCGGTGGCGGTCAGCGCCCCCGGGCTGCTCGTGGGGGTCACCGACTGGTGCACGCACCCCGCGGACCTCGACGTGCGGGGCGCGGTGCGCATCGGGGGCACCAAGAACCCCGACGTGGAGCGGATCACGGCGCTGCGCCCGGACCTGGTGATCGCCAACGAGGAGGAGAACCGGGCCCCGGACCTGGCGGCCCTGCGCGCGGCCGGGGTGGAGGTGCTGGTCACCGAGGTACGGGAGCTGCCGCAGGCGCTGACCGAGCTGTCCAGGGTGCTGGTGGGGGCCCTGGGGCTGACGCGGCCGCGGTGGCTGGACGAGGCCGAGGCGGCCTGGGCGCGGGTGGAGCCGGCCGGCCCGCTGCGGGCCTTCGTACCGGTGTGGCGGCGCCCCTGGATGGTGCTCGGCCGGGACACGTTCGCGGGCGATCTGCTCGCCCGGCTGGGCGTGGACAACATCTACGCCGGGAACGCCGAGCGGTATCCGAGGGTGCCGGTGGAGGAGCTGGCCGGCGCCGACTGCGATCTGGTGGTGCTCCCGGACGAGCCGTACCGCTTCACGCGCGAGGACGGCCCGGAAGCCTTCCCGGACCGTCCCTCCGCCCTCGTCAGCGGCCGCCACCTCACCTGGTACGGGCCCTCGCTGGCCGAGGCCCCGGCCGTACTGGCGGCGGCGCTGCGGGCCGCCCGCTGACGGCGTTCCGTCAGCGGGGCAGCAGCGTGCCGGCGCAGAGGCCGCGCAGCGTGTGGGCCGCGGCCAGCAGCCAGGCGGTCAGCAGGCCGAGGAACAGGGCGGTCGCGAGCCAGGCGAACGCGGTCAGGCCCGTGTGGCGGGCCAGGCCCGCGGCGCCGGTGACGCAGGTGCCGACGGGGAAGGTCAGCGCCCACCAGGTCATCGCGAAGCCCATGCCGCCCCGGGCGGCCCGCACCAGCATCGCGGCCGCGAGCGCCAGCCACAGCAGGGCGAAGCCCATCACGGGCACTCCGTAGACCACGGCGAAGGCGCCGAGCGCTCCGGCGTAGGGGGCGCCGATCGCCTCGGGGGCCACGTCGGCGAGCTGGTTGACGGCGGTGGTGGACTGGCCGAGGGGGCCGAGGACCAGGAACAGGGTGGGGGTCAGCAGCAGGGGCAGGGGGCCGCCCACGATCAGCCGGCCGAAGACCAGGGGCAGCATCAGCAGGGTGGCCAGCAGGCTGATGCCGAACATGGCGTAGCAGGCCAGCAGCAGCGCCTCGCGGGGCTGGCCGGCGGGCAGGTGGGGTATCAGCAGGGGGCCCAGGGCGGCGGAGACCATGGGGGCGACCAGCGGCAGCAGCCACACGGGGGTGGCCTGGGCGGCCTCGACCTTGTGCCGGACCACCATCAGGTACGGCACCACCACGGCCATGAGCAGGCCGATCGCGGTTCCGGCGGTGAAGAGCACGGCGTCGACGGCGACGGCGGCGGGCACGCCGATGACGTCCTTGCCGACGATCAGGGTGCCGCCGCCGACGGCCAGCAGGGCCATCGCGAGGCACCCGTAGAAGGGGGCCACGGCGGGGTCGAGGAGGTGGGCGCGGGCCTGGTCGCGGTGGTGGAGCCAGTGGCCGGCGCGGGCGGTGAGCAGCAGGGCGAGAGCCGCCGCGGAGAGGGCCCAGACGATCTGGCAGGCCACGCGCTGGCCGGGCACCTGGTACGGGAGGGTCGCGCCGGCGTTGGCGACGATCGCCGTGCCCATGACGGACGCGTACCAGTTGGGGCCGAGGTGGCGGAGCGCCCCGAAGGCCTTGTGGGCCCGGGGCGCGAGGGGGGTGACGGTGCTGGGTCGCACGGTGGTGGTGGCCATGGATACAGCGTCGTCCCAGGTGGAAGGGGGTGGCAGAGGGCATCTCCCTATGAGGTCATAAACTGATGTTATGGCTGATGAGGAGACGGTCCCGCTGGCGCACCGCGTACCGGACCTGGGCGCGCTGGAGCTGCTGCTCGCGGTGGCCCGGGTGGGGAGCCTGAGCGGCGCCGCACGCCACCTGGGCATCACCCAGCCGGCGGCGAGCAGCCGGATCCGGGCGATGGAGACCCGGCTCGGGGTGGCCCTCGTCGACCGCTCCCCGCGGGGCTCGACCCTGACGGCCGAGGGGGCGCTCGTCACGGACTGGGCCCGCCGGGTGGTGGAGGCGGCCGAGGCCTTCGACGCGGGCGCGCAGGCGCTACGCGGACGGCGCGACTCGCGGCTGCGGGTGGCGGCCAGCATGACCATCGCGGAGTACCTGCTGCCCGGCTGGCTGATCGCCCTGCGCGGGGAGCGCCCGGACACGGCGGTCTCCCTCCACGCGGGGAACTCGGCGGACGTGGCCCAGCGGGTCCTCGCGCACGAGGCCGACCTCGGCTTCGTGGAGGGGCTGCGGGTCCCGGAAGGGCTGGACTCGGCCGTCATCGCCCAGGACCGCCTGGTGGTGGCGGTGGCCCCGACGCACCCGTGGGCCCGGCGTTCGAAGGGGGTCGAGGCGGCGGAACTGGCCGCGGCCCCGCTGATCCTGCGGGAGCGGGGCTCGGGCACCCGCCAGGTCCTGGACGCCGCGCTCGCCCCGTCCGGCGGTCTGGCGGCCCCCCTGCTGGAACTGGCCTCGACCACGGCGGTGAAGGCGGCCGCGCTGAGCGGTGCGGGGCCGTGCGTCCTTTCCGAGCTGGCGCTGGTCGACGAGCTGGCGGCCCGCCGCCTGGTCGAGGTCCCGGTGCCGGGCGCCGCGCTGGGCCGGGCCCTGCGCGCGGTCTGGCCGTCGGGCGCCCGCCCGGCGGGCCCGGCGCGGGACCTGCTGTCGCTGACCCGGCGGCGTCCGTAGGCCGCCGTCAGCCGACCTGAGCCAGGAACGCCGCCCAGGCCCCGGCGGGCACGGCGAACGTCGGCCCGTCCTCCCCGAGCTTGGAGTCCCGGACGTGGATGGCAGTGCTGCTTCCGTAGGAGTCGAGGGCGATTTCGATGCAGTCGCTGCCCTGAGCATCGCTGTAGCTGGACTTGATCCACGTCAGGCGGCTGCTCATAGCTCCTCCGCGAGCTTCTTGATGAACTCGGCTGATTCCGCAGTGCCGAGCGCGTTCATGCGGATCATGCCATGGGCCTGGGTCAGGATGCTGACCTTCTCCGGGCCGGTGTGCATCGCGCTGGTTTCCTGGCCTTCCACCCATGCCCAGCGCTGGTGCTCCGGGGTCTCCAGCAGAACGAGAGGCCCGTTGAGGGCCACGCCGCAGGACCGGCCGGTGGGCAGCACCTGAACTCCGATATTGCGCCGCTGTGACACATCCAGCATGTAAAGCAGCTGGCGACGCATCACATCCGGGCCACCCACGGAGGCGCGCAGGGCGGCCTCATTGCTGATGAAGCTGTAGATGGTCTTGATGCGTTGAACCATCATCGCCTGGCGTTGCAACCGGCGAAGCACTCGTTCCTCGAGTACGTCGTCCTCGACCGGGGGGATGAGTTCACCCATCAGGGCGCGCATGTACTCCTCGGTCTGGAGCAGTCCGGGGATGAGCAGCGGTTGGTACGAACTGAACGCCAGGCACTCGGCCTCCGCGGCCATGAACTCCTCGGACCGCTTCGGGAACGGCTCCGGCTTCATGTACTCCGCGGCAGCGGTCAGCTTTCCGCCGGCTCCGAACATCGCGTCCGCGACCCGCAACAGGTGCAGGGTCGGGCGGCGGCGGCCCTGCTCCATCGACTTCACGTACTCGGGGGCGTAGCCGGCCTCTTCGCCCAGCTCCTCGCGGCTCTTGCCGGCCTCCGTGCGCCAGAGCTTGATCTGGTTGCCGCCGTACCGCCACGCCTCGCTCATCGCGCGCCCCTCCCCGTACCGCTGTCCGCCCGGCCCATACCCCCCGGCGGGCCCGGCACACCGCGGATCACTCCTACGAGTGCGTTCCCGGCCGGTACCGGACGGGTACAAGCGGGCCTGCCCACTGGACAGTTGCTCGCCCTCCGGAGGGGCCCGGCGGGAGGGTGCGGGTCATGGAAGACCAGACCATGGAGTGCCACTTCGTCCGCAGCCCGCGCAGCGTCCGCCTCGCGCGGGCGCTGTTCGCCGTGCAGGCCCGGGAGTGGAAACTGCCCGACGACCTCGTGGAGACGGCGCTGCTCCTGCTCAGCGAGCTGATGACCAACGCCTGTCGGCACGCCCGGGTACCCGCCGGCCGCCAGGTCTGGATGCGGGCCGAGTGGGAGGACGGCCGGCTGCGGGTGGAGGTGCTCGACGCGAGCCGGGAGCTGCCGGTGCCGCGCGAGGCCGCGCCCGACGACGAGGCCGGGCGGGGGCTGGCCATCGTGGCGGCGCTGGCCGCGGACTGGGGCGCGCACCCGCGCGTCTGCGGCATCGGGAAGGTGGTGTGGTTCGAGCTGCGGACCGGGGCTCAGCGCCCGCGCCGGGTCGGGTCATCGGTGCCCTCGTGCCAGCCGTAGCCCGTGCGCGGCATCCGCGGGGGCTCGCCGAGCGCGACCAGGTTCCGGTCGGCGGTGCGGGAGAGCTGGCCGGCCAGGTCGCGCATGGCCCGGCTCGCCGCGAGCTCGTCACCGATCGCGGCGACCTCCACGTCCTCGGGGTTGCAGCGGGCCAGGCCGCGCCCGACCAGCTGCCCCGCTCCCGTGTCCAGCACGGCCCGCGCCCGGGTGGTGCCGCCCTCCTCGGTCAGCCAGACCCCGACCTTCCACTCCGCGGTGTGTGTCATGGCAGCACCCCGTCATCCGGCGATCTCGGTCCGTTCCCACCACTCGAACACGCGCCGCGAGCCCAGCGGGCCGTCCTGGACCCGCGCCGTGGGCCGGTAGTGCTCGTACCCGCCGCGGAACGGGATCTTCAGGTCCTCGCCGGAGGACGGGGCGTCGACCACCCGGTCGGGCAGGTCGGCCGGTCCGCCCTCCAGCACGGCTTTGTCCCTCATGCCTCCAGTCTTCCGACCCGGAGGTCGGCCCGCACGTCGGCGCCGTCAGACCCGCATGGCCGGGGCCAACGCGGCGGCCTCGACCAAGGCCGCCATGACGCGGGTGTCCTTGTCGCGCTCCGGGTGCCACTGGACGCCGAGGACCCAGTGCCCCGGGTCGGGGAGTTCGATGGCCTCCACCGTTCCGTCGACCGCGTGCGCCGAGGCGATCAGGCCCTCTCCGAGCCGCTCGACGGCCTGGTGGTGGTAGGTCGGCACCTCCGCCTCCTCCGGGACCAGCGCCGCGTACCGGGTGCCCCCGACCGGGCGGACCGGGTGCCAGGACATGACGCCCGGGGCCGCCACGTGGCCGTCGATGTCCTGGATCAGCGTGCCGCCCAGGGCCACGTTCAGCGCCTGCATGCCCCGGCAGATGCCCAGCACCGGCAGGCCCGCCGCCAAGGCCGCCCCGATCAGGGCGAGTTCCCACTCGTCCCGCTTGGTCGCGGGAGCGCCCGTACGGGGGTCCCGGTCGGCCCCGTAGCGGACCGGGTCCACGTCGGGGCCGCCCGCGACGACCAGGCCGTCCAGCCGGCTCAGCACCTCCGCCGCCGAACCGGGTTCGTCCGGCGGGAGCAGCACGGCCGCGCCGCCCGCCGCCTGGACGAGTTCGTAGTACCCGGTGGGCACGAGGGAGGTCGGGACGTCCCACACCGCGTAGCGGGTGGATTCCTCCACGTAGGTCGTGATGCCGATGAGCGGCCTGGGCACGGTTTCTACCTCCAAGGGGTCGGGTGGCGGCGGTCAGTCGCGGGTGAGTTCGGCCTCGGCCTCGGCCAGCGCCGCGAACTCCTCCTCCGGCGCGGCGGCCACGAGGTGGTGCCGACTGTAGAACGCGAAGTAGGCGAGGGCGACCGCGTACACACCGAGGGCGATGAACGCCGCGTCCTTGTCCACCAGGAACGTGGCGACGAGCGCCGAGAGGGCGAGGACGAAGGCCACCGAGGAGGTGGCGATGCCTCCGGGCGTGCGGTACGGGCGCTCCAGCCCCGGCTCCCGCCTGCGCAGCACGATGTGGGACAGGGCCATCAGCGCGTACGAGATGGTCGCTCCGAACACCGCGATGTTGAGCATGCGCGGGCCGTTCCCGGTGGCCGCGGCGAGCGCGAAGCCGATGGCGCCGGGGATGAGCAGGCCGAGGTACGGGGCCTTGCGCTTCGAGGTGAGGGAGAGGAAGCGCGGCAGGTAGCCGGCCCGCGAGAGGGCGAAGAGCTGGCGGGAGCCGGCGTAGATCAGGGAGAAGAAGGAGGCCACGAGGCCCGCGAGACCGGCGTAGTTGACGAAGGTCTTCAGCCAGGAGAGGCCGGGGTTGCCTTCGAGGGCGACGACCAGCGGGTTCCCGGCGTCCTTGATGGCGTCGGCGCCGCGCGCCCCGGTCGAGGCCAGGAAGGTGAGCAGGGCGAGCAGGACCAGGATGCCCATGGAGATCGACAGGGCCCGGGGCATGGAGCGCACCGGGTCCTTGGCCTCCTCGGCGGCCAGCGGTACGCCCTCGACGCCGAGGAAGAACCACATTCCGAAGGGGAAGGCGGCCCAGATGCCGAGCACGCCCAGCGGCAGCCAGGAGCTCGATCCGGCGGCGGTGGTGTCCACGGCGATGTTGTCGAGGTTCGAGGGGTCGAACTCGGTGAAGGCGCCCAGCGCGAAGACGATCAGTGCGAGCACGGCGATCGCGGTGACGACGAGGGAGAAGCGCAGGGCCTCGCCGACGCCCCACAGGTGGATGCCGATGAAGATCGCGAAGCAGGCGAGGTAGACCGGCCAGCCGGAGGTGAGGCCGAAGAGGTTCAGGGATTCGACGTAGTCGCCGATGAAGATGGAGATCGCGGCCGGGGCCAGGATGTACTCGATGAGGATCGCGGTGCCGGTGAGGAACCCGCCCCAGGTGCCGAGCGCCCTGCGGGCGAAGCCGTAGCCGCCGCCCGCCGTGGGCAGGATCGCGGAGAGTTCCGCGAGGGAGAAGACGAGACAGGCGTACATCGCGCCCATGAGGACGGTGGCGATGGCGAGCCCGCCGAAGCCGCCCTGGGCGAGGCCGACGTTCCAGCCGGAGAAGTCGCCGGAGACGACGTACGCGACGCCGAGGCCGGTCAGCAGCAGCCAGCCGGCGCTGCCGCGGCGCAGCGTTCGGCGTTCCAGGTAGCTGTCCGCGCCTTCGGGGGACGTGGTGGGTTCGGGTACGGCTGCGAGCCGTGCCTCGGTGTCGTCGGCCATGTGCGCTCCTGCCTAGGGCAATGGTTGTGGGGCGTACCTTTGCCGTAGCGGAGTGGAGTGCGCAAGACCCCTGCGTTAAACAGGGGTTACGAAAACCTCTCGGTCCGGTCCCGCCGCGCCCCTTTCCGCGCCGGCCGACCGGGCGTTCCTAGGCGAGGAACCCGCGCAGCAGGGCGGCCGTTCCGCAGCAGTGCTCGCGCATCACCTCGCGCGCCGCGTCGGGGTGGCGCTCGAGCACCGCCTCCACGAGAGCGCTGTGCTGCTGCTGGGAGTGCTCCAGGTTGCGCACCAGCAGCGGGATGCAGTCCAGCAGGTCGTTCACGGTGGCCCGTACGGCCGCGTACTGGGCCGTCAGGCTGGCCGATCCGGCGAGCTCGCACAGGGTGAGGTGGAAGAGCGTGTCCTGGCGGCGGTAGTCGGCCAGCGGTGCGTCGTGGGTGGCGGCCAGCGCGCCGAGCAGCCGCTCGGAGCCCTCCTCGGTCAGCCCCTGGGAGGCGCACAGCCCGGCCGCGCCCACCTCCAGCACCTCGCGGAACCGCAGCACGTCCTCGATGTCCACGCCCACCACGCGCCGGCGCAGCTCGTCCTCGGTGCCGCCGGCCGGGGTGTCGGGGCGGGGGAGCACGAACGTTCCGCCGTACCGTCCGCGACGGGCCTCCACCAGGCCCTGGTCCTGGAGCACCTTCAGCACCTCGCGCAGGGTGACCCGGCTGATCCCCATCCGCTCCGCCAGCTCCCGCTCGGGCGGCAGCCGTTCACCGCCCGGCACCAGGCCCAGCCGGACCACCTGGAGGATCTGCTCCAGGGCCTCTTCGAAACCGTTGCCCGCCCGCACCTGCCGCAGTACCGGATTCAGCCGCGCGATCGCGCCGCCTTCGCTCGCCGTGTCGGTCATCTCGGCTCCTCCCCTTCCCAAGCAATGGTTCTATTCAATACCTTAGGGCTTCTCGGCTCACCGAAGGAGAGATTCCAGTGGTAGACCGCAAGCCGCCGCTCGCGCCCGAGGAGCTCCGCGCTCTCGTGGCGAGCGGCGAGATCGACACCGTGGTCCTGGCCTTCCCCGACATGCAGGGGCGGCTCCAGGGCAAGCGGTTCGCCGCACAGTTCTTCCTCGACGAGGTCCTCGCCCACGGCACCGAGGGCTGCAACTACCTCCTCGCCGTCGACACGGACATGAACACCGTCGACGGATACGAGATGTCCTCGTGGGACCGGGGCTACGGCGACTTCGCCATGCACCCCGACCTCGCGACCCTGCGCCGGATCCCCTGGAACCCCGGCAGCGCCTTCCTCCTGGCCGACCTCGCCTGGAACGACGGCACGCCCGTGGTCGCCGCGCCCCGCCAGATCCTGCGCCGCCAGCTCGAGCGCCTCGCCGGGCACGGTTACACGGCCATGGTCGGCACCGAGCTGGAGTTCATGGTCTTCCAGGACACCTACGAGCAGGCCTGGAACTCGGGCTACCGCGGGCTGACCCCCGCCAACCAGTACAACATCGACTACTCGGTCCTCGGAACCGGCCGCATCGAGCCCCTGCTGCGCCGCATCCGCAACGAGATGCAGGCCGCGGGCCTGGTCGTCGAGTCCGCGAAGGGCGAGTGCAACCTCGGCCAGCACGAGATCGCCTTCCGCTACGACGAGGCGCTGACCACCTGCGACCAGCACGCCGTCTACAAGACGGGCGCCAAGGAGATCGCCTCCCAGGAGGGCGTCTCGCTCACCTTCATGGCCAAGTTCGACGAGCGCGAGGGCAACTCCTGCCATATCCACCTCTCGCTGGGCGACGCCGACGGGCACAACGCGATGGCCGGCGACGGTCCGGGCGGAATGTCACCGGTGATGCGGCACTTCCTGGCCGGCCAGCTGGCCGCGCTGCGCGACTTCTCCCTTCTCTACGCCCCGAACATCAACTCGTACAAGCGTTTCCGGCCGGGATCCTTCGCGCCGACCGCCGTCGCCTGGGGCGTGGACAACCGGACCTGTGCGCTCCGAGTCGTCGGCCACGGCCGCTCCATGCGCTTCGAGAACCGCCTCCCGGGCGGGGACGTGAACCCGTACCTCGCCGTCGCCGGCCTCGTCGCGGCCGGGCTCTACGGCGTCGAGAACCGCCTCGAACTGCCCGAGGCCTGCGCGGGCAACGCCTACACGGCCGACTTCGCGCACGTCCCCACCACCTTGCGCGAGGCCGCGGAGCTCTGGGAGAACAGCGAGATCGCCAAGGCCGCCTTCGGGCCCGAAGTGGTCGCCCACTACCGCAACATGGCCCGCGTGGAACTGGACGCGTACGACTCCGCCGTCACCGACTGGGAGCTGCGCCGCTCCTTCGAACGCCTGTAGCCACCACCCGTAGCCACCCTCACCGAACATCTGAGAGGCACCACGTGTCCGATGCGCTGGCCCCCTTCAATCTGAGCGTGTTGAATCCGGCCACCGAGGAAGTCGTCGCCATCGTCCCGGCCGCCACACGGGACGATGTCGACGCCGCCGTCGCGCGGGCCGCCGCGGCCCAGCGCGGCTGGGCGGCCGCCGCCCCCGCCGACCGGGCCCGGCTGCTGCGCCGCTTCGCCGCGGTCGTCGACGGGCACATCGAGGAACTGGCCCAGCTGGAGGTCCGCGAGGCCGGACACACGATCGCAAACGCCCGCTGGGAAGCCGGCAACGTCCGCGACCTGCTCGAATTCGCCGCCGGGGGAGTGGAACGGCTCTCCGGCCGGCAGATCCCCGTCGCCGGCGGCATCGACGTCACCTTCCTCGAACCCCTCGGGGTCATCGGCGTGATCGCCCCGTGGAACTTCCCCATGCCGATCGCCGCCTGGGGCCTCGCCCCGGCCCTGGCGGCCGGCAACGCCGTCCTCCTCAAGCCCGCCGAGACCACCCCGCTCACCGCACTGCGCCTCGCCGAACTCGCCCTCGAAGCCGGGATCCCCGAGCACCTCTTCCAGGTGCTCCCCGGCCTCGGGACCGTGGCGGGAGACGCGCTCGTCGAGCACCCGGGCGTCGCGAAGATCGTCTTCACCGGGTCCACCCCGGTCGGCAAGCAGATCATGGCCAAGTGCGCCGACCGGGTGAAGCGGGTCACCCTCGAACTCGGCGGCAAGAGCCCCAACATCGTCTTCGCCGACGCGGACCTGGAGGCGGCCGCCGCGGCGGCGCCGATGGCCTTCCTCGACAACACCGGCCAGGACTGCTGCGCCCGTACGCGGATCCTCGTCCAGCGCTCCGCGTACGACCGGTTCCTGGAGCTGCTCGTCCCCGGGATCGAGGGCGTCGTGGTCGGCGACCCCGCCGACGAGAAGACCCAGATGGGGCCGCTGATCTCCCGCGCGCAGCTGGACCGCGTACGGTCGTACGTCACCGACGACCTCACCGCCGTCCGCGGCACGGCCCCCGACGGCCCCGGCTTCTGGTACCCGCCGACCCTCGTCACGGACGTCGCCCCCACCGCGCCCGTGGCGGCCGAGGAAGTGTTCGGCCCCGTCGCCGTCGTCCTGCCCTTCGAGGACGAGGAGGACGCCGTACGCCTGGCCAACGCGACGGAGTACGGGCTCTCCGGCTCCCTCTGGACCCGCGACATCGGCCGCGCGCTGCGCGTCTCGCGCGCCGTCGCCGCGGGCAACCTGTCCGTCAACTCCCACAGCAGCGTCCGCTACTGGACCCCCTTCGGCGGCTACAAGCAGTCCGGACTCGGCCGCGAGCTCGGACCCGACGCCCTCACCGCATTCACCGAGACCAAGAACGTCTTCATCAGCACGGAGGCCTGAGCCCATCATGACCACTTCTGACACCGAGATCGTCTGCCGCCGCCTGGTCGGCCGCACCGCCGTCATCACCGGAGCCGGCAGCGGCATCGGCCTCGCCACCGCACGCCGCCTGGCCTCCGAGGGCGCCAACGTGGTCTGCGCCGACATCGACGAGAGCGCCGGCAAGGCCGCCGCCGAGGAGGTCGGCGGGCTGTTCGTGAAGGTCGACGTCACCAGCCCGGAGGAGGTCGAGGCCCTCTTCAAGACCGCCTTCGACACCTACGGCTCCGTCGACATCGCCTTCAACAACGCGGGCATCTCGCCCCCGGACGACGACTCGATCCTCACCACCGGCCTGGAGGCCTGGAAGCGGGTCCAGGACGTCAACCTCACCTCCGTCTACCTGTGCTGCAAGGCCGCCCTGCCGTACATGCAGCGCCAGGGCCGCGGCTCCATCATCAACACCGCCTCCTTCGTGGCCATCATGGGCGCCGCCACCTCGCAGATCTCGTACACCGCCTCCAAGGGCGGCGTGCTCGCCATGTCCCGCGAGCTCGGCGTCCAGTTCGCCCGCGAGGGCATCCGCGTGAACGCGCTGTGCCCGGGACCGGTCAACACCCCCCTGCTGCAGGAGCTGTTCGCCAAGGACCCGGAGCGGGCGGCCCGCCGTCTGGTGCACATCCCGCTGGGCCGGTTCGCGGAGCCCACCGAGATCGCGGCCGCCGTCGCCTTCCTGGCCAGTGACGACTCCTCCTTCATCAACGCCACCGACTTCCTGGTCGACGGAGGCATCTCGGGCGCGTACGTCACCCCCCTGTAGGCCCCCGCCGGCGGGGGCCGCGCGGCCCCGACCGTTCACCCGCATGCCTTCCCCCCGACAGCCGGGCGTCGCACGACGCCCGGCCGTCGTGTCCTACCGTCCGAGATGATCTTCGTAGGAACGTCAGGAAGTGTTCAGCCCAGTGACCCCACGTAGCACCGTCCGGCGCCTCCAGGCCGTCGGCGCCGCCGCGGCGATCGCCGCCGGCACCCTCGTCGCCACCGCGCCCGCCGCCCAGGCGGCCCACTGCACCGCCCCACGGCTCGCGGCCGGCTGGTACGGGGACAACCAGGCCCGGCTCCAGCAGCTGATCGACCAGTACGGCACGTGCAACCCCTACCGGCCGAACCGGAACAAGCCCGTCGCGGTCTTCGACTGGGACAACACCGTCGTCAAGAACGACGTCGGCGACGCCCAGATGTACTGGCTGCTGCGCAACGGCAAGATCCGCCAGCCCGCCGCCGGGGACTGGACCACCACCAGCCGCCACCTCACCCCCGCCGCCGCCCGGGCCCTCGCCGACGCCTGCGGCGCCCTCGCCCGTCCCGGCGCCCCGCTGCCCACCGGCACCCCCGCGGGCGCGGGCTGCGCCGACGAACTCGCCGCCGTCTACGGCACCGCCGCGACCCGCTCGGGCGCCGCCGCCTTCGCCGGCTGGGACCACCGCACCACCGAGCCCGCGTACGCCTGGCTGCCCCAGCTGATGCAGGGCTGGACCGCCCGCGAGGTCCGCGGCTTCGCGGCCGCCGCGCGGGCCGAGAACCTGGCCGCGCCCGTCGGCGCCACGCAGCGGGTCGGCACGGCCGACGTCACCGGCTGGGTCCGCTACTACGACCAGCAGCAGGACCTCATCGGCGGCCTGCGGAAGGCCGGCTTCGACGTCTGGATCAGCTCGGCCTCTCCGCAGCCGGTCGTCGAGGTCTGGGCCCGGGGCGTCGGCGTCTCCGCGGACCACGTCATCGGCATACGCAACACGACCACGTCCGGCGGGAAGCTCACCGCGCACCTGCAGGGCTGCGGGTCGGTGAAGGACGGCGCCGACACGATGATCACGTACATCGACGGCAAGCGCTGCTGGATCAACAAGGAGGTCTTCGGCGTGCGCGGCGCGGCAGCCGAGAAGGTCCAGCCGGCCGCCCGCCGCCAGGTGTTCGCCGCGGGCGACTCCGACACCGACATCTCGTTCCTGCGGGACGCGACCGCGCTGCGGCTGGTGGTCAACCGCAACAAGAACGAGCTGATGTGCCGCGCGTACGACGACAGCGACGGCAAGTGGATCGTGAACCCGATGTTCATCGAGCCGAAGAAGCAGAAGAGCACCCCGTACCCGTGCTCGACCACGGGCTACGTCGACCGCGACGGCACGCCGGGCCCCGTCCGCCGGGGTGACACGAGCGTCATCCCCGACCAGACGGACTCCGTCTTCTAGCGGCGGCCGGGACGCCCCCTAGAGGAACGTGCGGCCCTCGCCCCGGTAGGTCGGGGCGGTGGCCGTCACCCGGTCGCCCTCGACGAGGTGCAACTCGTCGAAGCGCTCGCACAGTTCGCCCGCCTTGGCGTGACGGAACCAGACCCGGTCGCCGATCAGCAGATCGTCGGCCGGGCTGCCGAGCAGCGGCGTCTGCACCTCGCCGGCCCCCTCCTGGGGGTCGTAGCGCAGGCCCTGCGGGAGGTACGGGACCGGCAGCCGGTCCGCGCCGGCCGCGCCCGAGGCGGGGTAGCCGCCGCCCAGGACGGTGACCACGCCGACGCCGGGCCTGCGGACCACCGGCTGGGCGAAGAGGGCGGCCGGGCGCCCGCTGAAGGACGTGTAGTTGTCGAACAGCCGTGGTACGTAGAGCCCCGACCCGGCGGCGATCTCCGTGACCGCGTCCTCGGCGGCGGTCTGCTGGACGCTGCCGGTGCCGCCGCCGTTGACGAACTCCAGGTCCGGGACGACCGCGCGGACGGCCCGTACGGCCTCGGCGCGACGGGCCGCGAGCTCCTTGCGGGCCGTGGCCTGCATGAGCCGGATGGCGCGCGAGCGCAAGGGCCGCCCGGCGAGGGCGTCCCCCACGCCGGCGACGTGGCCCTCGTACCCCATGATCCCGACGACGCGGAAGCCGGGGCGGGCGCAGACGGTACGGGCGAGGTCCGCGAGCTGGGCGGGCTCGCGCAGCGGCGAACGGCGCGCGCCCACACGGATCCTGCCGCCGAGGAGGTGGAGGGCGGTGTCGAGCTCCAGGCAGACGCGGATCTCCTGCGTCCCGCCGTCGCGCGCCCCGTCGATCAGCTCCAGCTGGGCGGGGTCGTCGACCATGACGGTGACGGCCGCGGCCAGCTTGGGGTCCCCCGCGAGCTCGGCGAAGCCGGCGCGGTCGGCGGAGGGGTAGGCGAGGAGCACGTCCTCGAACCCGGAGCGGGCCAGCCAGACGCTCTCGGCGAGGGTGTACGACATGATCCCGGCGAACCCGGGCCGGGCGAGGACCCGTTCGAGGAGCGCGCGGCAGCGGACGGACTTGCTGGCGACACGGATCGGCTTGCCGGCCGCGCGGCGGACGAGATCGTCGGCATTGGCGTCGAACGCGGCGAGATCGACGATGGCCAGGGGCGCGTCGAGGTGCGCGGTGGCCCGGTCGTAACGGGCCCGGTCTCCACTGGCGGGAAGATTCATGGCGGCAGCCTGCCAGATGGTTCTACCGGTGGGTAGGGGCATGCCGACGCCGGGCGGCCCCGGACCGCGCCCGGACATCACGCCCCGATCGCCACCCGGGCCGCAGCGGCCCCGGGCGATGCGGTGAGGGCGCGTAGAGTACGGGGTGGCAGCCGGACGGAACGGGGGGCGAAGCCGCCGGATGAGTGCGTCTACACCGCAGACCGCGGTCCTCGCCGAGCCCGTGGCCCGATCAGGACCCGAGCGGCGCGGGGCCGGGCGCGGCATCGCCGTCGTGGTGTGCGCCGTGCTGGGGGTCGGCCTCCTCGGCGGAGCCGGGGTCAGCGGATGGGCCGAACAGCGCGACGCCCACAGGCCCCTGGCCGCCGGCGCCGCCTACCGCAAAGCCGGATCGCTGTGGCGCGAGACGCCCGTGGACAGCCTGTTCCCGCCCGTCCTCGACGGCGGCGACGCAGGCCCCGGCGGAGCGGACCGCACCTGGACGCGGGTCGCGCTCGCACCCGACTCCGACTGCGGACCCGCGCTCGCCGCCGACTGGCAGGCCGCCCTCGCCGCCACCGGCTGCACCCGGGTCCTGCGCGCCACCTACACCGACGCCACCCGCAGCTCCCTCGTCACCGTCGGCATGGTCTTCACCCCCGCCGACGCGGCGGCGATGGAGGCGCTGCGCGGACACCTCCCGGCCCCGCCCGGCTACGGCTTCGCCGACAGCCAGCGCGCCGCCTGGACCGCATCGGTGGTCCCGCAGGCCCCCGTCGTCGTCTACGCCGTCTCCGCGTTCACCGACGGCCGCACGCTCGACGCCCCGCGCCCCGCCGAGGACATGATGCGCAAGGACGCCGCCGGAGCCGTCGCCCGGGCCGGCCTCGGCCACGAGGCCAAGGCGATCGCCGACCGGACGCAGCGCACGCTGCGCACCCTCGCCGCGCCGCCCACCCCCGCCGGAGACCCGCGATGACCCCCTTGCGGACCGCCGCCGTCCTCGTGCTCGGGGCGGTGCTCGCCGGGATCGGCGCAGGGCCGGCCGCCGCCGACACCATCCGCGACCGGCAGTGGGGGCTCACCGCGTTGCGGGCCGAGGAGGCCTGGGGGACCACCCGGGGCGCCGGGGTCACCGTCGCCGTGCTCGACACCGGGGTCGACGGCTCCCACCCCGACCTGGCCGGGCAGGTCCTCGACGGGACCGATCTGATCGGGATGGGCGCCGGGCGCGGCGATCGGGCCTGGGCCCGGCACGGGACCGCCATGGCCGGGATCATCGCCGGGCACGGCCACGGCGGCAACCGCCGCCAGGGCGTCCTCGGCATCGCCCCCCAGGCCAGGATCCTCCCCGTCCGCGTGATCCTCGAAGAGGGCGATCCCGGCAGGGCCCAGGCCCGCGAGAGCAAGGGCGGCGCGCTCGCCGAGGGCATCCGCTGGGCGGCCGACCACGGCGCGAACGTGATCAACCTCTCCCTCGGCGACGACAGCGACTCCGCCCACCACGAGGCCGCCGAGGACGAGGCCGTCCAGTACGCCCTCGCCAAGGGCGTGGTCGTCGTGGCGTCGGCGGGCAACGGCGGCCGGCAGGGCGACCACGCGTCCTATCCGGCCGCCTACCCCGGGGTCATCGCCGTCACCGCCGTCGACCGCGGCGGCCGCAAGGCCGACTTCTCCACCAGCAACTGGTACGCCACCGTCAGCGCCCCCGGCGTCGACGTGGTCATCGCCGACCCCGACCGCGCCTACTACGAGGGCTGGGGCACCAGCGCGGCCTGCGCCTTCGTCTCCGGCGCCGTGGCCCTCGTCAAGGCCGCCCACCCTGACCTCTCGCCGGCCCAGATCAAGAGGCTGCTGGAGGAGACCGCCTCCGACGCCCCGCCCGGCGGCCGCGACGACTCCCGCGGCCACGGACTCGTGGACCCCGTCGCCGCCCTCCAGGCCGCCGACGCGCTGCGCGCCGAGCCGCCGGTCCCCGTGCCCGTCGCGGCCGGGCAGCCGTACTTCGGCCCCGGCCCCGAGCCGGTCCGGGCCGCCGCACGCGGTACCCGGCTCGGGGCCCCGGCGGCCGCGGCCGCCGGGCTCGCGCTGCTCGTACTGTCCCTCGTACTGGCCCGCCGCCCGCGAGGCGCCCGACGGGCCCCGGACCCGGACCGGGATAGGGTCGGGTAACTGTGGCGAACAAAAACATTCCCGACCCCGGCTTCTCCGACGACGACGGCTCCGCCGACCCCCGGCTGAGCGCGGCCCTGGCCGCCTGGTCCGCGGACCGGGCGCAGGAGCCGCAGGTGCTGGCGGCCCTCAAGGGCGCCCGTCTGCTGGTCCCGGTGGTCGCCGTGCTCGGCGAGGTCGAGACCGACCCGGAGACGGGCCTCAAGCGCGAGAAGACCAGCGACATGGCCGTCCCGACCCTGCGCGCGGGGGACCGGCGGGCCCTGCCGGCGTTCACCTCGACCGCCTCGCTGGCCCTGTGGGACCCGGCCGCCCGGCCGGTCGCCGTGCCGCTGCACCAGGCCCTGGCCGCCGCCGCGCACGAGAAGGCCGACACCGTGGTCCTGGACCTGGCCGGCCCCGTCACCTACCAGCTCACCGGCCCCGCGCTGCTCGCGCTGGCCGAGGGCCGCACCGACGCCGGCCCGCTGGCCGATCCCGCGGTGCGCGAAGCGGTACGGGCCGCCGTGGCCGCGGAGCCCGCCGTGCTCCGCGCGCACCTCGGGCCGGGCGGGGCGGACGCCGACGGCACGCTCGCGATCGTGCTGGCCCCGGGGGCGCAGGGGGTGCAGGACCACACCGCCGCCCGCCGCGTCGCCGAGGCGCTGGCCGCCGACGAGACCCTGCGGGCCCGCCTCGTGCACGGGCTGGACCTGGCGCTGCTCCCGGAGGAGGCCCCGGCCCCGTCCGGCGAGCCGCTCTTCGCCCGCTGAGCGGCGCGGGCGCCGGAACACCGGAAAAGAAACGCAGAAACGCCGGAACGCCGGAAACGCCGAAGGGCCGGGGCAGTGCCCCGGCCCTTCGTCCTGCGCGTACGGGCGGCTCAGCCGAAGACCGGGCCCGTGAACTTCTCGCCCGGACCCTGGCCCGGCTCGTCCGGCACGATCGAGGCCTCGCGGAAGGCGAGCTGCAGCGACTTCAGGCCGTCCCGCAGCGGGGCCGCGTGGAAGGAGCTGATCTCGGTGGCGCTCGCCGTGACCAGGCCGGCGAGGGCCGTGATCAGCTTGCGGGCCTCGTCGAGGTCCTTGTGCTCGGAGTCCGGCTTGTCCAGGCCCAGGTTGACCGCCGCGGCGCTCAGCAGGTGCACGGCCACCGTGGTGATCACCTCGACGGCGGGCACGTCCGCGATGTCGCGGGTCATGGCGTCGTAGTCGGGGGCGTCCGGCGTGCTGCCGGCCTCGGTGGCGGGGGTGGGGGTCGCGTCAGTCATGCCTCACACGATAAGCCGGGCCGTGCACGCCGCCGACCGGGCCCCGGGTCGCCGCGGCGCCGACCGGGCACCGGGCAGGGTCCGCGCCGACACCGCCGGGTGAGCGGACCCGCCGCGGAATGCTATATTGGGCTGACGACCGGCCGGAGACGCATGTCCCCGGCCCACAAGTGGAGGCTCCGCTCTCCCACCCGACCACCCTCCGGGGCGGCGGGTCACCGGTCAGGTGGCATCCATCGTTCCGTACGGACGATGGAAAGCTGCCCGAGTCTGCGCCCCGCGATCGCATGCGGCGGTGCTCCGGTTGTATTGGAGCCCCTGCCTGTGCCTCGGCGGGGCATTTTTCATGTTCCGCCGCGGTTGGTCTGACGACATCAGACGTCAGCGGCTGTCTGCCAGGCAGCCGTGTGGTGCTACCGAGGAGGATCCATCAGCACCGAGCCCCGCATCAACGACCGGATTCGCGTTCCCGAGGTACGACTCGTCGGTCCCAGCGGTGAGCAGGTCGGCATCGTGCCGCTTGCCAAGGCCCTTGAGCTGGCGCAGGAGTACGACCTCGACCTGGTCGAGGTCGCGGCGTCCGCACGCCCGCCGGTCTGCAAGCTCATGGACTACGGCAAGTTCAAGTACGAGTCGGCCATGAAGGCCCGTGAGGCGCGCAAGAACCAGGCGCACACGGTCATCAAGGAAATGAAGCTCCGGCCGAAGATCGACCCGCACGACTATGACACCAAGAAGGGTCACGTCGTTCGGTTCCTCAAGCAGGGCGACAAGGTCAAGATCACGATCATGTTCCGTGGTCGCGAGCAGTCCCGGCCGGAACTCGGCTACCGACTGCTGCAGCGTCTCGCTTCGGACGTCGAGGACCTCGGGTTCATCGAGTCGAACCCGAAGCAGGACGGCCGCAACATGATCATGGTCCTCGGTCCGCACAAGAAGAAGACCGAGGCCATGGCCGAAGCCCGCGAGGCGCAGGCCGCCCGCAAGGCCGAGCGCCAGGGTGTCGCCGCCGACGAGGCTCCTTCCGAGGACGCCCCCGTCGAGGAGGGCACCGAGGTCGCCTCTGCCGAGGCCGCGGCCGACGCCGAGACCGAGGCCGAGGTCACCGAGGCCGCCTCTCCCGAGGCACCGGCCGAGGCCTGATTCCGAGGCAGCCTGTCTCGGATCACCGACACAACATGACGCTCCCTGGCGCCGGTCCCCAACCGGACCGGCGGGGGCGCCACCGACGAGGAGATAACGGCGCCATGCCGAAGAACAAGACGCACAGCGGTACCAAGAAGCGCTTCAAGGTCACCGGCTCCGGCAAGGTGCTCCGCGAGCGCGCCGGCAAGCGCCACCTGCTCGAGCACAAGTCGTCCCGTGTCACCCGCCGCCTGACCGGCACCGCGGAGATGGCCCCCGGCGACGCCGCGAAGATCAAGAAGCTTCTCGGCAAGTGATGTTCTCCGCTCCCGCGCAGGGAGCGGATGAGCGTCAAGACCGGGACCCCATCGAATTCGGGCCGTGTGAAGACACCCACGGCCCCGCTACAAGGAGTTAAAAAGTGGCACGCGTCAAGCGGGCAGTAAACGCCCACAAGAAGCGCCGGGCGATCCTCGAGGCGGCCTCCGGCTACCGCGGTCAGCGTTCGCGCCTGTACCGCAAGGCCAAGGAGCAGGTCACCCACTCGCTGGTCTACAACTTCAACGACCGCAAGAAGCGCAAGGGCGACTTCCGTCAGCTGTGGATCCAGCGCATCAACGCCGCTGCCCGCCAGAACGGCATGACGTACAACCGCCTCATCCAGGGTCTGAAGGCCGCCAACATCGAGGTGGACCGCAAGATCCTCGCGGAGCTGGCCGTCAACGACGCCAACGCTTTCGCCGCGCTCGTCGAGGTTGCGCAGAAGGCGCTCCCGGCCGACGTGAACGCCCCGAAGGCCGCTGCCGCCGCCTAAGCAGCGAGCAGCAAGCCCTTCACAGGCTTCAGCCCGGACCCGCAGGCCCCGTGCCTGCGGGTCCGGTGCGTTGTAGCCGATCCACCTGTTTCGACCCGCAGTACGTACGGAAGCGAGCCGACCGCCATGGGTACCCCCGCCCCCGCCGAGCTGATCTCCCCCCGATCCCCGCGGGTGGCCGCCGCCAGGCGACTGGCGCGGCGCAACTTCCGCACCAAGGAGCGCCGGTTCATCGCCGAGGGCCCGCAGGCCGTCCGCGAGGCCGTCGAGCACCGGGGCGCCGGCGGCGCGTCGACCCTGATCGAGCTGTTCGCGACCGTGGAGGCCGCCGAGCGCTACGAAGGGATCATCGAGGCGGCGCTGGCCGCCGGCGCGCGCGTCCACTACGCCTCCGACGAGGTGCTCGCCGAGGTCTCGCAGACCGTCACCCCGCAGGGGCTCGTCGGCGTCTGCCACTTCCTCGACTCGCCGTTCGAGGACATCCTCAAGGCCGAGCCCAAGCTGGTCGCCGTCCTCGCGCACGTCCGCGACCCCGGGAACGCCGGCACGGTGCTGCGCTGCGCGGACGCCGCCGGCGCGGACGCCGTGGTCCTGACCGACGCCTCGGTGGACCTCTACAACCCGAAGTCCGTGCGCGCCTCCGTGGGCTCCCTCTTCCACCTGCCGGTGGCGGTCGGCGTCCCCGTCGAGCAGGCCGTCGAAGGGCTGCGGGCGGCCGGCGTGCGGATCCTCGCCGCCGACGGGGCGGGCGAGGACGACCTGGACGCCGAGCTCGACGCGGGCACCATGGGCACCCCCTCGGCCTGGGTCTTCGGCAACGAGGCGTGGGGCCTGCCCGAGGAGACCAGGGCGCTCGCCGACGCCGTCGTACGCGTCCCGATCCACGGCAAGGCCGAGAGCCTGAACCTCGCCACGGCCGCCGCGGTGTGCCTCTACGCGTCCGCGCGTGCACAGCGGGCTCCCGGAGGGTGCCGCTCCGTGACCCCCAGCTAGTAGTGTGGCGGCCCGGGGGGCCCACTGCGCTACTCGGAGATGTGGGGTACGGGGAGATGACCGTCGGTACGAACAGCTCGCCCGGGGCCGTGACGGCGTCCGGGACGCCGTCCCTGGCGGCGGTGCCCCCGCAGGGCGGCGCGGGCCGCGCCGCCGCGGCCGCACCGGAGACCCGCGAACCGCGCGAGACCCGCGACCCGTCCGGGCCCGGCGAGGCGCCCGAGTTCACCGCGCTCGGGATCGACCCCGACGACCTGCCCGACGGGCTCGTCGTCGCCGACCACGCCGGCCGGGTGATCTGCTTCAACTCCGCCGCCGCCCGGATCACCGCGCTGGCCCCCGGCGAGGCGCTCGGCGCACGGATCGACAGGGCGCTGCCGCTGGAGGACCTCGACGGACGCCGCTGGTGGGCGCTGACCGATCCGTACGGGGGCCTCGCCACCCGGCGCGGCCAGCCCGAGCGCAACCTCCTGCTGCCCGGGGGCCGGGAGGTGCTCGTCTCGGCCCGCTACGTACGCACCCACCCCACGGGCCCGCTGCGCCGCCTCGTCGTCACCCTGCGCGGCACCGAGGCGCGCCGGCGCACCGAGCGCAGCCACGCCGAGCTGATCGCCACCGTCGCGCACGAGCTGCGCTCGCCGCTGACCTCCGTCAAGGGGTTCACCGCGACCCTGCTGGCCAAGTGGGAGCGGTTCACCGACGACCAGAAGCGGCTGATGCTGGAGACCGTCGACGCCGACGCGGGCCGCGTCACCCGCCTCATCGCCGAGCTCCTCGACATCTCCCGCATCGACTCCGGCCGGCTGGAGGTGCGCCGCCAGCCGGTGGACATCGCCACGGCCGTCGGCCGCCACGTCCAGGCGCTCATCGCGAACGGCCAGGCGCCCGAACGGTTCCTCGTACGGGTCGGCTGCGCGCTCCCCGATCTGTGGGCCGACCCGGACAAGATCGACCAGATCCTCGGCAACCTCCTCGAAAATGCGGTGCGGCACGGCGAGGGAACGGTCACCATCGAGGTATCGCCGACCAGCCTGACGAACGCAGCGGGCAAGACCGAGAAGGGAACCGCCGTCACCGTGACCGATGAGGGCCCCGGTATCCCCGAGGAGTCGATGGGCCGCGTCTTCACCCGCTTCTGGCGGGGCAGCAAGCGCGGCGGCACCGGTCTGGGCCTGTACATCGTCAAGGGCATCGTCGAGGCCCACGGCGGCACCATCACGGTCGGCCGCGGCCCCGGCGGCGGCGCCGAGTTCCGATTTATCCTGCCCGTGGGAGCGCCTGCCTACCTCACGCAGTAAACCTGCGGAGCGTCTCGCCAGGCGGCCCACGGGCTCCTTCACCCCCGGCGACCTTTAGACTCGTCCTTTGGCACCTTTGTGTCCTTGTGCCGAGCGCGCCCTGCGTGTCGCGCGGGGGACCCACCAGCCAGCCATCGGAAGTACGGGAAGAGATGTCGGCACCGAACAAGTCGTACGACCCTGTCGAGGTCGAGGCACTGAAACCGGAAGAGATCGAGCGCATGCGGGACGAGGCGCTCGCCGCCTTCGCGACCGCCGGCGACCTCGACGCGCTGCGGGAGGCGAAGACCGCGCACATGGGCGACCGCTCGCCCCTGGCGCTCGCCAACCGCGAGATCGGCGCCCTGCCGCCGCAGGCCAAGGCCGAGGCGGGCAAGCGCGTGGGCCAGGCCCGCGGCGCCGTCAACAAGGCCTTCGGGGCCCGCACGGTCGAGCTCGAAGCGGAGCGCGACGAGCGGGTGCTGGTCGAGGAGGCGGTGGACGTCACGCTGCCCCACGACCGCGTCCCCGCCGGTGCCCGGCACCCCCTGACCACGCTGATGGACCGCATCGCGGACATCTTCACGGCCATGGGCTACGAGGTGGCCGAGGGGCCCGAGGTCGAGGCGGAGTGGTTCAACTTCGACGCCCTCAACTTCACGCCCGACCACCCGGCGCGCCAGATGCAGGACACCTTCTTCGTCCAGGGCCCCAAGGGGACCGAGGGCGACGAGTCCGGCGTCGTGCTGCGCACCCACACCTCCCCGGTGCAGGCGCGCTCGCTGCTCGACCGGGAGCCGCCCGTGTACGTGGTGTGCCCGGGCCGGGTGTTCCGCACCGACGAGCTCGACGCGACGCACACCCCGGTCTTCCACCAGGTCGAGCTGCTCGCCGTGGACGAGGGCCTGACCATGGCCGACCTCAAGGGCACCCTGGACCACATGGTCCAGGCGCTCTTCGGCAAGGACATGACCACCCGGCTGCGCCCGAACTTCTTCCCGTTCACCGAGCCGTCCGCCGAGATGGACATGCAGTGCTACGTGTGCCGCGGCGAGTCGGTGGGCAACCCCGACCGCCCGTGCCGCACCTGCTCCAGCGAGGGCTGGATCGAGCTCGGCGGCTGCGGAATGGTCAACCCCAAGGTGCTCGTCGCCTGCGGTGTCGACCCCGAGAAGTACAGCGGGTTCGCCTTCGGGTTCGGCATCGAGCGGATGCTGATGTTCCGCCACAACGTCGAAGACATGCGAGACATGGTCGAGGGTGACGTCCGGTTCACCCGGCCGTTCGGGATGGAGATCTGATGCGGGTCCCGCTTTCTTGGCTGCGGGAGTACGTCGACCTGCCTGCGGGCGAAACCGGTCGTGACGTACAGGCCAAGCTCGTAGACGCCGGCCTCGAGGTCGAGAGGGTCGAGCAGCTCGGCGCCGGCCTCAAGGGCCCCCTGGTCGTCGGCCAGGTGCTGACCATCGAGGAGCTCGAGGGCTTCCGCAAGCCGATCCGTTTCTGCACGGTCGACGTCGGCCAGGCCAACGGCACCGGTGAGCCGCAGGAGATCGTCTGCGGCGCCCGGAACTTCTCCGTGGGCGACAAGGTCGTCGTGGTCCTGCCCGGCGCGGTGCTGCCCGGCGACTTCGCGATCGCCTCGCGCAAGACGTACGGCCGCACCTCGCACGGCATGATCTGCTCCGGCGACGAGCTGGGCATGGGCGACGACGGCACGCACGGCATCATCGTGCTCCCGCCGGAGCACGAGGTCGCCACCGACGCGATCGAGCTGCTCCAGCTCGTCGACGAGGTCCTCGACATCGCCGTCACCCCGGACCGCGGCTACTGCCTGTCGATGCGCGGCGTGGCCCGTGAGACCGCCACCGCGTACGGCCTGCCGCTGCGCGACCCGGCGCTGCTCGACGTGCCCGCGCCGAACTCGTACGGCTACCTGGTCAAGATCGACGACCCGGCCGGCTGCGACCGCTTCACCGCCCGTACGGTGACCGGCCTCGACCCCGAGGCGAAGTCCCCGATCTGGCTCACGCGGCGCCTGCAGAAGGCGGGCATGCGCCCGATCTCGCTCGCCGTCGACGTCACCAACTACGTGATGCTCGAACTGGGCCAGCCGCTGCACGCGTACGACCGCTCCCGCCTGGACGGCGCCATCGGCGTGCGCCGCGCCGAGCAGGGCGAGAAGTTCACCACCCTCGACGGGGTCAAGCGCACGCTCGACGCCGAGGACCTGGTGATCACCGACAACAGCGGGCCGATCGGCCTCGCGGGTGTCATGGGCGGCGCCAACACCGAGATCGCCGACTCCGTGACCGACCCCGAGACCGGCATCGTCTCGGGCACCACGGACGTCGTGATCGAGGCGGCCCACTTCGACGCGCTGACGATCTCGCGCTCCGCCCGCCGCCACAAGCTCGCCTCCGAGGCCTCCAAGCGCTTCGAGCGCGGCGTCGACCCGCAGGCGGCCTCCGCGGCCGCGCAGCGGACCGTCGACCTGCTCGTGCTGCTCGCGGGCGGCACCGCCGAGGCCGGCGTCACCGAGCTCACCGCCCCGGGCGCCCCGCGCACCGTCGCGATGCGCGCGGACCACCCGGACCGGGTCGCGGGCATGGACTACGGCCGCGAGACCGTCGTCCGCCGCCTCCAGGAGGTCGGCTGCGACGTCTACGGCCAGGACGAGCTCGTCGTCACCGTCCCCTCGTGGCGGCCCGACCTCGCCGAGCCCAACGACCTCGCCGAAGAGGTCATCCGGCTGGAGGGCTACGGGAACCTCCCGTCGACCCTCCCGAAGCTGCCCTCCGGCCGCGGTCTGACCGCACGCCAGCAGCTGCACCGCCGGGTCGGCCGCGCGCTGGCCGGCGCCGGCTACGTCGAGGCGCTCAGCTACCCGTTCGTCGGCGAGGGCGTCTTCGACCAGCTCCAGCTGCCCGCGCACGACGCGGCCCGCCAGGTCGTCAAGCTGGTCAACCCGCTCTCCGACGAGGAGCCGGCGCTGCGCACCACGCTGCTGCCGGGCCTGCTGGGCGCGCTGCGCCGCAACGACAGCCGGGGCAGCCACGACCTCGCCCTCTTCGAGACGGGCTCGGTCTTCCGGGCCGGCCCGCAGCCGGGTGTCGCCGTACGGCTGCCCGTCGACCGGCGTCCCACGGCCGAGGAGATCGCCACGCTGAACGCCGCCCTGCCGGCTCAGCCGCGGTACGCCGCGGTCGTGCTGGCCGGTGCGCGCGAGCAGGCCGGCTGGTGGGGCAAGGGCCGCCCGGCCGACTGGGCGGACGCGGTGCAGGCCGCGCGCTCGCTGGCCGCCGAGGCCGGTGTGGACCTCGTCGTGCGCCAGGGCCGGTACGGGCCGTGGCACCCGGGCCGGTGCGCCGAGCTGATCGTCACCCTGAACGGGGTGGAGACGGTCATCGGGCACGCCGGTGAGCTGCACCCGCGCGTCGTCAAGGCGATGGGCCTGCCGGCCCGCACCAGCGCCATGGAGCTCGACCTGGACCGCCTCGCGGCGGCCGGCGGCGAGGCCGTGGAGGCGCCCCGGATCTCCACCTTCCCGGTGGCGACCCAGGACGTCGCGCTGATCGTCGACGCCTCGGTCCCGGCGGCCGACGTCGAGACCGCGCTGCGCAAGGGCGCCGGCGAACTGCTGGAGTCCCTGCGGCTGTTCGACGTGTTCACCGGCGACCAGGTCGGCGAGGGCAAGAAGTCCCTGGCGTACGCGCTGCGCTTCCGCGCGGCCGACCGCACGCTGACCGCCGAGGAGTCCACGGCCGCGCGCGACGCGGCGGTGGCGCTGGCGGGCGAGCGCACGGGCGCGGTGCTGCGCGGGGCGTAACCGCTGCGTGGAGTGAGGCCCGAGGGGCGTGTCCGGTGGTCCGGACGCGCCCCTTGCGCATGGGCGGGCGGGAGGAGACCGCCGCTCACTCATTCGGGTGAGAACGCTGGTGACCCGTGTCCCGGGCCTGCGGCTGTCGACAGAATCGTTGCGGCCGAGGGGAGGCCGGAACGATGATCACGGGCTGGGAGATGCCCCAGGTGCGTCGGGCGTGCGTCCTTGCGTGGGGCGCCGCCGCGGTGTCCTGGGAGCTGTCCACCCCCGGGCGGCTCGGCGCCAGCCTGGCCAGCTGCGCGGCGTTCCTGTTACTGGCCGCCGGGTGCGCCCTGCACATCCGGCGCGAGCTGACGGCGGAGCTGCGGCGCATGCGGGAGATCGCGGGCGCGGCGCAGCGGGCCCTGCTGCGGCCCCTGCCGGGGAGGATCGGGGGCCTGACGCTGGCGGCGGCGCAACTGTCCGCGAGCCGGGGCGCGGCGGTGGGCGGGGACCTGTACGAAGCCGTGCCGACGGCGTACGGGGTCCGGGTGGTGATCGGGGACGTACGGGGGCACGGGCTGCCGGCGCTGGGCGCGGCGGCCGCGGTCCTCGGGGCCTTCCGGGAGGCGGCGTACGACGAACCCGCGCTCGGCGGGGTGCTGGTCCGCATGGAACGCGCCCTGTCCCGGCACGTCCTGGCGCAGGACGCGGCGGAGGAGTTCGTGACGGTGCTGCTGCTCCAGATCGCGCGCGACGGCTCCGTCCTGGCCCTGAACTGCGGCCACCCGTGGCCGTACCTCCTCCGCGAGCCGCAGCCGCTCGAACCCTGCGGGGCCCCGCCCCGCACCGCCCTCTCGGAACCCGGGGGACGGAGAAGGGGCGGGGCGGCGAGAGGCCGTGCCCGGCGGGGCTCGGACGTGCGGTCCCTCGACGGGGGCGAGACGTTCCCGCCGCTCGGGGTGGTGCCCGTACAGCCGGAGGTCCAGCCGCACGACTGCGGGCAACTGTGGCCCGGTGACGTCCTGTTCCTGCACACCGACGGCGCCGAGGACGCGCGCGACCACGACGGGCGGTTCTTCCCGCTGCGCGGCGTGCTCGCGGCGCAGGCCGACGACACGCCCGCGCGGCTGGTCGCGGGCGTGCACGCCGCACTGCTCCGCCACACCGGCGGGCGGCTCACCGACGACGTGGCCCTGCTGGTGCTGCGCAGCGACCGCGACGCCTGAACCGGAGGGGACCGCACACCGGGCCCGGTGGGAGGGCCCGGCGCGCGTTCCACGGCCCCTGCCGGGGCCCGGCGACCAACCGGGCGCCGGCGGAGCCGGAGCGCGCCGCCCGCCTGCCATGGAGTGTCGGGCAGACAGCAAGGCGGGCGGCGCGGTGCGGGTCGTCGCACTGTACGAGGGGGAGCCGACGACCCGAGCTGCCTCTTTGGCGAGGCTCTTAAGTGAACCGCTCCCGGGGCTCGTTGCGGCAGGGTGCGTATCGCATTTATGCGCGTTCTTGGTTCACACCCTGTGTGAATCAAAGGGAGTACACCCCGTGCGAACCGCGCACCCACTAGCCTGAGGCCGAAGAGCCCTTGGAGGGGCCCATGCAGCCCAATGCCCTTCTCGACGCCCTCCTCGCCGAGGCGGGCATGTCCCACGCCGGACTCGCGGCGCACGTCAACCAGGCGGGCCGGTCCCGCGGGCTCGCCCTGCGCTACGAACACACCGCCGTCACGCGGTGGTTGAAGGGCCAGCGCCCGCGCGGCCAGGTGCCCGACCTGATCTGCGAGGTGCTCGGCGGCCGGCTCCGGCGCCCGGTGTCGCTGGAGGACGTCGGGCTCGGCGTTCCGGGCCAGCCCCTCTCCCCGCACGGCTCCCCGCTCAGCGGCTTCGTCGACCGGGCCGCCGCCCTGTGGCGCTCCGACGAGCAGGGCCGTGGCCAGCTGCTCACCGCCGAGGCCGTCACCGGGACGCCCGCCGTCATCCCGGTCTGGGAGTGGGAGAACCCGCCCGAGGACGCCGACGTCTCCCGGGACGGGCCGAACCGGATCGGCCCGCAGCACATCGAGGTCCTCCGGGCCGCCCGCGCGCACTACGAGCTGATGTACCGCCGCGCCGGCGGGGTGGCCACCCGGGCCCGCATCATCCGCTTCCTCGGCAGCGAGACCGCGCCGATGCTGCGCGGGAGCTACCCCGACGGGCTCGGCCGCAGCCTGCACCGGGCCACCGGCTCCCTCGTGGCGGTGGCCGGGATCTGCGCGTACGACTCGGACGCGCACGGGCTCGCCCAGCGCTACTTCCACCAGGCACTGCGGCTCGCGAAGGCCAGCGGGGACCGGGGACTCGGCGCCTACGTCATCGCGCTGATCGTCAACCAGTCCCTGCACCTGCGGGAGTACCGCCAGGCCGTCGCGTTCGCCGAGGCCGCGCTGCGCGCCGCGGGCCGGCACACCACCCCGGCCCTGACCGCGGACCTGTACGCCATGCAGGCCAAGGCGTACGCGCAACTCGGCGACACCGCGGCCGCGTTGGCCTGCATCCGCCATGCCGAGGCGGCCGCCGAGCGGATCCGGCCCGGCACGGAGCCGGACGAGACGGGGTACGTACAGCCCGGGCTGGTCAACGTACAGGTGGCCGAGGCGCTGCTCAGCCTCGGAGACCTGCACGCCGCCCACGAGCAGGCGACGGCTGCGGTCGGGACTCCGGCACACGACCGCGGGCGCGTCCACCGGCTGGCGATGCTCTGCGAGATCCAGCTGCGCCAGGGCGAGGCGGACCGGGCGGTGGCGGCCGCGGCCGAGATGGCCGAGCGGGCCAAGGGGATGGAGTCGCTGCGACTGCGGGACCGGTTGCGGGCGGTCCGCGAACAGCTGCTGACCAGCGGATGTTCCGGCGCGGAGGAGACCGCGCAGTTGATCGACGGGGCGCTGCGCGTTCCCCTGTGAGCACGCGAACTGCTGCCATGTTGCCACCTACTCGAACGGAAGGTGGCACAACCGTGCAGTGGATGAACCTGAGTGAGCAGACCGTGTACAGGAACCGCTGGTTCGACGTGAACCTCGCCGATGTGGAACTCCCCGACGGCCGGCACCTGGACCACTTCGTGATCCGGCTGCGGCCCGTCGCCGTCGCCACGGCCGTCAACGAGGCCAACGAGGTGCTGCTGCTGTGGCGGCACCGTTTCATCACCGACAGCTGGGGCTGGGAACTGCCCGCGGGCGTGGTCGAGGACGGCGAGGACATCGCGGCGGCCGCGGCCCGCGAGATGGAGGAGGAGTCGGGCTGGCGGCCCGGGCCCCTCCACCACCTGATGACCGTCGAACCGGCCAACGGGCTGACCGATGCCCGCCACCACCTCTACTGGGCGGACGGGGCGACGTACATCGGACATCCCGAGGACGACTTCGAGTCCTCGCGCCGCGAGTGGGTGCCCCTCAAACTCGTGCCGGACATGATCGCGCGCGGCGAGATCCCGGCCGCCAACATGGCGGCCGGGCTGCTGCTCCTGCACCACCTGCGGCTCGGCTGACCCCGCCGGCCGCGGGTCGCGGCGGTACGGGATCAGCCGTACGGGTAGAAGCCCGATCCGGTCTTGCGGCCCAGGCGGCCCGCGTCGACCATCCGCTGGAGCAGCGGGGGAGCGGCGTACAGCGGCTCCTTGTACTCCGCGTACATCGAGTCGGCGATCGAGGCGATCGTGTCCATCTGCGCGGACGTCTGTTCGGCGCCCGTGACCTGCTAGTTCAGCTTCTTGCTACACCTTGCTCGCCCTTGCCGGAGCATGCGGATTGCTTCTCCCTATGGGCTCCCAGACGCCAAGACTCCCTGAAAACTCCCTACACGGAGCCGACAAAACCGCTGTTGGAACGGCCCCGCGTCCCCCTGGGAGACGCGGGGCCGACCCGTCCCGGCTGGGGCGACACCTCCCACAGCGTCATTCCCCGGCCGGGGGTCCAAAGTCGGCGGCTTTTCAGCCAGCCGATCGATACAGGGGAGCGAAAGCGGCTAGATAGCTGCTGACTTATGATGATCTTCGGTTCAGTTTTTGTAGGTGCGACCCGCAGACCAACCCGACTGGATCCTCGATGCCCGCCGGCGGGTAGGCCTGAGGATTCGCGACGCCCGGGTGGGCGCGGAAATGACTCAAGAGGAATTGGCGCATTGCGCCGAGGTGGACCGCTCTACGGTTCAGCGGGCCGAGCTTGGTCAGAACGATCTCAAGCTCAGCCACCTCTTTCGCATTGCCGCCGCCCTGCGCCTCCCGGCGAGAGATCTCATGCCGTAGCCCTCGTATGCCCAGTTTCGGCCACAGGGAACGTCCTCATCCTGCCTGGCATATGCCAGGCTCGGAAGGGTGTGACGCGCATTTATCTACACGCTGGGTTCGCACCCCGTGTGTATGTGTAACTTTTGCCAGGCCTGTCCCGCTCGTCGCCCCTGTCACGGGTCGAACTTACGAGCGAGCTGAATCGGAGTCAACAGTTCCGCCGATCCGGTCTGGCTGGTACCCGCCCCTCCCGCCGCCGCAGAAGGGGCGGGAGCTCTAGGTGCCGCCGTGACCGGTGCAGGCCCGCGGGAACCAGCGAACCTTCAGGTCGGCCACCTGGGCGGTCTGTTCGCCGAGGTCGACGGCCGGCCCGGCGCCGAGGTGGATGCCGCAGTGCACGCAGGCGGCCCCGCGGACCTGCTGCGCTGACAGGTCACCGACTCGCGGGAGGGGAGGAAGGGGTGGCGGCTTGCTCATGCCCGTACTCTCTCCTGCCGCCTGGGACGTTTCCACCGTCCTTTGTGGGACACCTGGGACGCTCTGCCGGTAGCGTCCCAGGGATACCCGAACGGCCCAGGGGGGATCGTGAACCAGGCGCTCAGAGACGCGCTGGCGGAGGCTGGCATGACCGCCACGTCGCTGGCCCGTAGAGTCGATGTGGCCGTGAAGACGGTCGAGCGGTGGCTGGCCGATCCGGCGAGGGCGCCGCATCCCGAGACTCGGATGAGGGTGGCTGAGGTGCTGGGTGTGAGTGCGGACTCGCTGTGGCCGCAGGCGGTCAGGTCGACGCTGAAGCTCGGGGCTGACAGGGAGATCGTCGCCACGTACCCGTTCCGGAACTTGTGCCCGACCTCCGTGTGGGCGGGCCTGCTCGACGGGGCCCGGAAGCGGATCACGATGGCCGGCTACACCAGCTACTTCCTGTGGCAGGACCACCCGCGGATCGCCGACCGCCTGAAGGCGAAAGCGTCGTCGGGCTGCGAGATCCGCTTCCTGCTCGGAGACCCTGACGCAGAGATGACCCGGCAGAGGGAGCAGCTCGAGGGCGTCCCGCTGACGGTGTCGACGCGGATCCGGATCACCCTGGACCAGCTCGCGAAGATGGGGCCGCAGCCGGGCGTAGAGGCCCGGTTCAGTGACTCTCCCGCACACCTGTCGCAGTCGGTCTTCATCTTCGACGATCAGCTGCTGTACACGCCGCACATCGGTGACGGCCTCGGGCATGAGAGCCCGCTGTTCCATCTGCGCAGGCTCGAGGACGACGGCCTGTATGACCGGTTCGCGCAGCATGTCGAGGTGCTGTGGGGCCGCGGCCGGCCAGTACCGGAGGCCTGACGCTGCGGGCGGTACCCGATAGCCTGTGCGACATGATCCCGAACCCCGAGGCTGCCGAGCTGAACGAGCGGATCCGCGCCCTCGTCGCCGCGGGTGAGGCCGGGTCGGAGGAGTATCAGCGGCTCCTCGCCGAGTGGCTGCGGGCGACTGTCGTACCCGCCGCCTAAGATCCGCGGGTGGCAATCGAACTGACCGGCGAGCGCGCCGACGACTTGATCCGACTCCAGACCGCCTCCGATGAGGCGCACGCCGAGGTGCTCCGGCTGGCCGAGGCCTACGGGCCGATCGCCGGCTGGACGCCGGAGCAGCTGGGTGAGCGGGATGCCGCGTATGCGGTGTGGCGGGAGCGGGCGGCCGAGGTGCAGGCCGCGGTGACCGAGTACGCGACGGAAATCGGGGAGCCGCGGAACGTCGTCGAGGCGGCGGTGAAGAAGGCCGTCCGGCACCCAGCCGAGGCCTGACGTGGGGGCGCCCGTCGGTCGCTGTCCCCCGAGGGGGCCGACGGGCGGTTGTGCACATCTGCCCAGCCGCATCCCCGCGTACTTGGCGCTGATGTTGTCTTGCTCATGCTAGGTGGCGGCACTGACAAGGGGCATGCGCCGATCAGCGTAGAATCGAACATGTGTCTGATCAGTCCGCCTCCCGCCTCGACCTGCTCCGCTTCCTGGAGCGGGTGCAGCTGCAGGACCTGGAGCGGACCCGCAGCTGGATCGCCGCGGAGGAGCAGCGGCTCGCCGAGCTGGCCGCGCGCCTGCCACCGGTCCCGCCTGCGGAGTGGGAGCTGGAGCTCGACCTGGGCCGCCGGCCGACCATGGTCCACGTCGGCGGCTGCGAGATGGGCGGCAAGGGGTTCCGGCAGAAGGCCCTGAGCAGGGATGCGGCACTCCGGGCGCTCGGTGTCGAAAAGCTGCAGCCGTGCCCGTTCTGTAGGCCAGACATCGAGCTCGGCGTGCTGGACTGACGAGGTCGAATTCTTAGGAGGGACCTAAGTAGCCCTTGCGTGGAATCTTAGGTACCCCCTAAGCTTCTTCTCGTGTGGGGGGCGCTCGCCCCGCCGAGAGGAGACCACCATGCTTCGCGTCATCCGTTCCACCGTCCAGGCCCTCAACATCTCCACCCGCCAGGAAGACGTCTTCATGGAAGCCGTCGAAGCGGGCACCGCCTACCGCGAGACCATCGGGCACGGCGAGAGCGACCGCTGCTCCTACCGACTGATCGGCTACACCGACCCCGACGGACTGGAGCGCTGGGCCGTCACCGCCGACGAGGCAACCGAGTCCGACTGGCAGGACACCGACGACCTCGACGAGGCGATTGCGCTGTACGAGAAGACAGTCCGCGACGCGGCCAGCGGCATGAGCGACGAGTATGAGGAGTACGAGGACGAGGAGACCGGGCGCATGACGTTCGGCGCCCTTAAGACTCCCTTCGAGTCCACCGACGTTCCCGGCGTCCACGGCTACGAGGACGGCGCCGAAGAAGGCGGGAACTGGCAGGCATGGCGGACCGAAGCAAGCCGGAAGGACGCCAGCGACAAGGTGGTCCAAGCTGCGGCTGCGGCCTCTACCCAGGCGCGGCAGATCGCCATCGCACGCGCCGTTGACGCTTGGGGGCGTGGCGGGCAAGCCGTTCTCGCCCGCCAGCTTGGGCTTTCGGAGCCGACCATCAAGCAGCTCGCCGACCGCGGCCGCGCCCTGCTCGCTAGCCAGGCGGAGCAGCAGGAACGCCCCTGACGCAGGGCCCGGCGTGCCGTACCGCCCGACCGCCCGCAGGCTGGATGCATGGAGCATGCGCCGATCCTCGTGCACCGGATCTCCGCGTCGGGTGGCCGGCGGGTCGTGATCCGGATCCACGGCGTCGACACCGTCCTCGGCGTCGCATACTCCGACGCGGATCTGATCGAGTTCCTGCGGCGGATCGAGGTCCCGGAACCCGACGAGCTGGTGCTGGGGGACTCGGAGGTCATCTACTGGCAGGGCGGGAAGCCGCACGTGTACGAGGAGCCGGACGACGCCTGAGTGCGCGGCAGCCCTCCCGTGGGGAGGACCGGGAGGGATACCGGCCCCCGGGGGGATCGGGTGCGGACACCGTAAACCCGCAGGCCGGGATGGCGGTAGGCATATGACAAGACGGATTCCGGGACGGCGAAGAGCCCCCACCCGACGAAGGGGTGGGGGCCGCGGATCGCCAGGAACCCCGAAGGGAAGTTAACGACCCAGCTGGGGCGTCGCCGGGGGCATCACCACGGGGGCGGGTCTGGCAGCAGACCAAGCCGTTCCCGGCCGACGCGGAAGCTGCCTACACCGGCCATGCGGCCGGGTCAGCTGCTGTCCCCAGTGTGGCACGGGGCGCTGACAACGGGCAGGGATCAGGCGGCGGGCCACTTCTCGAAGCGGTTCGTGGCCGGGTCGAAGATGAAGTCCGGGTGCCACTGCCGGGCCTGCATGGCATCGATCATCTCCCGCAACGGACGTGTGGCCTCCCGAGTCGACTCCAGCACGGCGACCGCCCAGTCGGCCATCGCTACGCGCATCGCCGGGATCGGTGCCGGCTGCTGGACGTGGTGCCGGTCGAGCTGTCGCAGGGCGCGTTCGGCGTTCGGGTACGGGCGGTACGGCATAGCGAACTCCTCGCAGGATCAGTGCCAGTGATACCGGGCCAGCAGGTAGCCGACCCAGCTCCGGGGTTCCTCGGTCGGCCCGTCGCAGCCCTTCACCAAGCAGACCTTCTCCTTGATGAGAGGGCGCTCGCGCAGCCGCCGCGCAGTGGACGTCATCCCCAACGCCTCCGCCTCGTCCGGATCCGTGATCAGGCTGCCGGGCGACAGGAACAGGGGGATGCTGTCGTTCGCCGGGCGTGCTGGCGGGAGCGTGCCGCCGCTCCGGCGGAATAGCCTGTCGAGCACGGACATGACAGCCTCCTAGCGGGCCAGCGCCGCAGCTGCGGACAGGCAGAGCAGCAGGGCCGCGGCGAACATGCACGCGACCATCTCGAAGTTGCGGTACGTCCAACGGAACAGGCGCATGACGGCCTCCTTCAGGTGGCTCCAGTGTGGCAGGGCAGTCAGTCGTCGGACCGGGACGTGGGCAGGTTCTCCTCGTCCCACTCACCCAAGATCTCGTCCTCGTGGACCGTTCCGTCGTGGTTGGCGGGGAGCATGCACTCGGCCTCGCAGGCCTCGACGTCCGGCCAGAATGTGGCACTGGCACCGCAGAGCTTGGGCCCGGTCATCGATCCTCCCCTCTCAGGCAGCGCATAACGTCTTGTTCGGTGCTACAGCCCGATGTCCTCGGACGCAGCGTCGGTCCAGGCGTCGGCCTCTTGGATGTACCCCCAGAACACCGGCGAGTTGGCGGCGTGGCCGGACTGGGCGCGGATCTTCTCTTCGCGCTTGCCGGCTTGGCGGGCGGTGGTGATGAAGCCGGACCGCATGCTGTGGCCGGTGAGGCGGACTGCGAGCCCGGCGCGTTCGGCGCTGCGGGAGATGATTTCTTGGCAGCCGGATGCGGTGAGGCCGTCGGTGCCGAGCTGTCCGTGGACGCTGATCGGCCTGAAGGCCGGGCCGTCGGTGAGTCCGGCGGCGGCCTTCCAGGTGAGCCAGGCTCGGACGGGGCAGGTGTCGGGGTTCTTGCCGTAGGCGACTCGGACCTTGCGGGCGGGCAGGCCTTTGACGGAGGGGACGTGAACGTCGAGACCCTTGCCGACGAGGCCGATGCCATCGGTTCGGAGGGCTGCGACTTCCGACGATCGACCTGCCATGCCGAAGGCCATGAGCCAGAGGGCACGGTCGCGGATGCCGGTGAGGCTGGCGGGTGCGGCGTCGGCCATCTGCTGGAGCTGTTGAAGGGTGGCGGCTGGGGCCTTGCCTCGACCTCGGGCCAGCCGGTCGGGGTCGGCGAGGAGGGGCTTGAGTGCCTTGCGGGCGGCTTCGGTGGCAGCCTTGGGTACCTCGACTCCTTCGGCTCGTGCGGTGACGGTGACGCCGGTGATTCGGCGGTCGATGCTGTTGGGTGCCGCGAGCTTGATCGTGTCGAGCCAGACGACGAAGCCGACGAGCGTGCCTTTGGTGACGGCGGTCAGCGGGAGCTGGTGTCCGGTGCGTTCGGCGAGCCAGCCGTGGAACTCCTCCCATAGCCGCCAGTCGTTGGCGTAGCCGCGCTTGGTGTTCTCGGGGCGGATGGCGTCGAGGTGTTCCTCGGCGGCTTGTTCCATGGCGGCGAGGACGGCGAGGGTCGCCGGATCGTAGGCGGCCGGGGCGGCGCTCGGCTGGTACGGCGCGAGTTCGGTCACGGGCGCCACTCCTCGCGAAACTCAGGGTGGTCGGCGTAGGGCAGGGCGAGGAGGCGCAGCACATCCAGATAGGCCACGGATGCCACCTGGGAGTTGTTGCCGGATACCTGGATGTCCTCCGCGCGATCAGCCCACCCTCTGGCCGTCGTGTACAACTGCACGATCCGTCGCTTGGTGTCGATCTCCGCTAGGGCGCGCGCAGGATCGTAGCGGGCGATGTGTGCGGCGTCAGGGATCGACTGGGCGCGATACCCCGCTCCGATCGAGCAGTCGGCCACGTGACCGAGGATGCCGGACTTCACCCAGTCGGCAAGCCAGGGTTCATCGGAGACCCAAGGGCCGGGGGTTGCAGCGCGAGCAGATCGCTCGTCTTCGTCGAGACGTTCCTGGATGAAGTGGATCAACCCTGTCGTCATGCTCAATTGTACCAATTTTGGGCGCCGATATGGCATCTTATCTGCGGTCAGCTCCGGACCCTGGGACAGCGAAAAGCCCCACCGCCGAAGCGATGGGGCAAGTCTCGCGGGGAACCCATCCCCCGCTTTTTCGCGATCCAGGCCGCGGCCCCGGGACCGGGCGTGCACTCCTTATCCCGCTCTTCAGCCTGTCGTCGGGTAGCGCCCGGCGATCAACCCGGGCGCCCCTCACCAGTGTGAAGTTGATGCCACGGTACTCCGCACGGGCCGTCGAGTACACAGCAGAACGCCCCCGCCCAGTAGGGCGGGGGCTGTTACTTCTCCTCGACTGGGGCGGGCTGGACCCACCGGGTGATGGCTTCGACGACGGCCGGGTCGAGCTTGGCGAGTTCGGCGATCGCCGCGGCGTCGGCCGGGTCGGGTTCGATGCCGGCTCCGGCGAGGGCCTCGTCGAGCGCGACCTGGTTGGCCTGCTCCTCGACCGGCTGCTCGGGCGGCTCCTCCGGCGGCGGCTGGGGCTGTTCCTCGAGGACGCCCATGTCGACGAGCGTCTCGACGTCGGCCATGAGGGGCTGGCGGCGGGGTGGTGCCGGCCGTGGGGCTGGCGCTTCGTCGCTCATCTCACACTCCAGTTCGGTTGTACTCCTTCACGAGGTCGTGAGGCTCCGGCGGATCTCCGACCGGGTCGCGGGCCCACCGGTACAGCTCGTCCACCGTCCACGAGAAAGCACGCACGAGCGACTCGAGGCGGAACACCCGCCCGCGCAGGCTGCCGTTCTCCTCGTCGACCCGCTTCACGGTCGCCTGCAACACCGCCAAGTCCGCGGCCTGCTGCGCTGGCGCCGCGTTCGCCCGCGCCGCGGCCTCCGTAGCGGCGGCCGTGGCGCGCGCCGCATCCCGGGTGGCCCTGGCCACGAACCAGCCGCCACCGCCGAGCACACTTCCCGCCGATCCGATCACGGCTGCCCACTCGCCGACGTTCATCCGCCCTCAGCTCTCCGGGCCTTGCGCGGAGCCGGCGGTACGTCGTACTCGGGCACCGTGCTGGCCCACAGGATCACCCCCACGTGGGAGGTGAGGTACCAAGCGGCGACCCAGGCGCCGCGTGAGTACTCCCCGCCGATGACAGCGGAGAGGTATGCGATCGCCCACACGGCCGGCGGAACCAGTGCGGCGGCGAAGCCCCAGCCGTCGCGTCCTACTTTCAGGAACGCGGAGGCTGTGGTGATGAGTCCTGCCAGGATCCAGAGCCATGCCCAGTGCTGGATGCTGCACCAGTGGGTGAGGAGCTGGAGTCCTTGGGTGCCGGGCGGGTCCACGATGAAGGACGCGCCCCAGCAGATCTTGCCGAGACCGATGATCAGGAGGTAGGTGCCGCGGCGGCCCAGCTGCTTGCGGAGCCGCCGGGCCGCACGGCACCGCACCTACGCCTCCTGGGGCGTGACGGTCTCGCGGCTGGTTGGGGAGACCTGTCCGCGGGTGAGGAGAGCCAGCACGGCGAGCACGACCGCGTTGAGGGCACCCACGGTCTCAGGCGAGACGTTGAATCCGTAGGCGGAGAGCAGCGCGACTCCCGCGGCGACGAGGCCGGTGAACGCGGACGGGGCGATCGGGCGGGTCATCGCCGCGGTGACAGCGGCGAGCGCTCCGGAGATGACCGCTACCAGGGCGCCGGCCTGTTCGCCGGAGAGGCCTACGTTGAACGTCACGAGCAGCGACAGGCTCGCCGAGATGGCCGCGATGATGAGTGCGGGCTCTCTTCCGAAGATCTTCACTGTGGTCCTCTCAGCTGGCCTTGAGGGCGTTGTCGTAGGCGACGAGCGCGTTGTACTGGTAGTCGTACTGGGCGCCCTGCGGGATGTAGTAGTCGATGGTGTTGTCGTCCCAGCACTGCCACTCGGCGTCGGTGAGACGGCGGACCATGCCGTTCGCGAAGGTCACGAAGACCGTGGAGTCGTTGCCGCCGCGGCCGCCGCCGGCGCTCTTGGTGAGAAGGGCGCCGGTGGGGCGGGGGATCTTCGGGCGTGCGGGCGGGGTGGGCGTGGACATGGGTCAGGCTCCGATCGCTCGGTAGACGCGCGGCCGGCGGCGGCGCGGGGGCGTAGGGGTGGGCGGGGTCACCGGGGGCGCGGTCGGTACGGACGCAGCGCTGAAGAGGGCCGCGATGTCGAGGTCACCGGGATCCCAGTGGTCGTTGCCAGGGACTTGGCAGTGCCCGTAGTGGCCGCCCTTGGTCGTCCAGACGGTGCGAGACCGGGGCACGTCGTCGCTGCCGGTCCTCGAGAGCCGGCCGGCCGGGTACACGTCGGGGACACCCCAGCTTCTGATGGCTCGCATCATGGCTCGGTAGTTCGGGCCGGGCCGCCAGTAGCCGGTGAACGGCTTGGAGGCCTTCGCCATGTACTCGGTCTGGATGCAGACGAGTCCGGTCCTGTTGGTCCGCAGGTCGCCGTCGTTACGCAGGGCGCGCGCGGACAGGTTGAGGGGGCCGAACTGGCCGAGCATGTCCGTGATGGGGTCGTACAGCAGGTGCGGCTCGGAAGCCTTCTCGATCAGATAGTTCGCGGTGTCGAAGAAGGCGGCCCGTGTTCCAGCGCTGCCTTCGGTGGTGTGGTCGACCGCCCGCGGCGGCAGTTTCGGGGTGTCCATGGCGCCACCGATGACGCCGTCTCCGAGGCGGATGGCCTCGGGAATCCAGATCTCGCCCATGGGCGACACCTCCTGGGCATGAGGAAGCCCCGGCCGGTGCGGTCCGGGGCTGGGGACGGTCAGGTGTGCAGGAACTCGATCTGGATGGATGCGGCGGTACCGCCCGGCACGTCGGTGTTGAGGGCGCTGCCGGACTGCTGCAGGGCGGACAGAGTGATCTGTCGGCCGGCCGCGAGGTTGGCGATGCAGGTCCGTTCCTGCAAGGTGCCGACGTTGGCCCCGACCGCGCCGCCCTGGGATCCGGGGATCTGAGTGCCGTTGTCGTTGAGCCACATCGTGCGCCAGCCGCCACCGCCGGAAGCGACCCACGACACCATGGCCGTGAGCCGGTACTTGCCAGCCACCGGCGTCTGCCAGTACTTCCCGGGCACGTTGAGCCCGGACGTGTCGTCGAGGATCGCCGTGTTGATGTTGACCGTCGTGGTGGTGTTGTGCGGGATCGACTGGGCGGCGGACGCGTACACGAATGCGGAGAAGCGTTCGACGAGCCAGGCGCTGCCGTCGTAGTACGTCCACAGCTTCTCGGTCGCCAGCCAGGCCCGCATGCCGGCGACCGGGCTGGAGAGCGCGGCCGCGCGGGCGGCCGCGTTCGTGAACCGCATGTTCGTCTGGCCGGCCATCGCCGCCAAGTTCGTGGCGAGAGTCTGGGCGTTCGGGGCGTCCGTGATGGCCGTGACCTGGATGCCCTGTCCGTATGCGTCGGTGGCCACGTGAGCCCCCTTCTACGTGAGGCGGAATGTGGCGCCGTCGAGGGTGGCCCAGATGGCGGTGCCGGTGTAGTCGGTGATCTGGATGGTTCCGTCCGTGTTGACGTCGAGGGCCCCGTTGACTCCGGGGTTGACGATCGTCGTGAACCGGGCCTTGGAAGCGGGCCGGGCAGCGGCGGGCAATGTGGCGATGGTCGAGGTTCCCGTCGTCGACCCGGGCGCCTTGGCCAGGCCGGACAGGCTGACGGTGCCGTCGCCGTTGATGCGGTAGGCGGGCGAGTAGTGCGGGGCGCCCCACGCTGACCAGGTGCCGTTGTAGGTGAGCGCCTGCCAGGTGCCTGCGGTGGTCGACGGTGCCACGCGGCCGATGGCCAGCCAGTTCCCCATGCCGGAGACGGTGAGGATGATCGTGTCGCCGACGGCCGGGGTGACGTACAGGTCGGTTCGGCGGGCGACGACTCCGTCTGCCGTGGTGACGGTGCCGGTCGGCTGGATCGAGGCGACAGTGGCCAGCCGCCAGTCCGCCCCACGAACGCCAGGATCCTGGTCGGAGGCTTGCCGCACCTGGGCGTAGAGGGTGTCGGCGAGGTCGTTTGCCGCCTGCTGGACGGAGGTCACGAGTCCTCCTTCGCCGAGATCGTGCGGATGGTGAAGGACCCGCCGACATCCAGAGGAACCGGGAACGCAGACACCTGATGCAGCTCTGAGGTGCCGTCCTCGTAGACCACCCGGAGGACATCGCCGGTCTCCAGCGCCGGATTGGGGAGCGTGCTCAGCTCGGCGGAAGCGTTCGCCGCCTGCGCCTGCCGCAGCCGCAGCGTCGCCGCCAAAGTCGCCTGCAGGGAGGTCAGGATTGCCGGCGAGGTGACCGGCGTCGGATCCAGGCGGTGGCCGTAGGGGCCGTCCCAGTAAGTGGGACTGCCCGGGTCGGAGTCGACGACGAGCACCTGGAACGGCGCGACGCCGGCCTCCGAGTTTTCGCCACGGCCGAGTACCCCGTTGAAGACTCCGCCGCTGCTCATGCCACGGGAAGCTTGCACGTAGGTGCCGCCCTCTGCGGCCGAGACCGTCCAGACGGGCGGGGTCGTGAGGACGTCGGGCAGCTCCGCAAGGATGAAGGACTCGTTGCCGTCGGCGTACACCTCAGCCCCAATGACGGACGCCAACTCCTCGACCGCCGCCCAGGGATCCGCCCCCACATCCCAGGTGCGGGCGCCGATCGCCGCGTCGACCAGCGACCCGACAACAACGGAGGCTGTCGGGATCGACCGCTGGATCAGCGCGGTTATGGCACTGACTGCCGTACCCGTCGCCCGGTAAGGGCTGCTGAACCGGTCATCGGAGACGACGATCTCCAGCCCATTGCCGGTGATGGTGACCGGGCCCTCGTCAACGTCGCCACTGACGTCGTCGATACGGAACGTCCCGAGCGGCACCAGCTCCTGGGAGCCGTCGCTGTACTGCACGCCACGGCTGATCCGCAGGCGGGCACCGTAGATGCTGACCCGGTCCGCGGCGGTCCGCGGGATCAGCGCGGGGTCGGCGACCGTGACGGTGCAGGTCCGCCGCACCGCCCGGTTGCGGTCGACGGACACGCTGCCACCGGTGATGGCGAGGGTCTCCGCGACCCCGTCGGTTCGGATCAGGATCACCTCGGTGACCACGTCGTGCGATTCGGCGATGGCCTGCAGGAAGCGGTCCGAGACGGCGTACATCAGGCTCCGATCTTCCGGTCCAGGAACACGTCTTCCCAGGTCGCGTACTTGGACAGCACTTCAGCCCAGGTCGCGTTCTCGGTGAGGACGTCCTGCCAGGTACGGCCGGCCGAGCTGGCGACCCCCACGGTGGCCGGCATGTCGACCTGCTTGACGGGCAGCTGCCAGGTCCGCCACGGATCCGTCGCCATCCCCTGCCGGCCCTCCGCGGCCGCGCCGACGGCGACGTACATGTCGTCGACACCGTGCCCAGGGGTGGCCTGCCACAGCAGCACCGACCCGGAATCGAGCAGGCGGTGCAGGGCGGCGCGCTCCTCGTCGGACTGCGTGAACACCACGAGATTGCCCTCGAGGCCGCTGCGGACGTCGCTGAGGATGACCGTGTTCCGTCGGCTCCGGACCCTGTACTCGGCCTGCGTGACGGGCCGCGTCCACGACGGGGCCTCCGCCATCATGACCCGCATGTTCCGGTCCGGCCGGCCCGGGTCCTTCAGCCAGGCGTACTGGGGGTCGCCCGGATCGAGGGTCACACTGTCGCTGGTCCGGGTCTCAGGGGTCGCGCCGACACTGGCCGCGATCTCCACGTAGTACGTCACCGACACACCCAGCGGAGCCTCCGCGTCCTCGATGACCACCTGGTCGGCGGCGATCGCCTCGTTCTGGATCAGCCCCGAGGAGCCGCGGACCAGCGTGCGAGATCCGTCGGACGTAGCCCTCCACACCGTCATGAGGTAGCCGACGGTCAGCTCCCGAAGGGTCAGCGTGACCACCGCCGTCGCATCGTCCCCGGCGACCTCGATCAGCGGCAGAGCCTCCCACACCTGCACGGCGTCGATCCGCAGCGCCGATGAGGTCGCCGTCGCCGTCAGGGTCAGCTCCACCGCGGCCTGCGTGGCGAGTGCTGGCGCCGTGCCGTTGTGGGTGAGCACCCACCAGTCCGGCGTCGGCGCGGCCCCGGACGTCGAGGACGTCAGACCGAGGCTGTTGTTGGCGGCGTCGTACCAGCGGATGTGCCGCTGGATCGTCCACCCGCCCGCGGTGACGTTCGAGTACAGCTGCAGCCGGAAGTTCTTGCCGGCCGCGGAGCCGGCCGGGAACCGCGCCGAACGGATCGTGCTGGCTGTGGCCGTCGCCGAGGACACGGTGAGCGCGTAGGCGCCGTCCACGGCGTAGGCCCCCCACGGTGTCGACCGGGCCAGCGTGGCGACGCCGCTCGTGACGGTCCAGCCGGCCACGTCCTTCTCGAACGAGGCGTCGGCGTAGGGGATGATGCTGCCCTCGCGGATGACGGGCGCGGTCGCGATGACGGCGGTGTCGATCCGCATGACCTGGGCAGCCGTGCCCGAGGTGATACCGACGGCGAGCGTCGCGTAGGCGGTGGTAGCCGGGGCGACCGCCGATACCCGCTGCTCGTAGTAGCCGGTTCCGGGGGCCGCCAGGTTCGACCTGGTCGCCGTCAGCAGGACGTCCGCGGCCGTGTAGAACCGCAGCTCGACCCAGACGGTACTGCCCGAAGTGGGCGGGTTCAGGTAGCAGCGGCCCACGTACTCGGTGCCCGCAGTCGCCGCCGGCTTCTCAGTGATCTTCGCCGATGCGTTGCCGTTCGCGGTGACCGTCAGAGCCAGCACGTGACCGCCGGCCAGGTAGTAGTCGACCGGCCACGACACCATGGGCGCCTGCCGGGCGATCGAACAGTTCGTCTCCGCCACCCACTTCAGGGTGGCGTGCTCGATGTCCTCCGCGTCCGCCGACAGCAGGTTGCCGGGGGTGCGCATCGGAACGCCCAGGTAGACGTTCTCGAAATGGTTGACGACCGACCCCGCCGCCGGGGTCGCCGACACCACCACCTGCACATCCGAGGTACCGAGCGGAGGCGTCCCGGACACGGCGATGCGGTGCCAGGTCGCCGAGGCGGTGGCCGTCGTCAGGGACCAGGTGATGGAGATCTCGGCGTTGAAGACGTTCATCCAGCGCAGCCCGATCCGCTCCGGGACCGTGGCCCCGGAAGCGTCCGCGAACGCCTGGTACTCCTGCCCGGGGGTGACCGGGTAGGAGGACTGGGTGCGGGCCTGCATCTCACCGGCGGCGGTCGAGGACAGGCGCAATGTCCCGTCGCCCGACCGACCGCCGGTGCCCTTGCTGATGGTGCAGTTGAGCTTGGCCAGCCAGCCCGAGGTGTTCGGGTCGACCGTCTCGGTGACCAGCGACAGCATGTTGCCGGGGATCGCCATCGCCTACCCCCTTCGTCCGGGCCGGGTCGTCTGGCTCAGGTGCCGCATGCCGCCCACGACGCGCGCGTCCGCTCGCTCGTCCACGTAGGCATCGAACTCGCGGTCGCCCACAACGAGCGTCAGGCGATCACCAGCGGTAAGCCCCCGGTTGGCTGCCGCCAGCGAAGAGACCGCCTGCCACTGCGGCGCGGTGAGAATGGCCTCGGGCCGGCCTGTCGCGTTGACCGCGGTGGTGACGCCTGGCTGGAGCCAGCCGCCGTTGTCGTATTTCCTCAGAGCGGGGATGAAGCCGTAGCGCGCGTTGAACAGGGCGTTGTCGTACCCGCGGGCGCGCGCGCCCACGACGACGCCGTCGCCGCCGCGGCTCTCCACGTTCATGCCGGCCAGGGTGCCGGCGGTGTGCCCGACCCCGTCGTTGGTGATGCCGATCATGAACGGGCTTCGCAGGTTGCGCTTCCATCCGGGCGGGGCCGTGTCCCCCTGGAAGGAGAACGTCGACCACAGGCGGCCACCAGGGCTGAGGCCCTCGATAACCTTCTGGATGCCGGACATGAACCCGCTGCAGTCCCAGCTGGGATCGCCTGCACCGCCCCACTGATACGGTTTGCCGGCCTGCGACCGGGCGAAGCCCATGGCTGCGGCGACGGACCCAGAGGCGGATCCGCCAATCAGGCCCTCCGCGGCGGAGACGATCTTCTCCTTGAGGCTCTGCAGCATCTTGATCGGGAACTGGCTGAGCGCCTGCGCCCACTGCGAGCCGGTGAGGTTGGAGCCGATCTGGTCGCGGATGAACTTGGTCGCCACGTCCCAGGCCTTGCTGGGGCTGGTCATGAACTGGATGCCGTCCATGAGGGCGCCGCCGATCTGGCGCGCCTTGCCAGACAGCCAGTCGACGACACCTCCGTCCGCGTACCGCGGGATGCCGACGGCGCCGCCCTTGGCGAACGCGGATCCGCTGCTTGCTGCCCGCGCGCGGAGTGCCTCGACCGCGCCGTGGCCGCCGGCGCCGCGGACCTCGCGCGCCGTCCACACGTGCTCGCCGTTGGAGAGCAAGGCGGGGATGGAGTCAGAGGTGGCGGTGCCGGCGCCGAACACGCCGCCGCCCGTGGCGAACGTGAGCACGCCGAGCTGCTTGGAGCCGGTGAACTCCGCTACCTGATTCCACACCTTTCGGATGCCGTTGTTGTAGACGGTGTCGATGATGAACTGGACGGGCTTGCGGGTGATGTCCTTCAGGCCCTCCCAGATTCGGCCGATCGCGCTGACCCCTGTATCGAAGGAGTCACGGACGTAGCCAACGCCCTTCGAGACATTGTCGAAGGCAGGCTTGATCCAGTTCTGCCACACCCATTTGATCGCATTTCCGATGCCGTCCCACGCCGGCTTGATGGCGTTCTGCCAGAGCCACATGGCTCCGTCGCCGACCAGGTGCACACCGGTCATGATGCTGTTGAACGCGGGCTTGATGCCGTTGTTCCAAAGCCACAGGGCGCCAGCGACGATGCTGTCCCAGGCCGGCTTGATGGCATTGGTCCACAGCCACATGGCACCGGCGCCGACGAGCTTTATGCCGGCGACGATGAAGTCGAAGCTGGGCTTGATGCCGTTCGTCCACAGCCACATCGCTCCGGCAGCGATGAGGTCGAATGCGGGCTTGATGGCAACATCCCACAGCCACCAGAAGACCGCTCCGAGAACCTTGATGGCGGCCATGGTGGGGGCAACGAAAACCACGATGATCCCCGTAGCGACGATCTTGATCGCTTCCCAGATGCCAGCGAGCGCGGGCTGGAGGGCGTTCTCCCACAGCCAGAGTGCGGCCGCGCCAACCGCCTTCAGGCCGATCATGAGACCCTCGAAGGCGGGCTTGATGACCGACTCCCAGGCGTACTTCACCGCGGTCTGGATGCCGGCCCAGGCTGCCTGCACGATGGCGCGGAATGTCTCCGAGCGCTTGTAGGCGATGACGATGGCGGCCACCAGGGCGACAAGCGCGATCACGATGAGCGTGATCGGGTTGAGTGCCATCACCGCGTTGAGGACCGCCTGCGCTGCGGCGAACCCGTTGGTCACCGCAGTGCCGAGCAGGATCGCGCCGCGGTAGATGGAGAACACGGCGGTGACGGCGGCGGTCGCGATGGCCTGCGCGTTCAGTGCCAGGGTGAGACCGCCAACGAGGATCGCTGCCGGGAGCAGCCAGACACCCCATTCGCGCAGCCAGTCGATGACGGCCATGCCCGCCGTGAAGAGCCCCTTCAGGGCAGGCACGAGCGCCGCCTCGACCGCGGAGGCCAAGGCGTTGATGGGCGGCAGGAGGTCGCGGTTGAGCGCCTTCGCGACGTTCAGTACGACGGGCAGCGCCTCGTTGCTGAGGAAGTCGACGAAGTTCTGTTTGATCGTGCGGGCGAAAACCTCGAACTCGTGGCTCGGGCCGGAGTGGATCGTCTTGCCCAGTTCGGCCGCTGCGCCGGTCACGCTCTCGAAGTGGAGTGTCGCCTCGGAGGGGTCCAGTTCGAAGAGGGCTTGACCCAGGTCCTCGGCCTGCGTGCCGAACAGTCCGACCGCGGCGGCGTTCCTCTCCACCGGATCCTTCATCGCCCGGAGCTTGTCGAGAACCAGCTGAAGGCCGTCGCCTGCAGCGTCGCCGCCCTTCGCGATCTGCAGGGACATCTTCTCCGCGTCGAGCCCGATCGCCTTGTACGCGTCCTGCGACGACTGCGACATGTCGATCGCGCGGATCGAGAACTCTTTGAAGGCGTCGGCGATGATGTCGGTGTCCCGAGCGCCGGCGATGATGCCCTGATTGAAGAGGCCGATTGCTTCCTTGCCGTCGATGCCCAGCTTCTTGAACTGGACGCTGTACTCCTGGAATGTGTCCAAGAGATCGTTTGCGTTCGGGCCCAACTTCTGAAAGCCGACCGTGATCAGGTCGAGGGCATCCTCCGCCGATGGTGCGACCCCGTTCTTGAACATGGCGGCGACAGCCTCGGTCTGCCGCTCCATGTCCGTACCGAAGATGGTCGCAACGTCGGACATCTTGGCGCTGATGGATTCCAGCTGGGCGTTCGTCGCATCCGGGGCGACGAGGCCCGCGTTGACGACGGACCGGATCGCCTCGGCGCCCTGCTCGAAACTCTCCGTGATGCCCTTGCTGTAGAGCTGCCCGGCAACCTTGCCGTACTTAGCGGCGTCCTTGCCGGTCGCGCCAAGCTGGGCCTGCAGCGTCGAGGTGATGTTCGCCTGCTCAATCGCCTCAGTGATCCCCGCGACGAGGATTGCGCCGGCGGCCGCGCCCGCGGCGGCAACGCCGACGAGGAGCTTCTCCTTGAGGTTGCCGCCCGCCGCTTCACCGGCGTCACTGCCCGCGTCCTCGGACGGTCCGACGAGCTGGCTGCGCAGCTCGTCGGCGATGCCGCGGACGGAGGGGATGATCTGAATGGTTGCGTAGCCGACGTTCGGCACCCGGCACCCCCAGTCTGGTCAGGCGATGCGGCCGGCGGCGATTGCCTCGGCGCGCTCGCGCCTGCGTGTACGGGCGGCCTCAAGGCGGGCTACACGGTCGCCGCCATCGGCCTTGGCGCGGGCGCTTTGCAGCCACCAGCGCGGGTACGGCTTGGGCGCCTTGGGAAGGTTGGACTTCTTGTCGATGTTGCTGGCGACGATGTGCCAGTCGACGTTCTGGAGCATGTCGAACATGTCAGTGAGGATTACGGCTTCTGGGGTCGGCTCAGCCCGGCCCTCATTGAGGGCCGTCCTCACTCGGGATCCGGGCGGCAACCCATCGACGTAGGAGATCAGCTCGCGCCACGTCAGGTCGCCAGTGAACAGGTCTCGGAGCCGGACTCCATACTGGCTACGCAGGTCCGCCTCGAGGGCTCGGCCATGCCTCCGGATCAGTTCCCGGAGGCTTCGGATTCCCCCGTCTCAACTCCGGAATGCGCCTGCCACGCCTTGAAGAGCGGCATTAGTTTGTGCTGCGGCATGGGCACCTTACGGAAGTCTTCCCATTGATCACCGAGGGCGAGTCGGATCGTGTTCACCACGACGCCGATGTTTCCGGTCTCGGCAGCTTCGATTGCTTCCCAGGCATCGAGCTCCTGCATGTGGGTGAACTCCCAGCGCCGCCCTGCGAAGTGCACCCGGAAAGGGCGCAGTTCGACTTCTGCCTGGACGGCGTCGAGGTTGAAGTCGAACGGCTGGTCGTCCGGGGCCTTGCTCGTCGCGGTTCGGGTGGCCATGTCAGTGCTCGCTTTCGGGTCGCGGTTCGGGGCGGATGACCTGCACGGAGGCGGCCATCAGAGTCAGGCGGACAGTGCTCACACCGTCGGGGTTGAGGCCGATGTCCATCGGCTGCGCAGCGACGAGCCAGGGGAAGTGCTCGCCGTCGATGAGGATGGAGCTGCCGTGGATGACGATCTCCCCGGCTAGCTGCGGCTCGGGGGCCTGATGTCGTTCGGCGGCGTCGCCGTAGGCCATGGCGGCGACGACCTTGCCGCGCAGTTGGCGGGGCAGGTCGGCGCCTTCCTGGATGAGGCCGAGGGAGGCGGCCTTCTCCCGGATCTGCTGGTCGGTATAGCTGATGGGCATGGCAACTCCTGTCGCGGCTCAAGTGGTGCACCGGGGCGCGGCCGAACCGCGACAGAACTTCCGCGCCCCGGCGATCAGCTGACCGTCACCGCGCAGGTGTCGGAGAATCCGCCGTAGGAGGCGGTGATGGTTGCGGAGCCGGTGGCGACTGCGGTCACGTAGCCGTAGGCGACGGTCGCCTTGGTCAGGTTGGACGACACCCACGACGCGGACGCGGTGACGTCGGCGGTCGACAGGTCGTCGTAGGTGGCCGTGGCGGTGAGTGCGCCGATCCCCGCGACGGCCAGGGTCTTGGTTGCGGGCGCGACGTCCAGGGCCGTCATCGTCGGCGTGCCCTGCCGGTCGAAGAGGACACCACCGCCGGTGGGGTAGATCGTCGCGACGAACGTCATCGACTCGAGGTCGGTTTCGTTCTCGCCGTGGTCGCCGTCAAGCGAGATCTCGGCGTAGTTCGCGGAGATCAGGCGGCGAACCTTGCTGCCCTCGCGGGTCTCGAACGCGACGAGGACCTTGGCCGGCCGCGGCACGACGATCTGCGAGGACGTCGACCCGGGCCACAGCAGGGAGAACGTGGTGTCGTTGTCCTCAAGTGCCGTGAACGACTTGGTCAGCTTGAAGTGGTTGCGGCTCGTGCGGACGAGGATGCCGCCCCACGCGAACTTGTCGTCCGTGTCCTCGTCCCGGGACTCCGGGAAGCCGTCGTCTCCATCGAGGAGACCGACCAGCTCCCAGTCCACACCGAACGGGGTACCGGCGTTGGCGGGCAGGGTCGCGGAGAGATTGGTTGAGATGTAGACGTCCGCGTCCGTCCACAGATTTGCCTTCAGCGGGTCGCCGGCCACGGCGTCCTCCTTCATTGGGTAAGGGGTTGTCGTCGCAGTTCGGCGGACGAGATCAGGCGCTGAGCACCTGGGGCTTGACGTTGGCGAGCACGGTGAACGTGGACAGGTCGATGCCAGAGGCGGCTCGCTCGGCGCCTTCGTCGACCGCTGCGATCGGGCCGGTCCCGGGACGGGCGCCGCGGATGACCGGCCCTGAGTGCACCAAGAGCAGGGCCTGGCAGAGCATCGCCAGGTCGTGGGCCTGGTCTGCGTCCTCGTGCCAGACGGTGACCCGCAGGGTGCAGCGGGCGTTCGCCATCGACGAGTGCGGGAAGTCGGCGTCCTTGCGGACCATGACATAGGGCAGGCGCGGCATCTCGGGCGAGCGGTCTCCGGGAACCCGGGTGCCGACGGTGACACCGTCCACGAACCCCTCCAGCCTCCCGGCCAGTGCCGCCCGTAGCACAGACGCGCCCGCTGCCTGGACGTCACCGAAGACGACGAGCGGCTTCATCGCTCCACGGCCTTGACCTCGAGGCCAGCCTGCGCGGCCGCGCGGGTGAGGATCCCATCGCGCGCCTGCCAGGCCATGCCGCGAACGTCGGCCACGACAACCGTTGCCGCGCCGCGGTCAGTCGTGTACTTGCGGACCTCAATGGGGACGCCGTCACGGACGAGTGGCTTCACATTGTCGGCGACCTGCTGCGCGTACCCGTCGACCAGTTCCCGGACTGCCTGGCCCCTGAGGACTTCGCGGACGCCGGCCGCATCCAGCTCGAACTTCTCCAGCACGGTCGCCTCCTATCCGGTGGACCGCTTCATCTCGAACTCGACGTGGTGGATCGCGTTGACGAAGAGCTCGGGCCAACGCGCGACTTCGCCGTCGACCTCGAGGGTCAGGCCGTCCCACTCAATGCGGTCGTCCGCGCGGATGTCGGGGTTGGTGCCCTCGGCGGACTGGACGTGCCAGCCGGTGATCTTCGACGAGCGGGTCTCGTCGTGCGTCTCCTGCTGGATGCTGGGCTGGATGTTGACCTGCTCGACGGTCAGGCGGGTGGCGGTCGCCCAGTCGGCGACCGTGTTCCCACCGCGGTCCGTGCGCGTACCCGCGCGCACCCGCACGAGCGTCTGGTTGAACATCATGTGTCGCTGCCCGTCTGGACCTGATGGCGCTCGACGGCCGCCGACCACTGGCTGGTGACGCCCGTCTCCCAGGTGACGGACTGCCCGCCGACGGCCTTGGACTTCAAGCCCGGTTCGGCCCGGTACGAGGCGCGCGCCTGCTCGATGACCGCATCCGAGATGTCGGAGGGGATCTCCGCCCAGCCGTGGCTGTAGGTCACCTGAACGCAGCGGAGCTTGTCCGGCCAGACCTGGCAGCCGAGGCGGCGCAGGACGCCCGCCTCGGACCAGTCGTAGTCCGTCCCCGCGGTGAGCTCTTCGCCCTCGAGTACGACCTTCTCGACGGCGGTCGTGGGCCAGACCGGGAGCAGAAGCGACTGCCGGCCGTTGCCGTCGAGGGTTATCGCCTCGTCCTCGACCAGATCGACCTCATGGCCGACCGCCCCCCGGAACCGCTGCGACGCGGACCGGAGAACCTCCAGTAGCAGCGGGTCGCTAGCGGAGACCCGCAGGTAGAGCGCCAGCCTCGCCGGATCGGCCAGCGGCGTGTCAGTCGCCACCACCCGCACCGCCCTTGCCGCGAGGCGCACGCGCCTTGTTGGCCGACGTGTCGCGCGACTTGTTCGGCTCCGAGGCGGCCGCCTTGGCGGAGCTGCCGGATTCAACGAGATCCTCATCGGTCAGGCCGTGACGCTCCGCGTCCTCCGTGCTCAGCTTCAGCACGGACTCGCTACCGCCGGGGGACGTGTATCGATACTTCCTGAGCGGCCCGCTCATTGCGGCCACCTCCTCAATGCTCTGGCCGAAGGGCGTGACGGTCGAGGGCGGGCCGCACGCCGCATGTTCGGCGCCGCACGGGCACCGCCCTCTGGCCGTCTGCCGGATGAACAGGGTCACAAAGCAAGGAGACCGGCTGTGCGGAGCTTTGCCAGCAGGTCATTGTGTGCGGTGCGGAGCACGCCGAGGTCGACGACGACCTTGTCGAACTCTGCCTTCGTGGGATTCGCACCGGCCGCCGCGGCGGTAGTCATCGCGGCGGCGTTGGCAGAGGCGGCAGCCTGCTTGCCTTCGCGGGCCGCGCCCGCTCCCGGGTTCAGATATGCCATATCCTGGGCCTCCTGTAGGTCTAAGGAAGCGGCCAGCGGTCCAGCTTCCTGGTGTTGCAGCTGGTGCAGATAGGGCGAAGGTTCGCCAGCATGTGTGGCCCGCCCTTGGCGAGCGGCTTCACGTGGTCGATCGCCTGGTACGGAACACGGCAGACCCAGCAGGCATGGCCCCAGTAGGCGACCTTGGCTGCCACGTCAGCACTGGTGAATGCGTAGAGGGCCACGCCCTTCTTGATCGCCGCGTTTCGGCGCCGCCAGATTTCGCGGCGCCGCTCAGGGTCGAGCTGATGCCGCCGACGCGCGGAGGCGTGGACGATCTCCCTGCGCCGCTCCGGGTTGGCCGTCGCCCAGATACGAGATCGGCTTTTGGCGGCTTCCGGGTTGCCCCGGTACGCATCCTGCGCTCGGGCTTTGTAGGTCTCGGCGTTGGCCGCGTAGTGATCCCGCATGGCCGCGTTTCGCTTTTCGCGATTCCTTGCATGCGATTCGGCGTCTGCCACTCGCTTGCATGCTCGGCAATACGGGTGAAGTCCGTCACGCCAGCGCTTCCCGGGCGGGTAGTCGCTTGTGGGTTTCGTTGCGCGACATCGCGCGCACGTCTTACCTTTGGTCACGGTCGGGCTCCTGGTTGAGTCAGGTTGTCCGGCTGGCCCCGGCGCAGTGTTAGAGCACTGCGTCGGGGCGTTTTGTTGTAGCCAGCCTACTGACGCATCAGGCGGTCAGGTCGACTTCAACAAAGGCGGAGGGCTGGATGATGCCAAAGGCGGCACGCATTTCCGCCAGGATGGCGATGAGGTTGCGCGTGAAGTAGTCCGCGTGACTGTCCGTCATGGTGATGGAAGACTGTTCGCGGTCCCAGAGAACGGCCTTCTTGAAGTCGCCGATGTACGCGGTGCCGGCCGGGGTGGACTCCGACTCCACGACCCGCACGCCCCACAGCTCTGTCGCCGAGCCCGGTCCGCTCGGACCGCCGAAGTAGTAGCGGCCCTCGTTGTCCTGCAGGAGGTCGACGGTCTCCAGGTCGGCCGGGTTGATCAGGAGGGTGTTGGCGTTGGAACGGCCGACGTCGCGGACCTTCCGCTTCGCCTTGCGGATGGTGACCAGAGCGTTGGTGTCCCAGGCCTGCGCCTGCACGCCGGAGACGTTGCCGAGGCCCTCGAAGTTCTCGCCGGTGCCGTCGCCCTGAACCATCTGGTCTTCGAGCTCCTCCTCCAGTCCGTAGCGGAGGAATGCATCGATGATGCTGCGGATCTGGGACGCGTCCGAGAGCGCGCGACGCGTGATCGGCATCCAGTGCGCGATGGTGCGCACGGGGGTGGTGACACGGACGGCGGCCAGCGCCGACTCCGGCTTGTAGCCGCCACCTGCGTTGGGAACGAGGGCGCCCGCTCCGCCGGGGGCGGTCGGCGCGGCGGAGCTGGTCGCTTCCGCGACAGGTGCCGCGTTGTTCGTGGTCGACGTCATGCGAACGTACTCGACCGTGTCCGACGTAGTCGTCAGGACGGTGACCTGATCACGCAGGCGCAGCGGGCGCTGGAACGTGTTGAGGCCGAGCTGCAGGCCGAGGAAATCGTTCTGCACGAACGCGCCAGCACTGGTGTCCGATGCGCCCGTGACGAGGGACTTGAAGGCGACCGGCCGCGACTGAACGCGGGAGTCCTTAGAGAACACCCCGTTCGGAACCGATTCGATCAGGCTCTTGTACTCGCCCGATGCGACGAACTGCGCGCCGAGACTCTCGTGGGGTCCGGGCACGATGATGCCGCTTCCGGACTTCCGGCCACCCCTGGGGTCGGATGAAGCATCCGGGGCGATAGCACTCCCGAGGTCGCTCAGGGTCTTCCGGAGCTCCTCGTCGCCCTTGAGTCGCAGAACCTCATCACGCGCCTCGGTGGCCTTGGCCATGTGCTCGCGCGCCTGGCTGTTCTCGTCAGCCGTGAGGTCTCGATCTCCGTCCGCCTTGGCGCGGTCGAGGATCGCAGTCGCCTCGGTCACGTGGTGCTTGATCTGCTGGTTCAGATCTTCAATCTTGCTGGGCATAGGTCCTCATCTCGGTAGCGAAGCCTGGAGCTTGAGCAGCTCAAGGCGAGTGCGCATCCCGAGCGAGGCGGTTCCGGCCTTGGCGGCATCCTCGGGGGATGCTTCGCGGAGGTCCGGCGTGGCCTGCTGCTCGGCGCTGCTCGGGTTTTTGTCCGGGGACTCCTGGGCGGGCGGGATTTCCTCGGACTTCGCGGAGGGCTCAAGGCCGTCGGCGGCCCCAGGATCCGGCTGGCCGGACTCGCTGGACGTGTCGCTGGCCGCAGCCTTCTCGGGCTGGGCCGATCCGAGTACCTCGCCGATCGCCTCGTAGGCGGCCGCGAGAGCCTCGAAGTTCTTCTGTGACAGGACGCGTCCCGCCTTCGCCCCGCGCGCCAGGCCGGTGGCCTTCGCAGCGAGGAGTTCAGTCTCCTGGTTCGCGCCGACTAGGCACGGCCCGACCTCGTGGAGCTTGAGGCGCCGCAGCTCGTAGTAGCCGCCGTACTTGTGATTCTCGTCCTCAACCCAGGCGCCTTCGTTGACATCGTAGGCAAAGCTGAACTGAGTAACGCGACGAGACTTGAGCAGCCGGTAGACCTGGGCTGCGGTCGGGTTCGTGTCGAGGTCGTCGATCTGGCCGGTGACCTCAAGGCCCTGCAGCGTCTCGACCGCCTTGACGACTACGCCGACGTGGGCGAACGGATCACCCCAGGCGTGGGACCAGATCACGGGGATCGGGTCGCCCTTCTCGCCCCACTCGGCCAGGGTCTCCGTGAACGCGCCGGGGCGGACGACGTCGCCGACGCTGTCCTCGTTGCCGAACACCGAGACGATCGCAACGAACTGCCCCTCGGCCAGCCCGTCGGCGACGCCCGCCGCCTTCACCCTGGCGGTGAAATCCTTGGTGCGCACGTCATCCCTCCTTCGCGTAGTCGAGAGTGCAGTTGCAGTTCACGAGCTCGTCGACCTTGCCCTGGCCGTCGCCGGGCCAGCGCAGGCCGTTGGAGAACACGTCGTCGAGGCTGACGGACTCGCCGTCCTGGGCCTTGTGGGAAGGCCGCGGATTGCGGCCGCCAGTGCGCCAGATCTTCTTGGTCAGCCCGGAGGCGGAAGCCGCATCGTGGCCGCCGAAGCTGCGCAGCTCCGTAGCCGCGGTCACGGCACGGACCGCGGCCGCCGACTCCCACGAACCGGCCGCGCCGATCAGGCGGTCGCGCCAGCCGTCAGCTCCACCTTCCTGTACGGCGGCCACGGCTTTCCGGCCGGCCTCCTCGTGCTGTACCGCGTGCGTGTGCGCGGCCGCGAGAATCCACGCCAGCATGACGTCTGCCGACCAGTCCTCGGCGCCCGGGTTCCAGACGTTCAGGACCTCCCAGGCGCCGACCTGCGCAAGGCGGTAGCCGTGGTCGGAGAGGAGTGCCTCCAGCTGGGCGATCCGATCCTTGGACCCGGCGGCCCACAGCGCCACCAGGTCGGGCAGGTCGTCGGCTTTCGCGCCCGCGGCCGCCAGCAGCTTGTCGGCCTCGCGCTTCGTCCACTTCTCCAGTGACGTCGCGAGCGCCTTGCCCTCGGTCGCCGCGGTACCCAGCTCAGACGGCCTGCCGCTCTTGACCAGCGCCAGGCCCCGCGCTTTTGGGAGCGCCGCCGGATCGGGCGCCGTGTCCCGCGGCGAGGCGAGCCCACCTTCGGTCACGTTCATCGGCGTGATCAGCGAGTCGCCGCCGTCGATGGCCGGCAGATTGTTCCGGGCGCGGGTCTCATTGACCGTCATCCACGGCCGGCCCGTCGCCGTCGAAGCGGCTACCGCCTGCTCCTCAAAGCTGCCGCGCAGCTTGGCGTCGATGTTGAACTCGCAGTACACGTCGTCGTTGTTACCGGGCAGGTCAGGCAGGATCTGCGCGACGATCTCCTGCTGCAGCATCACCATCCACGGACCGAGCGTGTCCTGGTACAGGTGTGCGTGCTGCTCCTTGATGTTCGAGTAGGTGGCGTGGTCGAGGATCCCGATCAGCGGAGGCGGGATGAAGTACGCCGCCGAGACCTCTTCACGGGTCAGCTTGCGGGCCTCGATGTACTGGGCCTGCTCCGGGTTGAAGCCGACCGGGATGTAGGTCATACCGTCCTCGAGGATCGGCGTGCCGCCCTCGGCGCCACCACCCTGCGAGAACGTTCGCCACATCTCACGGAAGCGGGTCTTCTCCTTGGCCCCCCAGTCAGGTGCGTCAGCTGGACGCTGCAGGACGCCCGTCAGACGGGCGCCGCCCTTCCACATCTGCGATCGCTGGCGGGCCGCCTCGGACGATTCGAGCAGCAGCTCGCGCAGCGACTCGATCGGCGAAGAGCCGACGGTCAGGTTGTCGGGCGAGTAGCCATGGATGTGGACCACTTCGTCCACGGCGAAGTCCCGGCCACCCGCCGTCTCGTAGTACTTCGGCGCGATCCAGTTCCCGCCGTGCGGGCGGATCAGAGAAGGCGGCACGGGAAGGATCCGCAGCTGGCCATCGAGCTTCAGCTTGATCCCGTACCAGTGGTCGTACACGCCGATGTCGGAGACCATCCGCTCAACGAACCGGTACGTCGTCATGCCCGGCATCGGGGACGCCAGGAGCTTGGCCAGCGGGTGGTCCGTCAGCCTCTCCCTGTCGGTGTCGCTCACCCGGCGGAAGGTGTGGATGCCCAGCTGCGCAATGTTCCGGGCGAGGAAGCCGATCACGGTACGGACCTGGGGCTGAGTGCGCCAGATCGTCTCGTACTCCCACGGCATAGCCGGGAGAGTCATCGCCGCATATCCGGGGGTGACGCCAGCGCCGGTGATCGCGAGCTGGCCGGAGGAGACCACGAACGCCATCAGCCACCGCCCGTCGCCAGAACCTGGATGAACTCGATCCGCGCGCGCTCGATGACAACCTCGCCGTCCATCGGCTGCGGGGCCCGGCCGGGCTCCAGGAGCTCGGTGTCACGGAGTACGAGCAGTGGCCCGCGCTTCGCCCACAGCACCCCGGAGAACGCCTTGTCGGCGAGGTTGACGACGACCCTCTTGCGCACTGCGGTACGGCGCCAGGCGAACATGCGGCCTCCTGTCCGGCCGCCGGAGGGGCCCAAAGTATTGCGGTCTTTGCGGGCTTATATGCCGGAATGACCGGTAGAATTAGGCCAGTTCACGCACGCTCATGGAGGTCTCCAGTGCGCTTTCGCGTAACACTCACCGGCACGCTGCCGCTGCTCATGCACAACGCCCAGCTGTCCGATCCCCTCAACCCCCACGCGCGCGCCATGAAGTCGGCCTCGGCGAAGCGAAAGAAGACGGACGCCGACCACGAGGACATGGCCCGACTGGAGTTCCTGGGCGGCCTGTACTACGACCCCGACGCCGGACCATTCGTCCCCGGCGACAACATCCAGCGCTGCCTCGTGGACGCTGCCAAGCTCACACGGTCAGGACGGCAGGTGACGCGAGGCGTGTTCATCTCCACCGACATCAACCCCGTCGCCTACCGAGGTCCACGCGATCCGGCCGAACTCTGGCTAGACGAGAACTTCCGGCACCGTAAGTCGGTCAAGGTCGGCATGTCCCGGGTCATGCGCACGCGCCCGATGTTCCAGCAGTGGGCCGTCGAAGCAGACGGCGAACTCGACGAGACCGAGCTGAACCTCGAAGAGCTACAGGAGATAGCCGACGCCGCCGGAACGCGGATCGGACTCGGCGACTGGCGCCCCCGGTTCGGGCGCTTCACCTCCAAGGTGGAGGCGCTGTGAACCACTTCGAACCGGTCGGCGAAACCGCCCGATGGCGCACCCTGTACGACATGCTCCAGGCCGCTGACGTCGACGGCATCCTGACCTACGAGGCGATGGCCGAAGCCCTCTGCCTGCACGCAGTGAACGACCGGCATGTCATTCAGATGGCCATGCGCCGGGCCGCCCGCGAACTGGAGATCGTCGACAAGCATGCCGTCACCTCTGTCCGCAACGTGGGCTACAGGGTCGTGCGTCCCGACGAGCACGTCGTTCTCGCGAGGGGCCAGCAGCGCCGGTCCACGCGCGCGCTCGCACGCGGTCATTCGAAGGTCGTCAACGTTGATCTGAATGGCCTCAGCCCCGAGGTGCGCCAGCTGACGGAGGCGACGATGCGCGCCTTCTCCATGCAGCTGGAGTTCAACCGCCGGACCGACGTTCGACAGCGGCGCCTCGAAGACGCCGTCGCCTCCATGGGGCAGCGAGCCGAGAGAACCGAGGACGAGATTGCCGAGCTGCGGACTCGCCTCGCCAGGCTGGAGCAGGCAGAATAGCTAGCTCAGGGTTTGGCCTGGCGAGTCCATGCGATGCATGGCCGGGCCTGGCGGGTCATGGCGATGCATGGGAGGGCGTCCACTTCGGTGGGCGCCCTCAGCCCATTCAGGAAACGGTCAAGAGCCTGTCGCGCTTGACGATGTTGCATCGCAGATGCGCCAGCTGGAGATTCACTGCCGCATCCGATCCGCCCTTCGCCCTCGGCAGTACGTGGTCAATGCTGACCGAGAAGGGGTCCGGGAACTTCAGCCCGAGGTCTATTGCCGTGTCGCAGAGTCGGCAGTCCGAACCGTCACGCTTGACGAGCTGCACGACGCTCGCGCCGTACCGCCTGCTCTTCGCACAAGGAGTGCACATGCGGGACGTGGAACGCTTGCGCCACCCCGCCTTGGTCCGCTCCGTCATGAGGTCGACGGGGTCGCTGCACAGGACGCAGGTGAAGGTGACAGGGATTCTCCCGTCGTGGAGCCGGAAGAACGCGTAGCAAGCGCGGGAGCAGAATCCCCGCTTGGGCTGATCCTTCGGGTTCCGCCGGGCGCACGCCTGGCAGAACTCAGTCTTAGGTGAGATCTTCCGCAGCGTTCGCGGCTCGCCCTTCTTCCACCACTGCGAGTAGTGGCTCTCGCACCAGCCGCGCTTCACGCCCCGGGAATGGCACCCCGCGATAGAGCATTCAGGCAAGCACGCGTCGGAGCAGTAGATCCGATCGCCCCGGCGTCGGGCTCCCGTCGCCTCGGAGCCGCACGTCCGGCAGTACTTGGGGGCAGTGCGTACATGCGCTGCACACCGCTTCGGCCAGGGACCCCGGTTCGACCTGCGCGCCACCGGCGCTTCGCAGTCGACGCAGCACGGAGTAGGGTTCTCCATGTCAACCTCTCATCTAGGTTGGCCAAGCCCCGGGAGTGTTAGCGCACTCGCCGGGGTCTCGCATTAGACCACCATGATCTCTTCGTCGTCCGCGTACCGGGACTTGCGACGAGGGGGCCTGGCGACTACTTCCGCCATGGCGGTTGCGAGCGCTGATACTCCATCAATTTTATCACCCGAATTCGCCTTGTCGGGCTTTACGTTGCCCGCCGGATCCATTGCCACGGACAAGTTATCGACACACCATCTGGTCACCGGATGGCCACCATGGCGAAGGGCGGGCCGCTCGGCCGTACCCTGCAGCGTTAGCCGCTGGATCTCCTTGAGGACCGGGCTCATGGTCGCGAAGCCCTGCCGTACCTTGACCATTGGCGCCCGCTCGCTGACCAAGTCGTTGGTCAGCTGGCTGGCGTTCCACGGGTCGTAGCCGATGGACTTGACTTTGAACAGGTCACGGTCCCGCCGGATCTGCTCCTTGATCCAGTCGTAGTCCGCGACGTTCCCCGGCGTCGCCACCAGGAAGCCCTCCCGAACCCAGCGCGACGCGGCACCCGCGGTCCGCTTGTCCAGCGCACGAAGGTTGTCCTCTGGCGTCCAAAACCTGAAGACCGCATCGAGGGTGCCAGTGCGGTCGTCGGGGAAGAGCCAGCACAGCGCGCAGAGGTCAGACGAGCTCGCGAGGTCCAGGCCGCCATACGCCTCCCGCCCCTCGAACCGCCGCTCGTCGACCATGGACGCGTTGCGGTCCCAGGCCTCCAACGTCAGGAACCGCGTCGTCTGCTTGGTGCGGATCCCGAGGTGCAGGCGCAGGAACTTCGCCAGGTCGGCCGGCGACTGCTGAGCCTCAGCCGACGCGCCCCGCAGGTACGCGGCGGAGGGGGACACCCCGTAGCCCGGGTTGGCCTTCCGCCATGTCGCCTCGGCGTGCGGGTCGTCGTCCTCGTCGGCACCCCAGACCACGCCGTAGGTGTCCAGGTCGTGCAGCGCGCCGCGGGCCAACTGTTCGACGTACTGCCGCTTGCGGTCGTAGATCGACTCCTGCTTGCCCTCGTCTGCCGTCGTGATGATGATGACCAGCGGCTGCCGGCGGGAACCGGTACCCGTCTCGATCGTCTCCACCAGGTCGGGCGACTTGTGGACGTGCAGCTCGTCAATGATCCCGCCGTGGACGTTCGCGCCGTGCAGCGCCTCTGCCACCGACGAGACGACGGTGAAGTAGCTGCCGGACGCCGGGTGCGTGATCTTCTTGGTGAACGCCTTGACGTTCCCCTTCAACGCTGGCGCCCGCTCCGCGATCGTCTTGATCGGGTCGAACGTGTAGCGGGCCTGCTTCTCGCTGGTCGCGGCCGCGTACACCTGGGCGCCCGGCTCCGAGTCCGCGGCCATCAGGTACACGGCAATGCCGCCCGAGAGCGTCGTCTTGCCATTGCGGCGGGGCACGTCCACGTACAGCTTGCGGACGATCCGCACGTATCCCTCGGCCTCGTCGTCCCAGCGGACCCAGCCGAACACCGGCGCCAGGATGTACGCCACCTGCCACGGGTCCGGATCCAGCGGCTTACCCGCCCACTTGCCCTGCGTATGCCGCAGCAGGTGGAACGACTTCAGAACCTTGTCGACCCGGTGGGGGTCGAAGACGGCGCCGGGGGCGTCGCCTGGTGAAGGGGTCTGCACCTTGGGCGGGCAGTCCGGCAGCGGAATTCCACGATCCTGCAGATACCAGGCGACCTCCGGGGAAATGCCCAGGTCAGCCGGATCCGGAGCTCGCGAACGGGTTCGCTTCGCCGTCGCCATCGTCGCCCCCGCTTCGCGCCAGGGCCTGCTCCGTGGACGGGGTCAGGCCGAAGTGGGCGGCCCAGGACCGCATCTCACGGCCGGCCGCGCGGGCGATCCCCACGGCAGGGTGGGCCAGCTTGCCCTGGCGCGCCTCGATGAACTGGCCTTCCTGCTGGACGGTCAGCGTCGCCTCGACGAAGGTGGCCCAGGCCTCGCAGTACGCCGCGAGCGCAGCCCGGTCGGACTCCTTGACGAGGTCGAGGCGGGACAGCTCAGGCAGAACACGGTCCCACTCGGCGGCCGCCTCGGGTGATAGCCAGTCGGGCGCCGCGGGCGGCAGGCGCTTGAAGTCGGGCCCCGAGTTGACCTTCCGGCCCCCCGAGTCTCGGCCGGCGGAACGTCCCTCGATCAGCTTGAGCCCAGCCGGCTTGGCGGTTCGGGGCATGGTCAACACCCCCAGGAACCAGTCACTTAGCGTTATCGCAGGTCAGGGGCTTGATCCCCCTATAGCCGTTCTGAGCGTGCGCCATCCCAGCTCACCGCGGCGCTGTCCAGGATGTCCGATTTGGTGATTTTGACTCCCCTACCCCCTCCCGGGGGCCTCTCCGGGGGTAAATCCCGGGTTCCGAGGGCCAAATTCGAGCTCTCAGAGGCCCGAAAATCGAAGATCCGAGCCCCATTTTCTCACCCAAAAACGACCTTGTACAGGGTCAAAATGTGAGCCGCGAGCCCTCTGGATGAGTCCTCTGACGCCTGTCTTGATCCGATTTGACGTCGTGACAGCCGCTGCAGAGCGTCTGGAGGTTCGCCATGTCCCACTTCGAGCCGCCTTCGGACAGCGGGATGATGTGGTCGACCTGGAGATCGTCACGCGAGCCGCACCATCGGCATGAGGGCTCTCGTTCGAGCTGTCGAGCCCTGAGGTCACGCCACTTGCGTGTCGAGCCTGAACCCCAAGCTTTCGACCTGTTCGCCCACGCCTTCCTCTGGTGTGCCTCGCACCTGCCTTGCGTGGTGAGCTCCTGACACTCGGGATCCCCGCACCTCGTTGGGGGTGACGTCGGCATACCCTCCCCCTCCCCTCCCCGTACCCCCCCTGCCCCCTTGAGGGGGGTGGGGGGTGTCTCCTGACCCCTAGGAGGGGGTGAGCTCCTGGAGGGCTGCTGTGATGCGTCTGGCCAGGTAGGCGTGCCCTGCATCCGTGGGATGGACAGCATCCGTACCGATGTAGGTGTCCGCGTTCCCTGAGCCTGTAGTGGCCCCTACGCGCCCTGTGCCTGTGATCCATGGCCCGTGGGTGGCTACGAGCGTCCCTGAGGCGTCGTAGCACCTCCCTGTGATCGGGCTGATGAACGGGAGGCTTGCAGCTGCTGCTTGCGCCTTCAGGGTGTCGTCGGTGTTCGTCAGGGACGCTCCTGGTGAGCCCGTGGGTGACCAGCAGCCGATGACGTAGACCGTCGCGTTGGGCAGTCCGGCCTTGATGGTGCTGTACAGGCTTGCCGCGGCCGCCGCGATGGCCGGCTGGGAGCCTCCGTTGTCGTTGTAGCCCGCCCAGACGACGAGCTTCGTCGGAGCGTTGGCTATGACGTCCGTGGCGACCCGGTTGGCGAGAGTCGCGTAGCTGCCGGCCGTGATGTAGCCAGTACCGCCGCGCGCTTCGTTCCAGCAGTTGTCGTAGCCGAGGAGCGAGGCCGTCTTGGGCGCCCAAGTGCCTGCTCCGCCGCCGGTATTGATGGCGGAGCCGTCGGGGAGGCTGTCGCCGAAGGCCATGAAGCGGCCTGGGCGCGTAGCTGTCGACCACATGGTCGCTCCGGGGGGAAGGTGAACCCCTCCGAAAGGCACCGTGTAGAAGTCGAAGCGCACGGTCCTCGCCTGCGCTGCTCCGAGGTTGACGGTCATGAGGTGGGTGCTGCCCGGGGTGGTTCCGCCTATGGGCTGCATGAGATCGGTGTATCGCCGGCCGTCGATGGTGAGCCGGTAGCAGCCTGCGCTCTGGTAGTTGAAGCGGAGCTGGAGGACAGCCGCGTCGGTTCCGAATTCCACGGACCAGACGGACTGGGAGCTGGAGAGGGTGCCGCGGGTGTTGGGGTAACGGCTGATCGGCAGGACGTTGCTTGAGTCCGGAGTGCCGGAGCCGATCTGGAAGCCTGTAGCTCCGAGGTAGCGGAACGGCCCTGTAACGTCGGAGCCTGTCAGCGCAACGCCTGACGGGGCCCACTTCACGTACCCGGAGGTGGGCGTGCCGGTCTGGGCGACGCTGATCGACGTCGGGGCGGGGGCCGGCCCGAGGTTCTCGAGGAGCATCCGCCACGGGTAAGTGCTGTTGGCGTAGACCTTCCCGGAGGACGTGCCGGAGTGGACGAGCGCGATCGTCGCCATGCCGGCGGTGGTGATGTGCGTCGAGCCGACGGTGAACATGCCTGCGGAGGCGGTCTTCGAGAAGCTGACGCTCGGGTAGAGCTCGGGCGCGCCTTCGGTGAGCGGGGTGCTGGTGCCCGAGGCTCCGTACTGGTCGATCGCGCCTGCGTTGGTCAGCAGAGCGAGGTCCATGAAGTGGGCGCCGACGTACATCATCGACATGTGCACGCGGATTCGGTCGCCGGCCACCGCGGGGATGGAGCACTGGAGCGGCGTGCCCACGGACGTCGTCGCGATGATCCACGGGGTGGTGGACGTGAGGTCGACGACGGCGCCGTCGGTTATGCGGGCCTCCGCGGTGCGGATCCCCGCTCCGTCAGCTCCGGCAACGCCCTGAGTTCCTTGGGCACCCGTAGCGCCAGTCGGGCCGGTTGCCCCTGTCGCGCCAGTGGCTCCAGCTGCTCCAGTCGCGCCGGCCGGGCCCTGAGGGCCTGTGGCGCCCGTAGGGCCGGTGGCCCCGGTCGGACCCGTCGCTCCGGTAGGCCCGGGGTTGCCTTGGGGACCTTGGGGCCCGATTGCGCCGGCCGCCCCGTCGACTCCGTCGGCGCCGTCCGCTCCAGCGGGGCCCGCGGGACCTTGAGGTCCCTGGGGGCCAGTCGCGCCTGCGGGACCCGTAGCGCCCGTAGCTCCGGCGGGGCCGGTGGCTCCCGTAGGCCCTGTCGGTCCGGCGGGCCCTTGGGGTCCGGCCGGGCCGGGGACGGTCACGTAGTCGCCGTTGGCGGGGTCGGTCGGGGCGAGCGTCAGCAGAGGGATGCTAGGGCCGAGTTCGGCCGCCAGGAGGATGGAGTAGGCACGTCCTGCGGCGTCGTAGGGGCGTTCGCTGACGCGGTAGGTCCAGCCGGTGGGCGTGCAGTCGTCGGCGTCGGAGGCGAGGAGCTTGATGCCGGTCGTACCGTCGGCGGCCTTGAGGACGCCGTCGACCCATTCGCCGACCACGTCGCCCATGACGATGACGCCGTGGACGGCGGAGGTGATGGTGGGGACTTCCGGGCTGAAGACGACGGTGCCGCGCATGGGGCTGCCGTCGGGGTGGGGCCGGACGTCGGTGATGGTGACGGTCTGGAGGCCGGCAGGCAGCGGCATGACGGCCTCCTCGCGTAGGTCACTCCGGGGTGGTCGCCTCGCCGTTCACGAGCGTCGCGAAGATCCGAGCCTGGGGTTCCTTGGATGCAGCGACGGGCTGGACAAGGACTTCCCCGCCGGCGCCTTCGATGGTGATGAAGAGCTTGGTCATGTCTTTCTTGAGCCACAGGGCGAATATCCCGGTGAGGGCGACCCTCGTGGCGGTGATCCGGGCCTTGGCTTCTTCGCCGCGTTCGATGGTCACGCGCGCACCTTCGACGGGGACGTCCATCTGGTTGGGCGACCGGAACTTGCCGCCGAACATGGTGACTCCGGCCGCGGCGGCTGCTCCGCGGATTTTGCTCAGGCGGGCTGCTGCCGCCTTCTCTTCGGGCGTCTTCTTGCTGCCGAACATGTGGTGCCCCTTGGTCGCGGTTCCTGGGCGGCCCATGGTGCCGGAGTCCAGGCGGGGCCGCAGCAGTTCAGGCGGCTCGGGCGCCCTCGGGTAGTTTCGGCGGCTTGCCGAGGCGGACCTCGTCCGTCCATGGGTTGATCGTTTTACGGTCGAGTTCCCGGAGGTCGTAACGGGCTGCCTTGCCGCGGCCGCGGACGGTGATGCGTCCTTCGGATGCCCAGCGCCAGATAGTTCCGATGGGGCGGCCGGTGTAGTAGGCGGCGTCGGCGGCTGTGACGAGTTGCGGCCGGTCCATGCCCACCCCCGGGAATGACAAAGGCCGTCCTTGTGGGGACGGCCTGAGCGCGCACGAGTGCTACTTCAGCAGATCATGACTTCGGTGACTTACTCGTGTCAAGTGCCCATTGTCGATGGAACACTGCGGGCATGGGCGTTTCGTACATGGTCCGCGGGTCGACTGCTGCCGAGTGTCAGCGTGAGCTGGATCGTCTCTGTCGGCTATTGGGGGCGGTGGCGACGACGGAGCCGATGCGGGCGTCTGGTCCGGGCTGGCTGGCCCGCGCGGTACCCATGACGCAGGCCCCCGCGGTCGGCGAGGGCCTGTCGGTGGAGCGGTAGTTCAGGCGGCCATGGCGAGTGCCGCGATGAACAGGGCAGCGACGTGAGCGGTCTGATCCACGTGCGCCGCCCCTCCGCGGCTGATCCAGTCGGCGGATCCGGTGTGGTTCATCCACCAGGTGACGGGCCAGCGGCGGTCGATGAAGGCGTGGCTGCCGGTGATCCAGGCGAGGGCGATGCCGGCGGCCGGCAGGCTGATAGCCAGGTCGAGGACTCCCCAGCCGATACCGAGGGCTGCGGCGGTGGTGATCGTGTGGGTTCCTGCGTGGCCGAGGTTCGCGATCCAGCCTTCCCGAGTCGTCTCCATCTTGTGGGCGGCCTGGTGGTCGGTTTGCAGGATGTAGTCGGCTATCAGGTGGGCAACGTACAGCAGGACGAAGATCGTGGCGAACATGCCGGCTCCCTACTGCTTGTTGATCGTCTTGGCGAACAGGCCGCGGGTCTGCGTGCTGACAGTGTGGTGTTCCTGGCTGACGGGTCCGTTGTAGTGGTGGTGATGCTCCGCACCGATCCCCTGTACGCCCCGGCTGGCGGCCCGGACGAGGGATCCGACGGCGAGGATCAGGGCGACGGGGGCTGCGGCGCCGATGGCGAGCGCGGCAGGGTTGACGTGGCCGAGCGTGTACAGCACGAGGGATGTCGCGCCTCCGATCGGGAGCGAGGCCACTCCGGCGGCGAGCATGAGGGCGCTGGCGTCGGTCGCCTTCTGACTCATGGGGGGCCGGCCGGGCTGGGGTACGGGTAGGGCGGTCCCCGTGGCGGGCAGGAGGCTGGTGTCACGGTAGGCGGTGACGGGTGTCAGGGCTTCGTCGACGGCTTGAACGAGTCGGGCCGCCTGGTCGCGGTCGAGGGGGCTGGGGGTGGGCATTTCGGGGCTCCTTGTGAGGGTCTGACGGTGCTTGACGGCGTCTGACGGTTGGTGACACCCCACCCACGATCTAGCTGCCGTGTTTGTGCAGGTCTGTGCTGGTTTACCCGGCAAGTGTCAGGTGTCAGGTGTCAGGGCGTGACAGGCAAACCCCTAGGAAGGTCGCGTGTCACGCCACGACTGTCAGGCGCGCGTGACGGTGTCAGGCGTCAGCCATGGCGGGCACGATCCGGTAGCGGCCGGGCTTCGCCGTCTCGGTGATGCGGCCCTCAGCGAGGAGTCGCTGGAGTTCGCCGGAGACCCATCCTCGTCGCCGGCCGAGGCGGTCGCCGTGCTCCATGACGTCCTTGGTGCCGATCACCATCGTCCCGGCTTCCTCGAATTCGGTGAGGATGGCTTCGAGGACGGCGCGGGCCTGGTCGGCGTTGAGGTCTCGGCCTTCCAGCTGGCCGAAGGGGACGTTCTCCTCGCCGGGCTGCAGCTGCGGGAGTTCCTCGTGGGGGTCGATGTCGAGGTCCTCGTCGTCGAGGCGGTTCACGGTCTGCTCCTCGTCCTCGTCGGCCTGGGGGTTCTGCTCCTCGTGGCGGGCGCGTTCGGTGTATCCCTTCCCCACCGCCTTTGTGGCGGCCCCAGCGGTGATCGGGTCGGGCTTGGCGCCGTTGCGGGCCGCCCATGCTGCGACGGCTTCCATCAGCGAGTTCGCCGACGGGGTGAACCAGCGGGTCCGGCCGGGGCTGGAGTAGCGGGCCTCGTCGATGCCGGGGGTGATCAGGTAGCAGTAACCGGGCCGACGGTTGGACCAGCGCTCGGGGGCGGCGCCCGCGTCGATGACGCTGTCGGGGAGCATGAACCCGGCCGCGGTGGAGGTCTGCACACCGAAGCAGATGCGGGTGCCGAAGGCGTCGCGGGCGGTGGTGGACATCTGGTCGTGACTGGGGCGCTGCAGGGAGGCGATGAAGCCGACGCCTCCGGATCGGGCGAGGTTGGAGATGTTGTTGAAGGCGTCGTCGCCGAGGGCGGACAGGCCTACGCCGGCTTCCTCGAACCAGACGACGAGGTAGGGCATGCCGGGGCAGCCGCAGGCGGTGCCGTCCGTCCGGCAGGAGTGCGCGGGATTGTCTTGGGTGACGGATGCCTGGATGGACCACTGCCGGTAGCCGTGCTGGCCGAGCCATGTGGTGCGGGCCTGGATGGTCGGCAGGACCGCTGTGGCCATGGTCTCGGTGCCGGTGGCGTCGGTGGCCCAGTCGATGCCGGGGAGCAGGTGGCGGAAGTCCTGGAAGCCCTTGGGGTCGTTGAGCCAGAGGACGACGTCCTTGCGGGACAGGATCTCGGTCATCAGGTTGAGGGCTCCGTCGCCCTTGCCTGCGCCGGTCATGCCGGCGATGAGGACGTTGGTTGCGTTGCGGCCGACCGCCGGGTCGCCGGGCAGCCACATCATCAGCGGTGATCCGTCGTCGTACACGCCGAGGATGATCGGATCTGTGATGGATCCGCCCGGGAGGGACGGGCCCTGCTCCTCCCAGCGGACGGTGTCGGCGAGCATGTCCATAGGCACGACGACGATTTCGCCGCGGCGGGCTGAGTCCGGGTCGGGCAGATAGCGGACGGCGGTGGCCGACACGTCCAGGGCGGACGCGATTCGGGGCAGCGCCTTGGCGACGTCGTCGTTGGTCTGCTCGCCGGGCTCCAGGGCGATCGGCACCGTCACGCGGTTGGGCTCGACCTTGATGCGCTGGATCATGGCCTTGGCCAGTCCGACCTTCTCCAGCAGGCCGGAGCCTTCGGCGATGGCCTTCACGCCGTCGGGGTCGCGCCGGTACATCTGCCGGATGTTCCAGGTCAGTGCGGCGACGGTTCCGCCGACGGCCAGCCCGTTGTACGAGGGGTCGAAGACGCAGGCGGAGGTGAACCAGGCAGAGCCGACCGCGACGGTGGCCACCGAGTGGATGCGCCGCTGGGGGCCGGCTCCGGCGCCTGCCCACCATGCGGCGCCGGTAAGGACGACCGAGCCGAGCGTGAGGCCGATCCCCATGGCCGCATCCCCGTTCCAGACGAGGTGTCCGACAGTGCCGGAGACGCCGAGGGCGCCGACGCCGAGCCACGGCGGCAGGTAGGGCTTGACCCGGTGAAGCAGGTAGGCCGTAACGCCGCCCGCGTCGGAGCTCCCCTTCAGCTGGTCCTCGTGCTGCTGTTCGATGTCCTTGCCGGTCATGGCGGTGCTCTCCTCTCGGGTTAGTAGCTGAAGGGGCGGCGCTGGCCCTGCTGGGGGCGGGCGGTGATGATGTCGGCGTACTCGCGCTGGAACGCGGCGTAGGTGGCTGCGGCGTTGGACGCAGCGTCGGCGAGGGACTCGCCGGCCTTCTTGAGCTTCCGAGAGATCTTTCGGGCTCGCAGCTTGTGCTGGATGACGTTGTCCTGCGGCATGCCGCTGGCCTGGGAGAGGGCTGCCTGGAGGATCTCTGCGGCGACGTACACCTCGATCGAGGCGTGTACGGCGAAGGCGCGGAGGCTGTTGCAGTAGTTCCGCAGCTCGGCCGCCGACCTGAAGTCCGGGTCGGGGAGCATGAACTGGCTCCGCCCGCCGTGGCCGCCGCCCTGGGTTCCGCTGCCACTCTGCGTGGTCCGGCTGGCGTTGACGTTGATGTTCGGCCCCAGGTTGAACGTGGGCCCGTGCTTGGTCTTGCTGGTGCCGCCCTTGGCCTGCGGGTTGGTCCGCGTGCTGCTGGTGCGCTGCCCGTTGATCGGCATCGGGTCTCCTCGAGTTGGTCTGGGTGGGGCGGGCTACGAGCTGGCCGGGGATGACCTTGGTCAGGTCCAAGTCGATAGGGTGTTGCCGATGCTCACGACTGCTCCTCGGCGGCGGGGTTCTGGAGGGCGGCGAGGGAAGCGACCGTGCGCGCGGCGATGCTGTAGGGAGGGGTGTCGTTGGGTACTCGGCGGGGCGGGGTGCCGCCGTTGAAGCGCCGCCCGTCGGGCTGCTCTGGGTCCCTCTTCTGACGGGTGGGCATTTGGGATTCGACGTGCGGCAACGTGCCTTCTGAGGCGGCCTTCATCTCGGCCGCCGCGGCCTTGCTGCTGGCTTCCAGCTCGGGCCAGATTCCGACGACCTTGGAGCCGGTGACGCGGTACCAAGCCTCGCTCCAGATGGCGTCGGTCACGAACGGCAGACCGCGGGCCGAACGCATCGCCTCAGCCACATCCCAGACCTTCCCGTGGGCCTGCTTCCGGTCGTCGTCCTTGCGCTTCTGCTCGGTCTCGGCGGCTTGTTCGGCGGCGGCCTTCTCCTCTGCCTTCGCTCGGTCGGCGGCCGCCTTCTCCTCCGCCTTGACTGCGGCCTCGCGCGCCGCCCTCTCGGCTGCTCGTGCGGCTTCTCGGCGTTCACGCATCGATGGGATGCCGTCGCGCTTCTGGGCGACGCCGTGTTCGTAGGTCATCAGCACGACAGGGCCTCCGAGGGAGGCGAGAGCCCCGACGATGCCGGCTTCAAGGCCGATGGTCTCGTCGACGCTGCCGTGCCACAGGTTGACGGCGGAGGCGATCATCGCGGCCACCATGATGCCGATGCGGTACGGCATGACGTCCCGACGGTGAGCGATGGCCCATGCCCCGCCGAATGCGAGGACCAGGGCGAGTCCTTCGAGAAGGAACGGCGCGGCGATCATGAACGGCTTGTCGTCGCTGTAGAACGCCCTGAGCTGGAGGGGCAGGGCGATGATCAGGCTGGTGAGGTAGATCCCGCGGGCGGCCCACTTCCAGACGGCCTCGGTACGCCGTTCTTCCTTCTGGCGGTTCTCGGCGTGCTCGACCTCGGCATCCGCGTCGCGCTTGGCCTTGATGGCCGCGGCTTCGGCCTTGGCGGCCTCGGCGGCGGACTTGGCTACCCGCTCGGCCTGGATCGCTCGGTCGACTTCCAGCTTCATCTGGGCCCGCTCGTTGAGGATCCGCTGCTTCTTGGCTTCCTCGCGACCCACGGCCTCGGCTGCCCTGGCTTCACCCTCCGCCTTGATCTGCACGGCTTTGGCCTCAGCATCGGCCTGCGTCCGGATCGCCTCGGCTTTGGCCAGGGCGATCGGGTCGAACCGCGGCTCGGTGGTGATGGGCCGGCCGTTGACGTGGTCCAGCTGGGCGGTCATGACGGCTTTCCTCTCGGGTGTCAGGAGGCGGTGACGCGGGGGCGACGACTGGTGTTCCCGCCGGTCGTCGAGGGGTTCGTGGCCGGGCTGGTCCCGCCGATCAGGTGGTCGGCTGGGGCGACCTGCTGGTCGTAGCGCGGGCGGGGGTGTGTGCGTTCGTCGCGGGCCCTCGGGGGGCTCGGCTCGTCACGGCGGGCCATCAGGCGGCCTGGCTGCGATGGTCGTCGAGCTGGTCGGCGAGCTTGGTGACGCCGGGGTTGGCCATGTCGTAGGAGAGGACGTCCCAGCGGGCGGCGGCCCGGCCGGCCTTGGTGGTGGCCTCGTCGTAGGCGGTGATGAGCTGCTCGCGGAGGTCACGCTCGGCCCAGGCCGCCTCGACGTCGGACGGCGGCTCGATCTCGGTGACGGCGACGATGGCGTTCATGGCGGGTGGTTCCTTCCGTTGGTCAGGCGTTGTGGATGACGGCGAATGCGAGGGCCGCGAAGCCAGCGAAGATCGCGAAGGCGTAGAAGAGGCGCATTGCGGTGGTCCTTCCGTTGGTCAGGCGGGCTGGTCGGCGTCGGTCTGCGGGTCGTCGAGGTCGCCGAAGACCCAGATGAAGGAGCGGTCGTCGTGCTCAAGGTCCGCCTGTTGACGGTCGTAGGCGTCGATCTCGTCTGCGGGTTCGAACATGGCTGCGCTCCTCGGTTGGTCGTGCCGGGAGGGGTGGGGTCAGGCGGCGTGACGGTCGGCGATGGCGCGCAGGATGACGTCGGTGATCTCGGCGGGCAGAAGACCCTTGTCGATTGCCGCGAGGGAGGCGAACTCTCGGGCGATCCGCTCTCGGCCCTTCATGAGGGAGGGCGGGTATGTGGCCCACTCGCGCTCGTTGGCCTCTGCCGACTTGCGCAGCAGGGCGGCGGCTTCCTCCAGGTACCGGGACATGCGGGTGCTCCTTCGCTGGTCAGGCGGATGAGGGAGGGGTCTAGCTGCGGTGGGTGTGCAGTCGGCCGGCGCCGAGGGCGCCGCGGTCGTCTGCGGAGTGGTGGCCCTTCGCGTTGGCGCGCTGGGCTGCGGCCTGCTGGCGGTCCGCCTCGCACGCCTCGGGGGTGGCCGGCTGGTCGATGATGCTGTGCTGCTGCTCAGACATTGCGGTCACCGGCCCTTCACGGGGCCGTTGTGGAACTCGGCGTAGTCGCCGGGCGGGTAGATCAGGTTCGTGAGCGCGCCTTCGGCAGCTACTGCCGCCGCACCGGCGGCCGAGGCGGCAATGGCCGCCTTCGTGTGGCCCGCGTTGGACAGGGCCTCGGCTATCTGCGACGCGCCCATCGTGGCGCGTCGGGCGCCAGCCGGGGTGCCGTCCGAGGTGTTGACCGCCGCCCAGGCCGCATCACGTAAGCGGCTCTTGATCCCCATCACGCCACGACCTTGCGGGCGGTACGGACGTAGGAGGCGGCGCGGCGGGTGTCCTCGTCGAGGGCCTCGATCCGGCGGACGCGGGCCAGAGCCTCGTCCATCGACGGGTCGGAGCTGGGCGCGGCGATGAGTCGCCGGGCCGGGGTGCTGTCGTTACTGCGCATAGCGCAAGTACGATTCGTCATGTCTGGTCCCCTGGTGATGTCAGTGGTCCGGATGTTGCTGGCCCTGGTGTCTCACCACCGGGGCCGGTGGGGCGGGGTCTGGTGTCTCACCACCAGGCCCCGTCGTCGTTCCATCTCCGCTGTGCCGTCTCACCGGCAGTGCGGGGTTGGTGACTGATTCGAGACTAGGCGAGTACTTCCCTCATGGCAAGTACTCTGAGAAAGTGAGACCCATGTCGGCTGAAAATGAAGGGGGCGGAATCCCCGAACTGGTGACCTTCCCGGAGATCGCAAGGCGGCTCAACGCCGCCAACATCCTGCCTCGCGCCATCACAAGAGCAGGGGTTCGGCACATTGCCGACACAGACCCCGCGTGGCCCGTACCCCGAGAGGCGTGGATCAAGGCTGGACGGCTATGGCTCGTCCCCTGGGCACCCGTGGAAGAGTTCTTCCGCAACCGCCCGCACCGGGGTCGCGGGCCGGCCAAACCGCCAGCCGACGCCTGACCCCGAACGCGCGACAGCCCCCGGCCTCGGGATGAGGCCGGGGGCTTCGTCACGCTGCGGCGCGCTGATCGACGGCCAGCTGCCGGATCTCTTCCAGCCCGTAGCTCGTCTCGCAGCCGCGGCAGGTGATGCCGGGGGTGTCGACGGCGAACCGGATGGTCGTTCCGCAGGTGCAGGTGGCCTTGAAGGAGGCGACGCGTTCGCCGTCTACGTGGGTCTCGCAGCGGCGGCGGATGAGGTAGATCTCGGAGGCGAACGCGTCGAGGGCGGGATGCCGCAGGACGGCCTGGGCCAGGTTGCGGCGGAGAGTGGCTATGGCCTGGTCGACGCGGTGCTGGAGCCGGCCAGGGGTGCCTTGTACGCCGAGCCCGTAGGTGGACCAGTCTTCGACCCACTGTTCGAGGGTGCTGACGATGCCGCCGTCGGAGGTGAGGTCGAGTACGTCGAGGTTGCCAGCGATGGGGGCGTCGGCACTGCCGCTGACTCGCGGGCCGGAGCCGCGGGCGCCGGGCTCCATCCGCAGACAGAGCCGGGCGTACAGGCCGCGGGGTCCGGCGAGACTGCGGAGGTGGTCGTCGAGACGGCGCTCGCACGGCTTGCAGGCGTAGCGGCCGAGTTCGTCTTCCCAGAGTTCGCGGCGGCAGACGAGGCAGTTCGGGGACTCATTCACGGTTTCTCCTGGCGGGGCGCGGGCGGGTCTCAGGCGGTGGGGCGGTACAGCGGGACGTCGTGCAGGTGCGGGCGGAGGATGTCGAGGGCCCGTTCGAGCGGTGTCGGCGGCAGTAGTTCGGTGGCGATGGGCAGCAGTCCGGTGAACTTGTGGGCGGAGAGGTCGCCGAGGTAGCGCTCGTCGAGCCGGTCGGCCGAGAACCGGTCAAACGCTTCGGCCAGCGCCTCGCTTAGTGGCTTGCCGGTTGCCTCGCGCCGGGCTACTTCAGGCCGTTCGAGTTGGGCGAGTTCCTCGTCGGTGATCCCGTAGCCCTCGGCGAGCGCCTGCAATGTCTCGCAGTCGTTGCAGTGTTCGACGAGCGCGCCCATGTCGTCGTGGCCGCAGCCGGCGCAGGCGTAGGGCTCGTAGCTGCCGCCAGAGTAGGCGTGGACTTCGAGGATCTTCCGGTCGGCGGCGCAGCGGCGGAGGACGGCAGCCGGGTCGTTGGCCTCGATGTGCCAGCCGTAGGCGCTGCCCGTGTTAGCGACGACGTAGTCCCCGTCGCGGACTCGCTGCAGTTCGAGGGCGTACACCCAGCGCCCGGTCACCTTCGAGGCGCGGCGGGCCAGCGCTTCCCGCTTGGTGACGGCCTGGCTGATCCAGCCGTGCAGGTCAGGCATCGGGGGTCTCCGCGGTCTGGTTCTCAAGGAGGCTGGCCAGGCATTCGTCGCGGCTGGTGTGCCAGGCGCCCCATTCGCCGGTCTTGAATTCGAAGATCTCGACGTACTCGGTGCCGTCGAGGGGGTCCTGGCAGTTGGCACAGGTGGCGGGGCGGGCGGGCCAGACGGCCGCAGGGTCGGTCATCACAGCAGGTCTCCCTTGATCACAATCTCGTGGATGGGTTTGTCGAGGTACACCCAGCGCCGCCTGCCGCCAGCGGCCCTGCCTTCGCCGACGGACGCCATGGCGTTGAGGTAGGCGAGGAGGCTGGGGTCGAGGCCGTCGCCGCAGGGTTCGGTGGCCCAGTCGTCCGGCCACAACGGCGGCTGCTCGGCGGTCACGGCTGGCCGTTGATGGCTCGGGCGACGGCGAGGGCCTCAGGGGCTGCGCTGCGGTGGCCGAACTCGGCCAGCGTGTACGCCTCCTGCCGTCCCTCGCGCTCCAGCCAGTCGGCGAGCGGGGTGCCCAGTTCGGGGTCGATGCCGACCGTCAGGCCGGGCGGGTGGAACGGGTTGCGCAGCTGGAACGCGGCGGCTGCGAGCTCCTCGGCGGGTGTCATGGGGTTCCTCCGTGCTGTCGGGTCGGGGTGCGGATCGGCTGTGCGGCTCTCAGGGGCCGCCCGCTGGGGTGTGGGCGGCGGAAGCGACAGGGTCAGAGGACGCGGGCTATTTCCTCGGCGACGCCCTCGACGAACGCGGTGCGCATCTCCTCCGGCATGCCGGGCTCGAACGCGAAGTGGACCCGGACGATCGGCCGGCCGTCGGCCTGGAGGGACACGGCGTGCTCGACGGGCTCCAGGCCGTCGGCGCCGAGGTTGACGGCCCACAGGGAGAGACGGGGGGCGTGGCGGATCAGAGCATGAATAGATCGCTGCGCCGCTTCGTAGGTCTCGTCGCTGAAGTCGCCCCAGGCGACGCCGCCACCCGGAACGACCTCACGGTCTTCCATGGCCTCGCCGATCCCCGTGTAGTCGGGGTCTTCGAGGAGGAGGGCATGCTGGCGGATGGCTTCGGCGCGGAGGTCGTCGCCGGTGTACGGGCGGTCGGTCATGTCGGGTCTCCTATGCGGCGTTTGTCTGGTTCTTCGGTCGACTGGCGGCGCTGTGCGCCTCGCTGGCGTTTGCGAGCCCGGACGGCCGGGAGTCCGCCGAGGCGCTGAAAGTGGCGGAGACGGGCGCTGAGGGCGCCCCCTGGGCGCGTCTGGCCCGCCGCCGATCCGCCCGGTACGCCAACTCGGCCTCCCAGCAGCCGTGCGGACAGTCCTTCGGGTCCTCGCCGCGGTACACGTGCGCCGCATAGCCGGCGTGATCCCCATGGCGGCGGCGCTGGCCGTCGAGGATCCCGGCCCGGCAGGCGAGGAGCACGGCGTGGGTGATGCTCGCGGCCCCGAACTTGGCGATCACCCGCATGGCCACGTTGCCGATGCTCTTCTCGGTCAGCGAGAGTTCACGACCGAGGGCCGCGTAGGTCCGGCCATCGGCGGAGCCTTGGAGGACGGCCAGCTCGATGTCCGTCAGCACCGGCCGGGCGGTCGCGGTCACGACGCGGCCTCGGTGGTGAAGCTGATGACGATCTCGTCGTCGCCGACGTGGAACCGCAGGGCGTCGTCCATGAGGCGCGCGTCCTTGGCGAGTCCGCGCGCCTCGCGGTAGGCGACGCTGGCGACGGCGATGGCGGTGTTGATGTCTCCGAGGAACGCGCCCCAGGGCTGGGCGGCGGGGACGATCCACTCGCGGCGGGTGCTGGTGACGGTGCGGCTCGTGTAGCTGGCCATCGGGGTTCTCCTTGCGGTGTGATCTGATCGGGTGGCTGGCGGCCCGCACCACACATGCGGGCCGCCGGTCTGCGTCACGGGGCGGGGTCGACCTCGGGGTGGGTGAACCGGACCGGCTTGCCCAGGGATCGGGCGTAGGCGATCTCGGCGCGGGTGCTGTCGCCGATGTAGTTGCCGACCACGAGGACTTCGTCGGCGAGCCGGATCTTGGCCCGGTGGAGGCCGTCGAGCCGGGTCTTCAGTTCCTCGGCCTCGACCGGGTCGACCCAGCGCGGGTGCGGGCTCTTCATGTCGCAGCCGGGCTTGACGACGATGTGGCCGTCCGCGGTGAGCTGGACATCGGCCTCGCCCATCTCGGTCATGAAGCGGGTGCTGCCGCAGATGCAGACGATCTTCGGGATGTTGAGCCGCTCCTTGGCGCTGGCGAGCTTCTCTTCCGGGGTCAGGAGTTCGGGGTACATGGGGTTCCTCCGATGCTTGGGGTGGGCGTGGTCTCGGGCTGCAGGTCAGGCGGCGCAGCGGGGGCACGGTTCGAACTCAAGGTCGAGGCAGACGACGCAGGTGCCGTCGGCGTCGTTGTCCTCGTGGCCGCTGATGTCCGTCCCGCAGAGCGCGAGGTCGGAGTCGCAGCAGTAGAGGTGATCGAGTTCGTCTGTGGCACCGCCGGTCCGATCGACGGCCGGGGCGTCTCGGGTATCGGTCATGAGCTGGCCTTTCGGGGTCGGCGTTTTGCCGGTTGGCGGATGGCGGCGGCGAGGTCGGCGTAGTGCCGGGCAGCGGCGGCGGGGCTGGTGCGGGGCACGTACCGGCGGGGCGCTGTGGGTCGCGGGCCGCCGAAGGTGCCGTCGGGCCACTCCTCGGCCAGGACCCGATCGAGGGCGGTCATGAGGCGTCGCCGAACAGGACGGGCTGGATCTCCTGACCCAGACGGATCACGCAGAGCTCCCCATGGGCGGGCTCCAGCTCGATGCCGATTGCCTGGAACCCTTCGATCGCCGCGGCTTCGAGGGTGGTTCCGGAGCCGGCGAACGGATCGAGGACGACGCCACTGGGCGGGGTGACGAGCCTCACCAGCCACCGCATGAGAGCCAGCGGCTTCGGGGTGGCATGCCGAACCCCGTCGTGTTCGACGCGCTCACGGGCCGGCGTCTTGGACTCCAGCCGGAACACCGGGAAACTGCGCGCGGCTGCGTCAACTTCCCGGACGGGGCATCCGGGACGGCAGTTTCCGTCCAAGCAGCCGTGGCCGAGGAGCACGTTCGAGGTGTAGCCGCCACCCGACGCGGGGCAGTCGGCCACGTTCAAACCGCCGACTCCGTGACGCAGGAGGCCGCCGACGAGGGAGTCGTAGCCGGTGGACTTGCGGGCGAGAAGAATCGGATCGTGTGCCGGCTTGAGGGCGGTGTTCCAACCCTCCCAGGCCTTCGCCTGTTCGGAGTGCGGCCGGGACACGATCCGGTCTTCGGTCATTGCGCCGTACAGGCCTGCTGACCGGGCGGGCCCTTGCTTGCGGCTGACAATCTCGCGTTGGGCGTAGGCCTCACCGACGGTGCGCTTGCGGGCGTTCAGCTCGGTGATGAGCGGCAGGATGCCGGTGTCGTCAAAGCCGATCGCGTTGCGAAGTGTTGTCCATTGTTCGCCGGTGGGGACGATCGCAGCTTTGCCCTGGGTGGTCCACAGGCCACCCATGCCGGAGTAGCCGAACAGTTCGTCGATCCGCCGGTTGGTCCAGCCCGCGGCGTCCCTGGCGGCGGCCAGCCAGGCGGTCACCTGCAGCACCTGCTCGCGGTCGTCGCGGTGCCGGTCTATGGCCCGGGCCAGGTCGGCTCCCTTCGGCTTGCCGTGGGTGTAGATCCAGTCGATCTGGTCGATGATTCGAAATCCGGCGTCTTCGGCGGCGCATGCCATGCGGTGGTAGGTCCGCGGGGCGCCGAACGAGAGCAGGTGTCCGCCCGGCTTGAGGACGCGGAGGCATTCGGTCCACATGGGCGCGGAGTAGGCGATGCCGGTGGAGTCCCAGGCCTGGCCGGCGATACCGATTTCGTAGGGCGGGTCGGTGATGATCGCGTCGATGCTGGCGTCGGGGATGGTGGGGAGGATGTCGAGGCAGTTGCCGAGGTGGAGGGTGACGTCGTCGCTGGCGTAGAACGGGTCCGGGCTCATGCGGCGGTTCCTCCGGCTTCGATACGGCGGGCGGGGTGGATGTCTCCGAGGGGGCGGCCGTCGGGGGTGCGGCAGGGGTAGGTCTGGAGCACCTGGCAAGTGGGGCAGACGGCGGTGGCGATGGCGTGGGCGGCCAATCGGGCGGGGCACGGCTTGGTCTTCGTGATGCGGCCGGAGCGGGTCGTGCAGCGGGCTCCCTCAGCGGCGGAGCAGTGCGGGCAGCGGATCGACCGGGCGGGATGCGTGGCCTGGCGGCCGGCACGGAGTGCGGCGGGCATTGGGGCGGAGCGGGGCTGGGTCACTGGGTCTCCTTCGCGGTGGTCGGGGTGCAGCCGCAGGGGCAGTGCTGTCCGGGTTCGGGCTTCTCGGGCCGGTAGGCGGTGGCGAGCCAGTCCCGGTAGCGCTCGAGGGCCGCGGCCCAGGCGCCGGGCGGTTGCGGGGCTATCGGCGCGGGCCGCCGACTACCTGCCGGCCAGGCGCCGACCACGTGGCCGGGAGGGTTGGGGGGCCGGGCGGGCCGTCCGGTCTGCCGGGGCAGCTTGGCGTCGGTCATTTGCAGGCGGAGGAAGTCCCGGAGGCTGCCCTCTTTGATCATTGCTGCGATGTCTTCGCGGCTGACCTCGCTCACAACGCCTCACCTTCGGATTCGACGATCTCGATGTCGGGGATCTCGGATTCGGCCTGCTGGCGGGCGAGGTGCCGGGCGGACATGGCGTGGATGCGCTGTTCCTCGGCAGCCCGCTGCTCGGGCGTCTGCTCGCTGCGTCCGCTGGCGGCCCTGAGGCGGGCCGTGTGGGGCGTGGAGCGGGGTTTCCCCATCGGTTGCTTCTCGGAGCCTCCGGGCTTCTTGCAGGGGTGTCCCATGGCGGCCTGGCAGGTGGGGCAGGCAACGCCGAGCGGGCCGGACCGGCGTACCTCGTCAATGAGTTCGGCTTCTACGGGCCGCTCATCGCCGTCGACCATCCGGTTGCCCTGCCAGCCGCGGGCTTCGAGCTCCCGCATGAACCGGCCGGACGGGCCGCCCTCTAGAGCAAGTCGGCTGGCGGGGGCAGGCACCCGGCCGGAAGCGATTGCCTGGACCTGGCCTCGGTAGCGGGCGAGGTACTCGGCGGTGGACTCGCCTTCGATCGGCTCGTACTGGAAGTTCTCGAGCCGTGCGGACCGGATCTTGGAGCGGAGAGTGCGGACGTGGTGGGGCAGGATCCACAACCGCTGGTCCGGGTCCTTGGGCGGGGTTGTGTAGTAGGCGGCGACTGCGGCCTTGGTGTCGGCGTCGAGGGGGATGTCGTTGAGGGCGGAGGCCCAGGCGGTGGCCGCTGCTTCGGATGGCTGCCGGTTGTCGAAGGCGGCGCAGTGGCCGAGCAGCACGCTGGCTTCGGTGCGGTTCATGCGGAGTCCTCAGAGTCTTCGGCGGCGAGTTTGGCGGCGAGGGCGGCCCAGCCGGCGACTTTGGCGTCGGTGCCGGTGACGGCTTGGCCGTTCGGGAGGTGGACGACGTTCGATCCCGTCGCGGCCTTGCGGAGTTCGGCGAGGGCGAACTGGAGGGTGCCGCCGGTGATCGGCTTGGAAAGGTCGCCGAGGCGGACGAGGGCCTGCCACAGGACGTTCGGTTCGAGGCCGTTGTCGAGGGCGCCGGCGATGGCGGTGCGGACGCTGGTCCTGCCCTGGGCTGTCTGCCGGCCGTATTGCTCCCACCACTTGGTGAGCATTCGGGTCGGCAGATCGTCGGCGGGAGCGGCAGGGGGTTGTACGTCTTTAGGTCCGTTAGGACTTAGGTAACTACTGAGGGCAGCTCCTGCCCTAGAGGGGGTCATCTCCTGCCCTAGTACTGGGGCATCTCCTGCCCTAGCCTGGGGCATCTCCTGCCCTAGCCCTCGATCGTCTAGGGCACCTCCTGCCCTAGCGTTGGACATCTCCTGCCCTAGCTCAATCCCGTCCGAATCGGGCACCTCCGCGCCCTTGGGAATGAGCAGCGTGTACTGCGTTCGGGCCTTCTCCGACCGGGCCTTGGCGACCGAGGGCCGCTTCCGGCCAAGCCAGCCGGCCTTCTCCAGCTTCGTCAGGTGAGTGCGGACCGTCGCCCGAACGACCCCAGTGGCGGCTTCGAGGGTGGAGAGCGACGGCTGCAGGTGGGTGGGGATGACGCCGGTGCGGACGTCGGCCCACGTGGCGACGGTGAGCGCGAGCAGCCGGGACAGTGGCGCGAGCTCGCTGCTGCGGACCGCCCTCTCGAACTCAAACCGGCTCGGCATGCGTCGTCTTCTCTCTGGCTGGTGCGGGTGGTGGGTGCGGGCTAGGCCGCGGCGCTGTAGCCGGCGGGCTTCTTCCGGTTGCGGATGATGACGGCGAGGTCGTGGATGCAGGCCTCGCTGGCGCCCATCTGCTTAGCGATCGCCGTCTCGGACTCACCGAGACCGAGAAGGTGTTCGAGCTCGGCCATGCGCATCGAGTCGCGACCATTGGCGGCCGGCGGGGCGTAGGCGGGGCCGGTCTCAGGCCGGGCGCCCGGGTGATCGATGTCGTCGCCCCAGGCCGCCGGCCCGGGCCATGCGTTCCTGCGGGCTCGGTTCTTGACGGTCTGGTTCCGCCCGGGGCTGGCGCACAGTGCCCGGTACCCGCGCTTCACGGCGTCGTAGGTTGCCGCGGTCACTGTGTCCGACCGGCTGTAGAGGATCCGCCGGATGCTGCTGCCCGTGAGACCCGTGGCCGCTTCGATGGCGAGCGCCCCGTGGCCGATGGCGTAGAGGGCCTGGAGCCGGCGGCGGGTTCCGACTGCCGGCACCAGATCCGAGATTCGGACGATGCGCGGCTTGACGGCGAGGATCTTGTCAGCGGTCGTTCGGTTCAGCTTCGGCGAGGTGCTCTTCGAGATCTTGGTGACGATCGATCGGGATACGCCGGCGGCGATGCCGATCTGCGTTCGGCTCATGCCGGCCGCGAGGAGGTGATGCACGTGGTCGCGGGTCGGGCCGGAGGGGACGCGCGGCGGTCGGCCTTCAATGCGGGCGAGGGCGCGCAGCTGGCCAGCCCGGTTGTGGGCGTTCTTGCAGTGCCTACAGCGGCAGGGCGGCCGGGTGCCGGTTCGGTTGCCCTGGTAGCGGGCTGGCGTTCCGTGTGCCGGGGGCTTGCGGATCACTGGTCTTCCTCCGTCCGGGGGCTGCGGCGGGTTTGGTGGGGGATCTGGCGTGCGCTTTGGGGCGGGTCGGGCCAGATCGCGTACAGTTCGGCGACCTCGAGGCGGGCTTTGGCGTCGGCAAGGTCGCGGCGGACGTCTTCTTCGGTGCGCTTCGCCGTGGTCGACTTCTCCCAGGCCTCCTGGTCGTCGTCTTCCTTGCTGGCGGGGCGGGTCAACTGCCAGCCGCCGACGGCGAGGATCCCGGCGATAGCGAAGATCAGCGCCCACTCGTAGGGGCCCATCACGCCGCGCCCCGTCGTGCCGCCCGAGCCTGCTCGCGCCGGTTCTTCGCAGCCCGCGCGTCCCGGCGGATCTCGAGGAACTTGGACCCGGTGACCGTCAGCCGGTACGTGTTGACACGCTTGCCGTGCGCCTTCTCGTTGATGGAGGTGACGTCGCCGACCCTGATGAGCAGCTGCGGGGACCGGGTGAGGAGCAGGCTGTGGAAGTACAGGCCGGCCTGGTGGTGCTCGCTGCCGGGGAAGACGATCCTGATGTCGTTCATGGAGAACGGCTGGTTGTCGCTGGCTATCGCGGCGATCGCCTGGTCGTAGGTGGCTTCGGTCCAGTCGGTGACGCCGGCGTACAGGGCGGCGAGCTGCTTGTTGGCCTGCTCGCGCGCTTCGGCGGGGGTGAGGGTCATGGCGGAGTCCTCCCGGATCTGGTCTGCTTGGGGTGGGCGGCCCGTCTTGGGGTCGGGCCGCCCGGGTGCTGCTAGGCGGTGATGGCCGGCGGTTCCTGGAGGTACTCCGGCGGGACGTCGATCGCGTCGGGCTCGACGTCGGTGCGGACGGTCTCGTCGTGGGCCATCGCTCGGGCCAGTGCGGCGGACTTCGGCAGGGCCTTGAAGTGGTTGCGGAGGACCGTCTTCTTGGCCATCTCGTCGTAGTGGTTTCGCCAGGCCGGCGAGTTCGATCCGGAGGACTTCTGCCGACGGGCTTCGATCTCGGCTGGGTACATGACCTTGAAGGTCTTGGCTCCGTTGACCAGCGAGGCGACCGAGTAGTAGGCGACCGGGTTCCCGCGGGGGCCCTCCCGGAACGGGCGGTGAACCAGGCTCTCGCTGAGGCCCTCTTCGTGCTCGAAGAAGTCCCGCTCGTAAACGGTCTCGACCTTCAGTGACGCGGCCATCGGGTGCTGGTAGAAGAGCGTCACCATGCCCTGGTAGCCGAGCTGGAACTCGGCCTGACCCTTCCGCGGGATGATGTACGCCTCCTGCGTCGGCGAGCCCGGTTCGAAGCCGAGCTGTGAGCAGGTCATCAGTGCACCGAGGAACGACTCGGTAGTACAGCTGGCCAGGTCGGGGTTCTTGCGGATCAGCGTCAGGGCGATCCGGGCGATCCGGTCGGCGTCCATGTGCTTCGGCAGGACCCGGGCGATCTCGGGCTTCATCCGTTCGATCTGCTGGGCCATGGTCGGCTTCGGCTGTTCGCCGGCCTGTTCGACCTGGCCCACGTTCTGGGCGCGGCGGGCGACGGCGTTGCTGGCTGCGGTACTCACTGAGACTCCTGGGGGACGTTGAGGACGCGGGTGTCAGCACCGCGGTACGGCTCGGGGTCGAGGTTCGGGTCGAGGGCGAGAGCGGCGGACTTCCACGAGATCTGGCCCTTGCGGCGGCGCCACGTGTAGGCCAGCTCACCGCGGACGTGGACGTCGGTGCTGTCGCCGGCGATGGCCTTGAGGTGGTTCTCTGCCTCGGTGAGCGCGATGTCCGCGGCGGCGATCTGCTCCTTGGCGGAGGTGCGGATCGCCAGCCACTTCTCGACTTCGGCCGCGTCGGCGACGACGATCTGGTCGACGGGGTCGGCGTGGAGCCGGTCGAGGAGCTGGCCGGTGGCGTGGCTGCCGTCGAGCGGCGGACGGGTGCCGGACTGGACCCAGCCCCAGAACTCGTCTGCGATTGCTTCGAGGTTGGCGATCAGGTCGTTGTCCCGCTGGATGCGGTGGACGATGGTCCGCTGCCCGCCGATGAGGCAGGCCGTGTAGCCGAACTGCCAGCCGGTGACTGCGAGCTGCCACATGACTTGCACGGTCGTGTCGATGGGGGTCTCGTCGAGCCAGTCGTTCAGGGCGTAGGAGGAGCGGGTCTTGAGCTCGACCACGCCCATGTCGTTGTTCTCGATCGTGACCCGGTCCAGGTTGACGATCATGTGAGGCTTGTCGGGCCGGCGGAGGGTGCCCGGGTTCTCGATGACCGGAAGGCCGGTCTGCTTGGAGAAGCGGCGGGCGACCACCGGCTCGAGCTCGTGGCCCATCTCTGCTGCCTCCGACAGCACTGGGTTGTCCTGACGGGGCACGGTCTGGCCGGTCTTGCGAAGCCAGATCTCCGTCGGGCTGGTGTACGGGCTGAGGCCGACAATCGCGGGGAGGTCGCTGCCGCCGAAGCCGGTAGCCCGCACGCCATGCCACTCCTCGGGCGACGGGTCCGGCCCCAGAACAACCACGGCGCCGGAAGGGAAGGTAAGCGTCACGCGGCGGCCCGCCCGTTCGCGATGGCCTGCAGCTTGGCGATGCCGTCGCTGTCGTACTGGGCCATCCGGACGGCCTCGGCTTCGGCGGGGAAGGCGTCGGCGAGTCGGGCCGCGTTCTGCTGGTCGGCGCCGGCGATCAGGGTGATCAGCTGCTCGCCGAACCGGCCGGACCTGACGCCTCCGTGGCCGAAGTGGGCGAGGACGTGGCGGGCGGTCTCGGGCGGGATGCTGGGGGTGTTCGACATGGCGATCTCCGTGGCGAGGGTGTGGTCGGCCGCGGGCGGGCGGTGTACCCGTCCGGGGCTGTGGTTGGTGGCCGGGCTCGGGGGCCGGTGTCATCCGCCGGCCCGGCAGCTTTCAGGCGGCTCCGGCCGTCGGCGGTGCGACGCGGTACTCCTCGGTGTCGAAGAGCGCGTCTCCTGCGGCGAGCTTCTTCGCGGCCCTGCGGATCTTGCTCAGCACCGCGTCGTGACAGGGCCTGCACATCGCGGCCAGGCGCTTGGCGGGGAGCTGAGCAGCGGTCGCGAAGTCGCCCTCGTTGATCGGGTCCCGCGGCATCGCGATCAGGACGATCAGGCCGATCTTGCTGACGTGGTCGCCGTTGCGGACCGGGCATCGCTGCTGCTTGCGGGTGCGGTCGGGGTCGTGCTTCTTGCCGCAGGGGCCCTGGCACTCGCAGCGGTCCTTGGCGTTCTTCATGACGGCGGTCCAGAGGGCTGCGCCGACGATCGGTGGACGGACGGTCATGACGGAACCTCCTCGACGACCTGCTGGTGGCGGGCCAGGCGGTGCGAGACGTCCTCGCGGGGGCAGACATGGCCGGTCGCTGTCTTGGTCCAGTCCCCGGCGTCGGCCTGCTCGTCGGCCTCGGAGGTGGTGGCGAAGAGCGCCACCAGGTCGCCGGTCTCCAGGGAGCGGAGACAGACGTCGCAGTCGACGACGAAGCTGGTCACCGAGCGGTAGCTCATCGCAGGGCCCCCTTTGCGGCAGCGTCGGGCAGGGTGAGGACCGGGATCCATTGCGTATCCGTGACCGCCGGGTGGGCGGCCAGCGAGCCGGCCTTGCGGTTGTTGGCGAGCTGGGCCCGGAGTGCGATCACCTCGGCCTCGAGGCGATCCGCTCGCTGCGTGGCCTCGGCGGCCTGGGCTGCGACCTCGCCCAGGAAGCTGACCTTCGCGTTTGCGGCGTCCCGGGCGGCGGTGGCCTCTACCAGGCGTCGCATCAGGTGCCAGAGCAGGACCAGAAGCGACAGGTTCAGGGTCCGCAGCCGGGCCACCTCATCGACCGCACGGTGACGGCCGTGAGGGCGGACTATGTCGGCGAGGCTCACCAGGTCCTGCCGATCTCGTGGATCTCCCCGGTCTTCTCCCGGATGTTGCCGATCGGTTCGCCGCTCCACACGGGCTCGATCTGGGTGATGAAGCCCCTTCTGGTCTCGACCCACCCCTGGCCGTTGCCGTCGAGGTAGAGACGTCGCCGCCGGTCGTTCGGGTCGTCGTCCCGCTCGCCCGAAGCGGCCTGCCGGACCGCGGCCGGGGTGAACCTCCCGTCGGCCGTGTTGCCGTCCTTGTCTGCCTCGCGGCACAGGTCGTACACGGCGTCGAGGCAGCGGTTCAGGTAGGCCATCTCGTCGCGGAGGGTGGGCTCCTTGCCGACGTACTTGTCGAGCTCGGCGGTCAGCCGGGCGACCTCGGCGCGCAACTGGATCAGTTCGTCGCTCATGCGGGTACTCCCGGCTGGTCGTCGCCGAGGGTGGGCTCGGCGGCGAGGAGGTAGGCGATCTGCTCATCCCGTTCGGCGAGGACGGACTCCAGCTCGGCGATCAAGGCCAGCTGCCGCTTCTCATGCAGCGTGGCTGCGTGATCCGGGGTGAATACCTGCGCACCGTGCTTGACGGCGGTCTTGCAGGGCCAGCCGGTCACCCAAGCGTCGCCCCAGCAGACAGAGCAGAGCCAGGCATTGGGCTTGCCGCAGCTATCGAAGACCGGCAGGTGGAAGCGGGCGGGCAGGTCGGCCTTCTCCTGCTCCGTCATCTCGATCAGGATTTCCCAGCCGGGCATGTCCGGCGGCTGGATGAGTAGCGCTTTACGAGTGCACTCGTCGTGCTCGACCTTCTTGCCGGACTTGACAGCGGCTCGGCAGGTACCGCAGGCAGCCGGGTCGGCGTGCTGGCCGCGGGATGCGACGTGCTCGTCGATCTGCTGCTGCCAGAACGGGTCACCCTGGCAGGTGCACGGCGCGGTGTCGCAGCAGGCGCCCGGCGGGAGGGGCGGTTCGGTGAGGAGGGCGTCAGCGTCCATCGGAGTCCACCGCCTTCCGCGAGCAGTTCTCGGCGTGCGGGACGTAGGTGTAGAGGTCGAGGCCTGACGCTCGGCACTCGTTGCAGCCCCGCTGCGGCCCGAGCTTGCGGCTGTAGTGGTAGACGTCCGATGCCCAGTTCCAGTCGTCCACCGGGTCGACGCTGTAGTCGTAGCCCTCGGGGGCGCGGTGCTCGGGGATCAGGAGCTCGTAGATTTCGCTGTCGTCCGACAGGGTCTTCACGGCGTCTTCCTGGCTTTCGGCTTCGACCCAGATGACGTACTTCTCGCGGGTCTCGACGATGACCGGATACCGGTCCAGCGTCTGTTCAGGCACGGTTCCCCCTGAGGTAGCGGCGCCCGACGAGGGCGATGGTGGCGAAGAGCAGGGCCGCGAGGGCGTCCAGGGCGGCGATACGGCGGAGGGTCATGACCGGCCGCCGATCCGGGCGATCCACTCGTCGGGGGACTCGACGTAGCCGGCGGCCAGCGTGTCTGCGAAGTCCGGGTCGACATCCCGCTCCAGCAGGCCGAGACCTCGCAGCAGAGCGGGCGCCACCAAGACCGGCGGCGGATCGGACAGCAGGACCGACGTGACCGTCTCGATGCGGGCCATCACGCCACCTGCCGCAGGAAGCAGGGGATCGGCGGGTCGTACCGGTGCAGCTCACCCGAGCTGACGTCGTACTCGCAGGCGGTGTCGAGCCACTGCTTCGGGAGCCCCAGCCACAGAATGCGGACTACCTCGTGGTGGCCTCCCCTCGGCGTCGGGATCTCACGACCCAGCCCATCCAGGAGCAGAACGACTCGCTTCATCTGCGGGCTGCCGTCCACGTCCCACATGACCGGCGTGACCCGGACCCGACGAGCGCGGTCCCCCAGCAGGGAGGTGAGCGCGCGGCAGACCTTTGCGCGCCCGCCCTCGTCGGCCTGCGCCATCAGCGGGCCCGTCATCGGTGTCAGGAGCTTCACGGCTGGCCTCCGAGGGTCTTGGGCTTCGTGCACTTCTCGGGGTGGGCGCAGGCCAGGGCGTCGAAAACGCGCTCGTACCAGATGGCGGGCTGCAACTCGGGGGTGTGACCGGCCGGCGGGCGGGCCAGCAGCATCTGGAGCGCGACATCTGCAGCCGGCACATCCAGGCGGGCGATGGACGGCGCCGGGGCCAGAGCGGCGACGGACGCGGACGACACGTCGGCGGGGAGGACGTCAGACACGGGACTCACCGCCCTCGTTCAGGAACGCCGCGACGATCGGGAACTGGGCGTCGACCGAACGCTGGGCAGCCTCAGCCTCCGCAACGTCCTTCGGGTCCGGAGTACACGGCACGAGGTTCGAGTGGGCGTCCTTGCCACAGCCGCAGCGGTAGCCGCGCGGGCCGTAGGAAATCGGGTCCGGGGTCGTGGCGGCCGGGCGAACCGCGCCACGCCTGATCTTGTCGGCCATCCGGCACAGCACCTCGACGCGAGCGGCATTCTCCTTGCCGCGCAGGCTGTGGTACTCGTGGGCCTTCTTGACCAGCCACTCGGCGAGCTCGGCCTGCACCTCGGCCCGGTAGGCGTCGAGTGCCTCGCCTCGGGCGACCGGGTGCGTCCCCGTCAGCAGCAGGTCCAGTCGCTCGCGGGCGGTGGGGTTGGTGGGAGCCGGATCACCGGCGATGATGTCAGCCACGAGACTCACCGGCCTCCCGGGCGGAGAGGCTGCCCAGACCGAGCTGCTTGCGGTCGCGGCGGGCCATCGAGGCACCGTTGGCGGCGGCGAAGGCGGCGGCGGACTCGGTGAGGGCGCGGCAGCGGTCGCAACGCTCCTCGTGGTGGGCTCGCTCGGCGGCGATGTACACGCTGCCGGTGATGACGGGTGCCGGGTCTCCGGCAATACTGTTCGACATCGTTCCTCTTCTCCTTGCATGTGCTTGCAGGTGAGGGGTGGATCGGGAGGCCCTGGCCGGCGGTGTCGCGACCGGCGGTCGGGGCCGCATAGCCGCAGCTAGGCGGCGGCGGGGGAGTAGCGCTTCGGCTCGGAGGCCCGCAGGGTCGGGTCGAGCTCGGGGTTGAAGCGGGAGTCCGCCATCTGGTGCGCCTTCTCCTGGGCGAGGACATCGCTGAGGAGGAAGACGACCCTGCCGCGGAGCCGGAAGCTGCGCGGGTAGTTCCCCCGCCGGCGGGACCGATCCGTGTAGATGGCGTTCGGGGTGGTCTCCCACCTGTCGGCCAGCTGAGGAACGGTCAGGTAGATCGGTGCGGCCTCAGCCGCCGGGGTTTCGTTCATCACTTCCCTCGTCTGTATCGGTGAGTGCGGCGATCGCTGCTCGTGCCTGCCGCTCGTCCTGCAATCGGAGAGCTATCCGTCTGAGCAGGTCAGGGCCTGGATTGCCTTGTCCTCGTTCGATCCGGGAAAGCCAGCCAGGAGAGACGCCGATCAGCCGGGCGAAGCACGTCAGGCTGAAGCCGCTTTCCATGCGCTGTCTGCGGATCCGGTTTCGTTCCGCTTGCACATCGCAAGATTAGGCAAGATTCGGCAGGCAAGTCAAGGCATGCGTGAGCAAGATTCGGCAAGATTGAGCTTTCGCAGGTCAGCGGCCTGTTCCTGCCTGTCACTAGGTGCCGGATCTTGCTAGCTTGTTGCCTGGCGTTGCTTGTCGTTGCGTGGAGACTGGAGACCATGAACCGCGACCCGGAAGCGTGGAGGAGGCTCGGGCGCCTCTTCCGGAACGCGCGTGAGCTCGAGGGGCTCACGCGCGCAGAGTTCGCCGCCAAGGCCGGCGTTTCGGAGAAGGCCGTCTACAACGCCGAGAAGGGGGACGTGCCGAGCCGTCACCAGCCGCCAACGCTGGTGAAGATCGCAGTCGGGCACGGCTGGAAGCCGGAGAGTATCCAGAGCATCCTGGATGGTGCCGACCCCATCCCGGCCGCGGCAAGCTCTTCGGCTGGCGAGCGCGTGACCAGCGGTGGAACCCCGTCCCAGGTGCTTGAGCTCATGCCGCGCGTCTACGAGTTTGGGCGGCTCTGCAGCTCGCTTGGCGCATCCTCGAAGGCGCGCGACGAGTTCGACGCGGCCGTCCAGCATCTGATCGACTCGGTGCCTCATCGCGCGACCCAAGCCTCATTCAGGCTGGCGGCGTACCGTCCGCATGCTCTGGGTGAAGGCGTTCCCTCCGATGACGCGGAGGCGATCCTCCGGGCCATGGAGGAGAACGGGCACTGAGTGCCGAAGCCTGCGAGCGGCGCCGCATGACGCTGCGTCACAAGCGGCTGCCGGACAGGAATCAGGCGTAACTTTCGGATCGTTTACTTCCGCGACAGTAGTCAAACGGTGTACAAAGAGTGTTCAACGACGCCTCCCACGCGATCACTGACGTGGGGGTCGTATGTCCTATTCGCCGTTGGCGGAGCTTGAGCAGCTGCGGATACCAGTCGTCCGAGTCCATCTGCGAGACACGTGGGGAGCCTGGTCTCCCGTCCACCGTAAAATCGTCGTCGCCGTCGGACTCTCAGCCGTGCAGGAGCGCTGCGTTCTCGCCCATGAGCTAGAGCATGCGTTGGCAGACGATCTTGGCTGTGGCGTCGGGCTTGATGCGTGCCATCCCCTCGTGATTCCTCAGGAACGCCGGGCAGACACGCTTGCCGCCAGGAAGTTGATCGCAATCTCAGAACTCGCAGCCGTCGCCCAGTGGGCTGATGACGTCCGCATTGCCGCGGCCGAGCTGGGCGTTACCGAGCGCATCCTGCGCGTCCGGCTGCACGACCTCAACGGAGAGGGGTGGCCGTGGCCGGCTACATCGAGGACCGCTGGCTGAAGAAGCGTCCCGACAAGGCCACAGGACGGCGGGAGCGTACCGCCCTGTACAAGAAGTGCGCCCGCTATAGGGTCGGCGGCATCCCCGGAGTGCGGGACCGCAGCTTTGAGTCGCTGGAAGACGCCAAGGTCTGGATGGCCAAGGCCATCATCGACAGCAAGCGCAAGGAGTTCATCGACGACCGCGAAGGCGCCATTACCCTGGCTGCCTACATCAAGGATGAGTGGTGGCCTTCGCGCAGCGACCCCACCGGCACGGCGATCCCCATGAAGTCAAAGATCTGGCGTCACATTGTCGACAGCTCTCTGGGGCGGCAGCCTCTGAACGTAATCGCGGACAAGCATCTGATCCAGTGGCGGGCAGAACTCCGTGGGCGCGGGCTTGAGGACACAACGATTTCGGTGATCTGGAATCACCTGAGCACGGTGTTCAAGTCGGCGGTCGGCACGCGCATTCCGAGGAACCCCTGCGCTGTCGCCAAGGCGGATGTCCGTCCACCCAAACAGGGAGAGACGAAGGCCCGCGCCTGGACGGCGGCCAACGTCCATGCCATCCGGACCGGCCTTCCGCGGCGCTACCAAGTTTTCGCCGACCTGGGTGTCGGAGCCGGCCTTCGCCAGGCAGAGGTCATCGGCATCAGCCCAGAGGATATCGACGAAGGCCGACGGATGATCCACCTGCGGAGGCAGCTCCTCTGGGAGAACAGCTCGCGCCCCTACTTCAAGCTGCCCAAAGGGAAAAAGGAGCGGGACATCCCGGCGTCCGACGCCCTCTTGAAGGCCCTGCGTGCTCACGCGGAAGAGTTCGAGTCCATCGAGGTCACACTCCCTTGGCTGGGCCCGGGGAACGACGGCCGGAAGGAGCTGCGGATCCCGCTCTTGGTGACGACCGCGCACAAGAACCGGATCAACCCGAGTATCTACAACTCCAAGACGATGAAACCGGCCCTGGCTGCAGCTGGGCTCATCTCCCCGCGGGACGAGGATGACGGCTGGGAGCCCTCTCGCGAGAAGATGCATCACCGCTTCCGCCACACCTACGCCAGCGTGCAGTTGGCTGCTGGCGAGGACCCGGTGTCCCTGTCACACTGGATGGGGCACAGCAGTCCGGAGATCACGTTCCGGATCTACGCGCACTTCATGCCTGACAGGGGCCAGCGCGGACGCACTGCCATTGACGAGTGGATGAGCGCGAGTTCCCACTGAAACTCCCTCAACACTCCCTGGGTCACTTATGGATCTTCCGAGGCCATCGCCGTTGGTCGGCGATGGCCTCGAATTTTGGTCACGCTGACGCGCTCCACGGAGGGCCGTAGCGAGCGTTGTTGCAGGTCACGAGTACGGGTAGAAGCCCGATCCGGTCTTGCGGCCCAGGCGGCCCGCGTCGACCATCCGCTGGAGCAGCGGGGGAGCGGCGTACAGCGGCTCCTTGTACTCCGCGTACATCGAGTCGGCGATCGAGGCGATCGTGTCCAGGCCGATCAGGTCGGAGAGCTTGAGAGGGCCCATCGGGTGGGCGCAGCCCAGCTCCATGCCGTTGTCGATGTCCTCGCGGCTCGCGATGCCGGACTCGAACATCCGGATCGCCGACAGCAGGTACGGGACCAGGAGCGCGTTGACGACGAAGCCCGACCGGTCCTGGGCGCGGATGGCGTGCTTGCCCAGGACCTTCGCCACCAGGGCCTCGGCCCGCTTGACGGTCTCGTCGCTGGTGGTCAGCGCCGGGATCAGCTCGACGAGCTGCTGCACCGGGGCCGGGTTGAAGAAGTGGATGCCGATGACCTGGTCGGGCCGCGAGGTCGTGACGGCCAGCTTGACCAGCGGGATCGAGGAGGTGTTGGAGGCGAGGATCGCGTCCGGGCGGGTGATCACCTGGTCGAGGACCTGGAAGATCTCCGTCTTGACCTGCTCGTTCTCGACGACGGCCTCGATGACGAGGTCACGGTCGGCGAACTCGCCGAGATCGGTGGTGAAGGTGAGGCGGGCCAGGGTGGCGTCCCGCTCCTCCTCGCTGATCTTGCCGCGTTCGGCGGCCTTGGTCAGGGAGTTGTGCAGCCGGGTGCGCCCGATCTCCAGGGCCTCGCCGGTGGTCTCGGCGACCTTCACCTCGAGGCCGCTGCGGGCGCACACCTCGGCGATGCCCGCACCCATCTGGCCACAGCCCACTACGCCGACCCGGGTGATGTCGGAAGGGAGGTCAGTCACTTCGTGCCTTTCGCTGCTCATCCGTCGGCGGGTCCCCCGTGCTGCGCAGTGTCACTGCGTTCCGGCGCCCGCCACGCCCCACGACGTTACCCCCGACCTTGACCCTGCCGGGGGGCCGGGGCGGGCATGCTGTCAGATGCAGGGCACTGTCACGCAACGGAACGGGGTCGTCACATGGGGTACATCGGGCGTCGGGGGCTCCTGGCGGGGGCCGCCGGGCTGCTGGCGGCGACGGGCGGGGCGGCTCCCGCGCGGGCGGACCGGGGCCGCCGCCCGCGCCGCAAGGACGGCGCCGAGTTCCGCGCGATGTGGATCGCCTCTGTGGAGAACGTCGACTGGCCCTCCGAGAGCGGGCTGGACGCCGCGGACCAGCGCGACGAGCTGATCCGCCTCCTCGACACCGCCGTCGCCCGCCGCCTCAACGCGGTGATCCTCCAGGTCCGGCCCGCCGCCGACGCGATGTGGCCCGGGGCCCGGGAGCCCTGGTCGCAGTGGCTGACGGGGGAGCAGGGAGAGGACCCCGGCTGGGACCCGCTCGGCACCGCGGTCGCCGAAGCCCATGCCCGGGGGCTGGAACTGCACGCCTGGTTCAACCCGTACCGGGTCGCCAACCACACCGACCCCGGCCGGCTGGCCGCGGACCATCCGGCCCGGCGCAACCCCGGCTGGACGGTCGCCTACAACAAGAAGCTGTACTACAACCCCGGGCTGCCCGAGGTGCGGGCCTTCGTGCAGGAGGCCATGCTCGACGCCGTCTCCCGGTACGAGGTGGACGGGGTGCACTGGGACGACTACTTCTACCCGTACCCCGTCGAGGGGGAGGCGTTCGACGACGACGACGCGTACGCGCGCCACGGCGCCGGCTTCGCCTCCCGCGCGGACTGGCGGCGCGGCAACACCGACGCGCTGGTCCGCGAGATGTCCGAGCGGGTGCGGGCGATCCGCCCGGCGGCGCGCTTCGGCATCAGCCCCTTCGCGGTCTGGCGCAACAGCGAGCGGGATCCGCTCGGTTCGCCGACCCAGGCGGGCGTCGAAACGTACGACGACCTGTACGCGGACACCCGCAAGTGGGTGCGGGAGGGCTGGATCGACTACATCGTGCCGCAGGTCTACTGGCAGATCGGCCACCCGACCGCCGACTACGCCAAGATCGTCCCCTGGTGGGCGAAGACCGTCGCCGGCACCGACGTGGCGCTGTACGTGGGCGAGGCCCTCTACCGCTGCGACCGCAACAGCGCCACCGCGGCCTGGCGCGATCCGAAGGAGCTGTCCAAGCACCTGACGTTCGCCCGTGACTACCCCGAGGTCCGCGGCCACGTCTACTTCTCGGCGAAGCAGGTGGTCGCGGACCCCAATGGTGCGATGGCCAGGGTCGTTGACGACCATTACCCGACGGCCGTGCCGCCGAGGTGACGCGGGGGGCCGGGCCGGCCGCGTCGCGTGGGTGAGGTCAGTGCGTGGGCTCCGTCGGGTGCTTGACGACGCAGTCGGGGCCCGGAGACATGACTGCCTCGTGACCGTCCTCGAAACGGACCCGGTAGGGAGGGGTGCCGTTGTCACCGAGTACCTGAGTGATCTCACCGACCTTGTCGTGCTGCCCCACGATCCTGCCGTGCTGCACCAGCTGGTCGCCCTCGGTCGCGCGCATTGCTGACCTCCTCGGAGGCGGTCTGAATCCGGTGACAGCATTTTACGGCGATTTGCCGGCATTAGGCCCGCTGGGTCACGGCGATGCAGACCAGGACCGCGCAGGCGGCGGCCGGGGCGGCCGGGGAGAGGTGCTCGCCCAGCAGCGCCACCGACCAGACCAGGGTCAGCAGGGGCTGGGCGAGCTGGAGCTGGCTGGCACGCGGGGCGCCGATCTCCGCCATCCCGCGGTACCAGACGTACAGGCCGAGGAAGGTGGAGCCGGCCGCCGCCCACAGGAGACCCGCCAGTCCGTGGCCCGTCAGGTGCACCGGTTCGTACGCGAGCCCCAGCGCGGAGCCGGCCAGGCTGAGCGGCAGGCACAGCACCAGCGCCCAGCCGATGACCTGCCACCCGGGCAGGACCCGGGCCAGGCGTCCGCCCTCGGTGTACCCCGCCGCGCACACCAGCAGCGCCCCGAAGAGGTAGCCGTCGCCGGCCGAGAGGGCGCCGCCGCTCTGGGCCAGGGTGAAGCCGAGCACCACGGCGGCCCCGGCCACGGCCGCGCCCCAGAAGCGGCGCGACGGGCGGGCGCCGGTGCGCAGCGCGGACACGGCGGCCGTGGTGAGCGGGAGCAGGCCGACGACGACGGCGGCGTGCGAGGTGGTGGAGGTGGTCAGCGCGAGGGTGGTGAGCAGCGGGAAGCCGACGACGACCCCGGCGGCGACCACGGCGAGGCCCGCCCAGTGCGCCCGGGCGGGCAGCGGCACCCGCCCGGCCAGCAGGAAGCCCCCCGCGATGAGCGCGGCGAGGAGGCTGCGCACGGCGACGAAGGACCAGGGGCCGAAGCTCTCCAGGCCCCAGGCGGTGGCGGGGAAGGTCAGTGAGAAGGCGATGACGCCGAGCGCGGCGAGGGCGGTGCCTCCGGTGGCGCGCCCCGCGAGCCGGCCGCGTCCGCCACGAGCGCCGCGCCGGCCGTGACCGCCGCTCCCGCCGGGTCCGGACCGGTGCGCGGGGTGCTCCACCGCTATCGCCGTATGAGGAGTAGCGCTATTCTGTGCTGTCATGTACGAGCGTAGCAGTGTGGCGGAGCTGGCAGAATCCCTGCGGTCAGAGCTCGACCGCTACTCGGTGGGTGGAAAGCTCCCGTCGAGCCGGGCCCTGGTCGAGCGCTACCGGGTCAGCCCCGTCACCGTCTCCCGCGCCCTCGCGCAGCTGGCCTCCGAGGGGCTGGTCGTCACCCGGCCCGGCGCCGGGGTGTTCCGGGCCCTGCCGCGTACCGCGGAGCCCGTGCCCGGGGACACCTCCTGGCAGGAGGTCGCCCTGAGCGCGGAGGGCGCCGGCGAGGTGGTCCCGCGTTCGGTGGACGCCTCCGGGGTGCTGGCCTGCCTGGCCGCTCCGCCCTCCGGGGTGATCGGGCTCAACAGCGGCTACCTGCACCCCTCCATCCAGCCCGAGCGGGCGATGGCCGCGGCGCTGGCCCGGGCCGGCCGGCGCCCCGGGGCCTGGGAGCGGCCGCCCATGGAGGGGCTGCCCGAGCTGCGCGACTGGTTCGCCCGGGAGATCGGCGGGGCGGCCGGGGCCGTCGGAGCCGCCGACGTGCTCGTCACCGCGGGCGGGCAGAGCGCGCTCACCACCGCCCTGCGGGCGCTGGCATCGCCCGGGGCGCCGATCCTCGTGGAATCCCCGACCTACCCCGGGCTGCTGGCCATCGCCCGGGCCTCCGGATGCCGGCCGGTGCCCGTCCCGGTGGACGCCGAGGGGGTCCGGCCGGAGCTGCTGGCCGCCGCCTTCGAGGCGACCGGCGCGCGGGTCTTCGTATGCCAGCCGCTGTTCCAGAACCCGACCGGCGCGGTGCTGGCCCCCGGGCGGCGGGCCGAGGTGCTGCGGATCGCGCGGGCCGCCGGGGCCTTCGTGGTGGAGGACGACTACGCCCGGGCGCTGGGCCACGACGACGCCGGTCCGCTGCCCCCGACGCTGGCCGCCGAGGACCACGACGGGGTGGTCGTCCACGTCCGGTCCCTGACCAAGGCCACCTCGCCCAGCCTGCGGGTCGGCGCGCTCGCCGCCCGGGGCCCGGTGCTGGACCGGCTGCGGGCCATCCAGATCGTGGACTCCTTCTTCGTGTCCCGGCCGCTCCAGGAAGCCGCCCTGGAGCTGGTCGGTGCGCCCGCCTGGCCCCGCCACCTGAGGTCCGTCGCCGCCGAGCTGCGCCACCGGCGGGATCTGCTCGCGGGCGCGCTGCGCCGGGAGCTGCCCGGGCTGACCCTGCCCCACCTTCCCTCGGGCGGCTACCAGTTGTGGGCGCGGATGGCCGAGGGCGACGACGACGCCGCGTTCGCGGCGGCGGCCCTGCGCGCCGGGGTCGCGGTCGCCGCCGGCCGCCCGTACTTCTGCGCGGAACCGCCGGGTCCGTACGTACGGCTCAGCTTCGCCGGGGTCTCGGGCGCGGCGGAGCTGGGCGAGGCCGTGCGCCGGCTGCGCTCGCTCCGGGCCCCGGCCTAAATCGCTGGAGCGCGCCGCTGCGCCGACCTACCCTGCGGCCATGGACGGAATCAAGATCACCACCCTCGCGCGGCGACCGGAACTCGCCGAGCGCCTCTGGGACATGAAGGACACCTGGCCGGAGTTCGCCCAGCACGACTCGGTCGCCTGGCTCCTCTACCCGAGGATGGTCAAGGAGCTGGCCGACTACGTCCTGGTCGCCACCGACGGCGATGCGGTGGTCGCCCGCGGGTTCAGCGTGCCCTTCGCCCGGCACGCGCCCGGCCGGGACGGGGTGCTGCCCGCGCGGGGCTGGGACCAGGTCCTCCTGTGGGCCTTCTCCGACCTGCGGCGCGGGGTGGCCCCCGACACGGTGAGCGCCATCGAGATCACCGTCGCCGCCGACCGGCTCGGCGAGGGCCTGTCCGGCCGGATGCTGGCCGCGATGCGGGAGAACGCGCGCGCCCGGGGTTTCGCCGAGGTGGTGGCGCCCGTCCGGCCCAGCGGCAAGCCGGCCGAGCCGGACACCCCGATCGAGGAGTACGCGTACCGCACGCGCGAGGACGGACTCCCGTACGACCCGTGGCTGCGGGTCCACGTCCGCGCGGGGGCGGTGATCGACTCGGTGGCCCCGCTGTCGATGACGATCACCGGTTCGCTCGCCGAGTGGCGGGAGTGGACCGGGCTGCCCTTCGACACGACGGGTCCGGTGCGGGTGCCGGGGGCGCTGGCCCCGGTCCGCTGCGAGGCCGAACAGGGCTACGCGGCGTACGTGGAGCCGAACGTATGGGTCCGCCACGTCCTGGACGGCCCGGCGTAGGCGCTCGGGCCCGGCGCGAGGGTTCCGTCAGGGCGTGACGATCGCGAAATCCGGGTCGGGCTCGGTGAGGTGGGCGGCCAGTTCGGCGAGCCGGGCCGGATCGCCCGAGACCTCGGCCCGGCCCCGTCCGACCAGGTCCGCGAGCGCGGCCCGGCCGAGCAGGAGGGCGCGCAGGTCCGGTTCGTCCAGGGTGATCTCCACGTCCGGCTCGCCGGCGGCCGGGCCGAGCCCCCGGACATGGGTGAGCACGCCGTTCTTCAGGCGCAGGGTGCTGGGATCGCCGCCGTCGGTGAACCGCCAGCGGACGGTGACGTCCGCGTCCCAGCTGCCCGGGCCGTCGACGCGGATCGCCAGGGAGTCGAAGAGCTGGTCGAGCGTCAGGGTGCTGATCAGGTCCTCGGAGGCGCTGGAGGCGGAGGTGCCGACCGTGCCGTGGCGCAGTTCGTGGGCGCCGGTGAGGAAGAAGTTGCGCCAGGTGCCGTTCTCGCTGCCGTAGCCGAGCTGCTCCAGGGCGTCCGCCTGCAGGGCGCGGGCCTCGGCGTGGTCGGGGTCGGCGAACAGGACGTGGTCGACGACCTCCGCGACCCAGCGGAAATCGCCCTGCGCGTACGACTGGCGGGCACGGCGCAGCACCTCGTCGGCGCCGCCCATGAAGTCGACGTAGCGGGTGGCGGCCTCGGTGGGCGGGTGGGCCCACAGCCGGGCCGGGTTGCCGTCGAACCAGCCCATGTACCGCTGGTAGACGGCCTTGGCGTTGTGGCTGACGGAGCCGTAGTACCCGTGGGTGTGCCAGGCCCGCTCCAGCGCGGGCGGCAGCCGCATCTCCTCGGCGATCTCCGGCCCGGTGAGCCCCTGGTTGATCATGCGGAGCGTCTGGTCGTGGAGGTAGGCGTACAGGTCGCGCTGTTCGCAGAGGAAGGCGAGGGCTTCCTCGCGGCCCCAGACCGGCCAGTGGTGCGAGGCGAACACGACGTCGGTGGCGTCGCCGAAGAGCTGGACGGTCTCGGTCAGGTACCGGGCCCAGTCGTGCGGGTCGCGGACCTGGGCGCCGCGCAGCGTGAGCAGGTTGTGCAGGGTGTGGGTGGCGTTCTCGGCGGTGCACAGGGCCGCGTGGCCGGGGAAGTGGATGTTGAGTTCGGCCGGGGCCTCGGTGCCCGGGGTCATCTGGAACACCATGCGGATCCCGTCGACGGTCTCGCTCTGCCCCGTACGGGCGATGGTGAGGGTCGGCGGGATGAGGGTGACCGTGCCCGTGGACGTCGTGGGGCCCAGCCCCGAGCCGATCTGCCCGCGGGGGCCCTTGGGCAGGGCCGCGCCGTACATGTACGTGGCGCGGCGGCTCATGGCGGTGCCGGCGTAGACGTTCTCGCTGACGGCGTGCTCCAGGAACCCCTCCGGGGCGAGCACCGGCACCCCGGCCGCGACCTCCTCGACGCCGACGACGCCCTTGACGCCGCCGAAGTGGTCGGCATGGCTGTGGGTGTAGAGGACGCCGGTGACGGGTCGCCCGCCGCGGTGGCGGCGGTACAGCGCGAGTGCGGCGGCGGCGGTCTCCGTGGAGATCAGCGGGTCGACGACCAGGATGCCGCGCTCGCCCTCGACCAGGGTCATGTTGGACAGGTCGAAGCCGCGCACCTGGTAGACCCCCGGGACCACCTCGAACAGTCCGTGGCCCCGGGCGAGCCGGCTCTGGCGCCACAGGCTCGGGTGGGCGGTGGGCGGGCAGTCCGCGTCCAGGAACCCGTAGGCGTCCAGGTCCCACACCACGCGGCCGTCCGCGTCCCGGATCCCGGATTCCGCGACCGTGCCGAGGAAACCGCGCCGTTCGTCCTCCAGGTCGCGGGTGTCGTCGAAGGCCGGGCCCCGCGCCGCGGCGCCGTTGGCCTCCGCGACGACGGCTTCGGCGTCCCCGGGATCGGCCTTCATCGCGTGCCGCCACCGCGGAAGGCCAGGGCGGCCGTCGGAACGTGTCGCTTCATCGTGGTGCCTCCCCGTCGGTGTCCGGGAACCCCCACCGCCATCCTCCCGTGCTCCGGCGGGGTCCGCAGAGTGATCACCGCAGGCCTTTGCATAAAACTGCGGCAGTACGTATAGTCATGCCATCGAGGAGGAGGGTCCGATGGTGGTACGTGTAGCGGTGGCCGGAGCGAGCGGGTACGCGGGCGGGGAAGTCCTGCGCCTGCTGCTCGCCCACCCCGAGGTGGAGATCGGCGCCCTGACCGGCAACTCCAACGCCGGACAGCTCTTCGGCGGCCTCCAGCCGCACCTGGTGCCGCTCGCCGGGCGAACCCTCGAAGCGACCACGCCGGAGGTCCTCGCCGGCCACGACGTCGTCTTCCTGGCGCTGCCCCACGGGCAGTCCGCCGCCGTCGCCGCGGAGCTCGGCCCGGACGTCCTCGTCGTCGACATGGGTGCCGACCACCGGCTCAAGGACTCCGCCGACTGGGACGCGTTCTACGGGGCCCCGCACGCCGGCACCTGGCCGTACGGGCTCCCCGAGCTGCCCGGTGGCCGCGCCGCGCTGGAGGGGTCCAAGCGCATCGCGGTTCCCGGGTGCTTCCCCACCGCCGTCACCCTCGCCCTCTTCCCGGCGTACGCCGCGCAGCTGGCCGAGCCCGAGGCCGTGATCGTCGCCGCCACCGGCACCTCCGGCGCCGGCAAGGCGCTCAAGCCGCACCTGCTCGGCTCCGAGGTCATGGGCTCCGTCAGCCCGTACGGGGTGGGCGGCGGGCACCGGCACACCCCCGAGATGGTGCAGAACCTCAGCCCGGTCGCCGGGCAGAAGGTCTCCGTCTCCTTCACGCCGACCCTCGTGCCGATGTCCCGCGGCATCCTGGCCACCTGCTCCGCCAAGGCCCTCCCCGGCACCACCGCCGACGCGGTGCGCGCCGCGTACGAGAAGGCGTACGCGGACGAGCCCTTCGTGCACCTGCTGCCCGAGGGGCAGTGGCCGGCGACCTCGTCGGTCCACGGTTCCAACGCCGTCCAGATCCAGGTCGCGTACGACGGGTCCGCACAGCGGATCATCGCGATCAGCGCCATCGACAACCTCACCAAGGGGACCGCCGGCGGCGCCGTGCAGAGCATGAACATCGCCCTCGGGTTCGCAGAAGAGCTCGGGCTTTCCACGATCGGAGTCGCGCCGTGACCGTTACGGCAGCACAGGGATTCACGGCCGCCGGCATCGCGGCCGGGATCAAGGCGAACGGCAACCCGGACCTGGCCCTCGTGGTCAACAACGGTCCGCGGCTGGCCGCGGCGGGCGTCTTCACCTCCAACCGCGTCAAGGCCGCGCCCGTGCTCTGGTCCGAGCAGGTCCTGCGCGGCTCCGTCATCAGCGCGGTCGTCCTCAACTCCGGCGGAGCCAACGCCTGCACCGGCCCCAGGGGCTTCCAGGACACCCACGCCACCGCCGAGAAGGTCGCCGAGGCGCTGGGCGGCGAGCACAACGCGGGCGAGGTCGCCGTCGCCTCCACCGGCCTGATCGGCGTCCTGCTCCCCATGGACAAGCTGCTGCCCGGCATCGACACCGCCGCCCGGGCCCTCTCCGCCGACGGCGGGGAGGACGCCGCCATCGCCATCAAGACCACCGACACCGTGCACAAGACGGCCGCCGTCACGCAGGACGGCTGGACGGTCGGCGGCATGGCCAAGGGCGCGGGCATGCTCGCCCCGGGCCTGGCCACCATGCTCGTCGTCCTCACCACCGACGCCGACGTGGACAGTGCCACCCTCGACATGGCGCTGCGCTCCGCGACCCGCACCACCTTCGACCGGGTCGACTCCGACGGCTGCATGTCCACCAACGACACGGTGCTGCTGCTCGCCTCCGGGGCCTCCGGCCGGGTGCCGGCGTACGAGGCCTTCGCGGAGGCCGTACGGACCGTCTGCGACGACCTCGCCCGCCAGCTGATCGGCGACGCCGAGGGCGCCAGCAAGGACATCCGCATCGAGGTCGTGGGCGCGCTCACGGAGGGCGACGCGGTCGAGGTCGGCCGGTCCATCGCCCGCAACAACCTGCTCAAGTGCGCCATCCACGGCGAGGACCCCAACTGGGGCCGGGTGCTCTCCGCCATCGGCACCACCCGGGCCGCCTTCGACCCGGACCGGCTCAACGTGGCCATCAACGGCGTCTGGGTCTGCAAGAACGGCTCGGTCGGCGAGGACCGCGACCTGGTCTCCATGAAGGACCGCGAGGTCCGCATCACCGCCGACCTGGCCACCGGCTCCGAGTCCGCCGTGATCTGGGCCAACGACCTGACCGCCGAGTACGTCCACGAGAACAGCGCCTACAGCTCATGAGCGACGAGAAGGCCGGCCGGACCGGCACCGGAACCGCGCGCAAGCACACCGCGCTGCCCAAGGCGCAGATCCTCATCGAGGCCCTGCCCTGGCTCACCCGCCACAACGGCAAGGTCGTCGTCGTCAAGTTCGGCGGCAACGCCATGATCGACGAGGACCTGAAGGCGGCCTTCGCCCAGGACGTGGTCTTCCTGCGCCAGGCCGGCCTCAAGCCGGTCGTGGTGCACGGCGGCGGCCCCCAGATCAACGCCCAGCTCGACAAGCACGGCCTGGTCAGCGAGTTCAAGGCCGGCCTGCGCGTCACGACCCCCGAGGCCATGGACGTCGTACGGATGGTCCTGGCGGGCCAGGTCCAGCGCGAGCTGGTCGGGCTGCTCAACCAGCACGGGCCGCTCGCCGTCGGCATGACCGGCGAGGACGCCCACACCATCACCGCCACCCGGCACACCCCGGAGATCGACGGCGAGCTCGTCGACATCGGCCGGGTCGGCGAGATCACCGCCATCGACACCGGCGCCATCGAGGCGCTGCTGGCGGACGGCCGGATCCCGGTCATCTCCTCCATCGCGCGCAGCGCCGAAGACCACCACGTGTACAACGTGAACGCCGACACGGCGGCCGCGGCGCTCGCCGCCGCGCTCGGCGCCGAGACGCTGATGGTGCTCACGGACGTCGAGGGCCTCTACGCGGACTGGCCGAGCAGTGACGAGGTCATCAGCCGGCTCACCGTCAGCGAGCTGGAGAAGCTGCTGCCCGAGCTGTCCAGCGGCATGGTGCCCAAGATGGAGGGCTGCCTGCACGCCGTACGGGGCGGGGTGAGCACGGCCCGCGTGATCGACGGGCGGGTACCGCACTCGATCCTGCTGGAGATCTTCACCGACGAGGGAATCGGCACGATGGTCGTGCCCGACGCACAGGGAGGGGAACCCGCGTGACCGGCAACCAGGAGTTCGCGGCCCGCTGGCAGGGTGCGCTGACCGACAACTACGGCACCCCCGCGCTGGCGCTCGTACGCGGCGAGGGGGCCCAGGTCTGGGACGCGGACGGCAAGCAGTACACCGACTTCGTCGGCGGCATCGCGGTCAACGCCCTCGGCCACGCCCACCCGGCGATCGTGCAGGCCGTGACCGCGCAGATCTCCACCCTCGGCCACGTCTCCAACCTCTACGCCTCCGAACCGGTCCTCGCGCTCGGCGAGCGGCTGCTCCAGCTCTTCGGGCGCCCCGGCCGGATTTTCTTCTGCAATTCCGGAGCCGAGGCCGTCGAGGCCGCCTTCAAGATCGGCCGGCTGACCGGGCGGACCCGCATGGTCGCCACCGACGGCGGCTTCCACGGCCGGACGATGGGCGCCCTCGCGCTCACCGGCCAGCCGAAGAAGCAGGACCCGTTCCTGCCGCTGCCCGGCGAGGTCACGCACGTCCCGTACGGCGATGTCGAGGCCCTTCGGGCCGCCGTCACCGAGGAGACGGCCCTCGTGGTCATCGAGCCGATCCAGGGCGAGAACGGCGTCGTCGTCCCCCCGGCCGGATATCTGACGGCCGCCCGGGAGATCACCCGGGCCACCGGCACCCTGCTCGTCCTCGACGAGGTGCAGACCGGGATCGGGCGCTGCGGCCACTGGTTCGAGCACCAGGCCCACGAGGGCGTCGAGCCCGATCTCGTCACGCTCGCGAAGGGTCTGGGAGGCGGACTGCCGATCGGTGCGGTGGCCGCTTTCGGACCGGCAGCGCAGCTGCTGCGGCCCGGCCAGCACGGCACGACCTTCGGCGGGAACCCCGTCGCGTGCGCCGCCGGCCTCGCCGTCATCGAGACCATCGCCGCCGAGGGCCTGCTCGATCAGGTCAAGGCGCGCGGGGAGCGGCTGCGCTCCGGAATCGAGAGCCTCCGCGAGGGGAACGGGCACCCGCTCGTATCCCATGTCCGTGGTGAAGGCCTTCTCCTGGGTATCGTGCTGACCGGGCCGCTCGCACCGCAGGTGCAGCAGGCGGCCCAAGATGCCGGCTTCCTGGTCAACGCGCCCGCCCCCGACGTCGTACGGCTCATGCCCCCGTACGTACTCTCCGAGGCCGAGGCGGACGCGTTCGTCCGGGCCCTGCCCGGCATCCTCGACGCAGCCAACGGGGACGGACACACCGGGGAATGAGACGACGATGAGCCAGGCCCAGGACCACGAGGAGTGGGGCTCCTCCCGGACCGAGTCCGGGGGCGGGCCGTCCGTTCCGCAGACCCGCACCGCCCGCCACCGCCGGATCGTGGACATCCTCAACCGGCAGCCGGTCCGCTCGCAGAGCCAGCTGGCCAAGCTGCTGGCCGACGACGGGCTGAGCGTCACCCAGGCGACGCTCTCCCGCGACCTCGACGAGCTGGGCGCGGTGAAGATCCGCAACACCGGCGGCGAGCTGATCTACGCGGTGCCCAGCGAGGGCGGCTTCCGCACCCCGCAGGCACCGCTCGGCGAGTCGGCGAAGGAGGAGCGCATGCGGCGCCTCTCCGGGGAACTGCTGATCTCGGCGGAGGCCTCCGCGAACCTCGTCGTCCTGCGCACCCCGCCGGGCGCGGCCCAGTTCCTCGCCTCCGCGATCGACCAGGCCGAACTCCGCGAGATCCTCGGCACGATCGCCGGGGACGACACGCTGATGCTGATCAGCCGTGACCCGTCGGGCGGCCAGGCCCTCGCGGACCACCTGCTGAGGCTGGCCCAGAAGGAGGGCTGACCGGCCCCGGGGCGGCCCCACGGCCCGTCAGCTCCCGTGCGGCGGGGCGGATATCCGCTGTACCGGCCGCCGCCGGGCGTCCTAGGGTCGGCGTGTGCATGCCTACACCCTCGCCAGTGTCGCCGTGCCCGTCACAGCGGGGCTGTACGGGCTGGTCGGCGCGATCCGCGGCCGTGCGGCGGTGCGGCACCGCCGCGCCCTCGACCGGTGGGCCGTCGTCCTGGCCGACCCGTACCAGGCCGCCCTGGAACGCTGGTGGGCGAACGACGCGGTCCAGGCGGCGGCCGCACGGCTGCTCCTGGACGGGCTCGTCACCGTCAACCACCGCGGCAACCTGAGCCCGGCCCCCGCCGCCGCGGACCCCGCCCGTGCCCCGGGCCATCCGCTGCCCGAGGCCGTACTGGCCGCCCTGCGGCGCCGCAGCGCCCCCGCCACCCTCGGCAGCCTCGTGCTGCGGGACGAGGAGTTCGCGACCGTCCGGCGGGAGTTCCGAGAAGCCCGCCCGGAGCTCCTCACGGTCGGGGAACCCGCCGGCGCGGCGAAGCCGGGGCTGTACCTGGTCCTGGCCGAGATGCTCTTCTGCGTCTTCGGCCTGATGTCGCTGCAGCCCGACGGCGACGCCGAATGGACGGCCGCCTGGGCCGCGTGGGCCGGGGTGATCGCCCAGGTGATCTGGTTCTCCGTCTACAACCGGGCCCGGGGGGCCGGTTGGAAGAAGGACGCCGAGGCCGCGGAGGCCGCGCGTCTCGGGCCGCCGCATCCGGCGCTCCAGGCCCTGGACGTCCGCGATCCGGAGGCCTTCCGCCGGCTGCGCGTGAGCCGCCTGCGGACCCGGCGCGGCCGCAACCGGGGCCGCCCGCGCCGCCGCCGGACCCCGGCCGAGACCGGCGGGCACCTCAGTACCGGGTGACGGCGAGCGGTCCCTCGCCGGTCCCGATGGCGATGTGCGGGCGGCGGCGCGGGTCGGCCCAGCGCAGGATCGCGCGCATCGCCCGCTCCGGCACGGACACGCAGCCGGCCGTCGCCCCCTTGCCGTTGACGTGCAGGAAGATGCCCGCACCCCGGCCGCGCACCGGCCGCTCGTAGTTGAAGCCGATGACCAGGGCGTGCGCGTACTGCTTCTCGTACGTGACCAGGTGCTCCGCCTCGCCGGGCGCGCAGTGCGCGGGAAGCGGCTCGGTCCACCGGTTGTAGGCGGCCGACGCGTTGTCCTGGCACCACCAGGAATCGGGGGTCACCCGGCGGTAGCGGAACTCCGTCCCGGCCGGCGCGCGGCGGATCCCGAAGGCGTACGGGAGGTCGTACAGGCCCGTCGGCGTCGTGTTGGTGCCCTGGGTGCGGGTCGCGCCCTCGGTCAGGCCGTTCGCGCCGAAGCGGGCGTCGGCGCGGCCGGCCTCGTACCAGCGCCCCGCCCTTCGGTCCCACCAGGTCAGCCGCCCGGTGGTGGATCCGGGGGCGGGGGCGACGGCGGTGATGAGCTGGCTGCCGCCGCCGGTGTCGGCGAGACGGGCCGGCAGCGGATCGGACCCGTACGGGCCCTGCGCGAGCAGGCTGGTGACGATCGTTACGCCGGTGACGAGAGCGGTACGCAGCACATGTCAGACGGTACGGGGCGGAAGGGGCAGCGGCAGCGCAGGCAGGCCGTCGACGCTCGATCCGATGAACTCCTTCTTCTCGCAGTACGCGCCGAACTCCTCGTCCGTCTTGCGCCCGAAGTACTCCGCGTGGAGGGTGCGCTCGCCCTGGTACTCCATGAACGGGACCGCGTACCCGCACACGTCGGCGATCCGGCGGGCGTGCACCACGATGATCGCCCGCGCCGAGGGGCCGTCGGCCGCCCCGAACAGGCCGATCAGCTCACCCCAGCGGGGGTCGTCGCGGAAGACGGCCTCGCCCTCGCCGTGGATGCGCACGATGTTCGGCGGGCCGCTGAACGCGCACCACATGAGCGTGATCCGGCCGTTCTCGCGGACGTGGGCGATGGTCTCGGCGCCGCTGCCGCCGAAGTCGAGGTAGGCGAGCGTCTGCTCGTCGATGACGACGAGCGTGCCCGCGCGCCCCTTGGGGGACAGGTTGACGTGTCCGTCCCCGGCGAGCGGGGCGGTGGCCGTGAAGAAGACCGGCTGCGCCTCGATGAACGTGCGGAGCCGTCCGTCTATGCGTTCGTAGAGCTTTCCCATGACGATCATTATCCGATCGGCCCGGAGGCGGCGCGGGGAATTCCGAGCTGCGCGCGCATCCGTCCCATGACGAAATCGCTGAACAGCCCGGTGCAGCGGTCCAGCAGCGCCGCCACCTCCGGGTCGCCCGGGGGCAGCTCGGGCGGTCGCCGCGGGGACCACAGGCTCTGCACGCGCTGCGCGGCGACCCGGCGCAGGCCGGGGTCGGCGTCCGTCAGCAGCTCCACGGAGGCCCGCAGCCCGATGACCCCGCCGCGGGCGTGCAGCACCCGGTACGCGGCCCGGCGCGTGTGTGCGGGCCGGGCGGGTGCGATCCGCTCCAGCAGCCAGTCGGCGGGCAGTCGCCCCCCGACCCCGGCCAGGCTCACGGACGCCTCCCGGGCCACCGCGGCCGACGGGTCGTCGAGCAGCGGCCGCAGCAGGTCCACGTCGGTGGCGTCCAGCGCGCGCAGTCCGGCGACCGCCGCCGCCCGCACCGCCGCCGCGGGATGGTCCAGCAGGGCGCGCAACAGCGGCGCGTCCGCCCGCCGGGCGCACTCGGCGAAGCCGGTGACGGCGTACGCGCTCAGGCGCGCCGGGTCCTCGACGAGGGCGCGGCACCGCGCGTACGGGTCGTTGCCGTCCTGCGCGACCAGCCAGCGCGCGCAGGCCCGCACCAGCCCGGAGCGGTCGGTCAGGAAGCCTGCCGCCTCGCCGGAGCGCCCGGCCCGCCGCAGCGCCGTGACCCCGCCCGAGCGCACCATGGGGACGTGCCCGCGCAGCAGGAGGTCGATCGCCTCGTCGTCGGGTCCGTCGGCGGCCAGCGCGGCCAGCGCCGCGTCCGCCCACAGCCGGGCCGTCGCGGGATCCTGCTCCTCGCCGGCCCGCCGGGCCAGCTCCCGTACGCCGAACAGCCCGGCGTCGAGCGTGATGCGCGTGGCGAACCGCCGGGTCGCCAGGTCCCCGCTGCGCCTGAGCCAGCCGAGCACGGTGTCGGGCTGCTCGCCGGTCATGGTGCGGGCGTCCCGTGCCGGGCGCCACCACTGCGCGGGGCGCGCGGGACGCCAGTAGGGGGCGAGCACCGGCTCCGGCGCGCGAAGGGCGGTCTCGAAGAGCGCGCGCGCCCAGCGGCCCTGTTCGCGTCCGGCCAGCCGCAGGACGAGCGGGGTGAGGTCGATCAGCGTCCGCGCCGGGTCGGCGGCCAGGCGCCCGGCGAGCACCTGCCGGGCCCGCTCGCGCACGGCGGGGACCCAGTCGGCGCAGCGGATCGCGACGAGCGGGAGCGGCGGGTTCGCCACCCGGAGCGCGGCCTCGCGGATCCGGCCGTCGGGATGGCACAGGCGCACCTCGATCCGGTCGGCGCCGCGGGGCCCGGGGAACCAGGGGGAGTGGTGCCGGCGGACCTCCGCGTCGAAGGCGGTCCAGGAGACCGGCAGGACGGGGCGGCGCGCGCCGCCGATCCCGAGACGCCCGCCGCGCAGCAGTTCCGCCGCCGCGGCCCGGCCCTCCTCGGCCTGGTGCTGCGCGTCGACTCCCATGTGTCCTCCCCCTGTGGTGCGGACCGCCGATCGTAGGCCTTCGGCTCCGTTTGCGCCCCTGATATTCGCGCTGGTCAGCGGGGTGCGACGGCGATCGATTGACGAAACATACGGAGCAGTGCATAGTTATGCCTGTACCTGGATGGACCGCTGGACGCCCGTAAGGAGAAGCCCGTGACCGAGCGCGTCGTACTCGCCTACTCCGGCGGACTGGACACCTCCGTCGCCATCGGCTGGATCGCCGAGGAGACGGGCGCAGAGGTCATCGCCGTTGCCGTGGACGTCGGCCAGGGCGGCGACGACCTGGACGTCATCCGCAAGCGCGCCCTCGCCTGCGGCGCCGTCGAGGCCGAGGTCGCGGACGCCAAGGACGAGTTCGCCGATGGGTACTGCCTCCCGGCGATCAAGGCCAACGCCCTCTACATGGACCGGTACCCGCTGGTCTCGGCGCTCTCCCGGCCCGTCATCGTCAAGCACCTGGTCGCCGCCGCGAAGAAGCACGGCGCCGGCACCGTCGCCCACGGCTGCACCGGCAAGGGCAACGACCAGGTCCGCTTCGAGGCCGGCATCCAGGCCCTGGGCCCCGACCTGAAGTGCATCGCCCCGGTCCGCGACTACGCCATGACCCGGGACAAGGCCATCGCGTTCTGCGAGGCCGAGAACCTTCCGATCGCGACCACCAGGAAGTCCCCGTACTCCATCGACCAGAACGTCTTCGGACGCGCCGTCGAGACGGGCTTCCTGGAGGACATCTGGAACGCGCCGATCGAGGACCTCTACGAGTACACCGCCAACCCCGCCGAGCCGCGCGAGGCCGACGAGGTCGTCATCTCCTTCAAGGAGGGCGCCCCCGTGGCCGTCGACGGCAGGCCCGTCACCGTGCTCCAGGCGATCCGGGAGCTCAACGCCCGGGCCGGCGCCCAGGGCGTCGGCCGGATCGACATGGTCGAGGACCGCCTCGTGGGCATCAAGTCCCGCGAGGTGTACGAGGCCCCCGGCGCGATCGCTCTGATCACCGCCCACCAGGAGCTGGAGAACGTCACCGTGGAGCGCGAACTGGCCCGCTACAAGCGGCAGGTCGAGCAGCGCTGGGGCGAGCTGGTCTACGACGGCCAGTGGTTCTCCCCGCTCAAGCGGGCCCTGGACGGCTTCGTCGACGAGGCCAGTCGGCACGTCACCGGCGACGTCCGGATGACCCTGCACGGCGGCCGCGCCGTGGTCACCGGCCGCAAGTCGGACGAGTCGCTGTACGACTTCAACCTGGCGACCTACGACTCGGGCGACACCTTCGACCAGTCCAAGGCCCAGGGCTTCATAGAGATCTTCGGCCTCTCGTCGAAGATCGCGGCCCGCCGCGACCTGGCCTGAGCCCGACTCGTTACGCCAGTACCAAGTCGGCCTCCCCGTAACCTCCGCGACGGGGAGGCCGACGCACATCCACGCACACGTTCTTGAGGAGCAGCAGCTGTGAGCAGCAACAACGGTGGTGACGTCCGGCTCTGGGGCGGCCGGTTCGCCGACGGCCCCGCCGAGGCCCTCGCGAAGCTCTCCGCGTCGGTCCACTTCGACTGGCGCCTCGCGCCCTACGACATCGCCGGATCCCGCGCCCACGCCCGCGTGCTCGCCAAGGCGGGCCTGCTCACGGCGGACGAGCTCGACCGCATGATCGCGGGCCTGGACCGGCTCGAGGCCGACGTCGCCGACGGCTCCTTCACCGGCACCATCGCCGACGAGGACGTGCACACCGCCCTGGAGCGGGGCCTGCTGGAGCGGCTCGGCGCCGACCTCGGCGGCAAGCTGCGCGCCGGCCGGTCCCGCAACGACCAGGTCGCCACCCTCTTCCGGATGTACCTGCGCGACCACGCCCGGATCGTCGGCGGACTGGTCGCCGAGCTCCAGGACGCGCTGGTCGGCCTCGCCGAGACGCACCACGACGTGGCCATGCCGGGCCGGACCCACCTCCAGCACGCCCAGCCGGTGCTCTTCGCGCACCACGTGCTGGCCCACGTGCAGGCGCTGTCCCGGGACGCGGAGCGGCTGCGGCAGTGGGACACCCGGACCGCGGTCTCCCCGTACGGCTCCGGCGCGCTCGCCGGCTCCTCGCTGGGGCTGGACCCGGAGGCGGTGGCCGCCGACCTGGGCTTCGAGCGGGGCTCGGTCGGCAACTCGATCGACGGCACGGCCTCGCGCGACTTCGTCGCCGAGTTCGCCTTCATCACCGCGATGATCGGGATCAACCTGTCCCGGATCGCGGAGGAGATCATCATCTGGAACACGAAGGAGTTCTCCTTCGTGACCCTGCACGACGCCTTCTCGACCGGGTCGTCGATCATGCCGCAGAAGAAGAACCCGGACATCGCGGAGCTGGCGCGCGGCAAGTCGGGCCGGCTCATCGGCAATCTGACGGGGCTGCTCGCCACGCTCAAGGCGCTGCCGCTGGCCTACAACCGGGACCTCCAGGAGGACAAGGAGCCGGTCTTCGACTCCTGCGACACCCTCGAAGTCCTGCTCCCGGCCTTCACCGGGATGATGGCCACCCTCACGGTCAACCGGGAGCGGATGGAAGAGCTGGCTCCGGCCGGCTTCTCCCTGGCCACGGACATCGCGGAGTGGCTGGTCAAGCAGGGCGTGCCGTTCCGCGTCGCGCACGAGGTGGCCGGCGAGTGCGTGAAGGAGTGCGAGGCGCTCGGGATCGAGCTCGACGAGCTCACCGACGAGCAGTTCGCGAAGATCTCGGAGCACCTGACCCCCGAGGTCCGCACGGTCCTCAACGTGCCGGGCGCCCTCGCCTCCCGCAACGGCCGCGGCGGTACCGCCCCCTCGGCGGTCGCGAAGCAGCTCGCGGAGCTGAAGGCCGACCTGGTCATCCAGCACGCCTGGGCCACCCACAAGCAGTAGCCGCACGGCGCTGCCCCATCTGTTCCCGCGGCCATGCGGCCCGCACGCCCGCGCCCCCTCCGGGGCCCGGGCCCTGCACCCCCGCACGCCGCGGAACGCCCGCGGGGGCGGCCGGAGCCCTGGCTCCGGCCGCCCCCGCCTCGTTCCCGCCCCTGCCCTCCCGCCTCCTTCGGGCCGGACGGGCGGCTCGGCCGTCACGCGGCCCAGCGCGCCAGCGCGTCGAAGTCCGGGCGGGTCAGGCCGATCTGCTCGTCGACGCGCAGGAGCAGGGCCCGTGCCGGGTGGAGCCGGTCCACGTACTCCCGGTCCATCGCCGTGATGTCGTCGTCGATCCACGCGAACTCCCGTGCGCCCGCGTACTCCAGGACGTACTGCGTCTTCCAGAAGGTCCCGCGCGGCGCCCGCCCGTGCATCTGCGGCCAGTCGATGTACGGCAGCCGCGGCAGGCCCAGCTGCGGGCCTATCCAGTCGTTCGCCTCGTCCTTCCACGTGGTGGCCCAGACCAGCTCGTACGAGCGCGCCAGCGCGAGCAGCTCCGCGCCGTGGGCGTGGTTCAGCCAGACCCGCAGCGGCCGCCGGCTCTCGGCCTCCGTCCATCCGGTCGGGCGCATCCGGTGGGTGGAGTAACCGGCCGGGCGGCGCTCGGCCTGGGCCGCGTACGGGTTCAGCGGGCCGTCCACGTCGATCAGCAGCAGTGGCTTCATGGGGTGAGGATTCCTCTCCGGCTGCCCGCGGGCAGCTCATTTTCGGCTTCAGTGAGACAGTCACGTCTCATTCGGGGTATGCTTGTCTCATGGCCATGGATCGTGACCAGGTGCTCCGCGACGCCGCAGCCCTGCTCTCCCGCAAATCGACCGCCACGATGGACGAGGTCGCCCGCGCCGCAGGCATCGGGCGCGCGACCCTCCACCGGCATTTCGCCGGGCGCGACGCCCTCGTGAGGGCCCTCGAGGAACTCGGCATCCGCCGGTTCGAGGCGGCCTTCGACAACGCCCGCCTCGACGAGGGCACGGCGGTCGAGGCCCTGCGCCGGCTCGTGGCCGAGTCCGAGCGCGACGCCCAGCTGCTGGCCTTCCTCGTCACGGAGAACCAGCTCTTCGAGGGCGACCAGGTCAACGAGGGCTGGGCCCGGCTCGACGCCCGCGTGAGCGCGCTCTTCCGGCGCGGACAGGCGGAGGGCGACATCCGGATCGACCTGAGTCCCGCCTGGCTCACCGAGGCCCTCTACGGCCTCATCGGCACCTGCGCCTGGGCCGTCATGGACGGCCGGGTCGCCGCGAAGGACTTCCAGTACATGATCATCGAGCTGCTGCTCGGTGGCGCACGACGGAGCGTGGAGAAATGAGCCGCACGGAACAGCTGACGCAGAGGCAGGGGACGGGGGCGAGCAGGGCCGGGGGGAACACGGGAAACACGGGGAGCAAGGGGCGCTGGCTGGCGCTCTGCGTGCTCGTCCTGGCGGTCCTGCTGGTCGCGGTGGACGCCACGGTACTCGGCCTCGCCACACCCTCCATCAGTGAAGACCTCAAGCCGTCCGGCACGCAGCTGCTGTGGATCGGCGACATCTACTCCTTCGTCATCGCCGGCCTGCTCGTCTCCATGGGCTCCCTCGGCGACCGCATCGGCCGCAAGAAGCTGCTCCTGGTCGGCGCCACCGCCTTCGGCGCCGTCTCCGTCCTCAACGCCTACGCCACCAGCCCCGAGATGATGATCGTGGCCCGCGCCCTGCTCGGCGTGGCCGGTGCGACCCTGATGCCCTCGACGCTCGCGCTGATCCGGAACATATTCCACGACCCCAAGGAGCGCAGCCTCGCCATCGGCATCTGGGGCGCCACCGCCTCGGCCGGCGCGGCCGTCGGGCCCGTCGTCGGCGGAGTCCTGCTCCAGCACTTCTGGTGGGGCTCGGTCTTCCTCATCAACGTGCCCGTGATGGTCGCCCTGGTCCTCGTCGGCATCAAGCTGCTGCCCGAGTCGAAGAACCCGGTGTCCGGCCCCTGGGACCTGCTGAGCGTCGCCCTCTCGCTCGTCGGCGTCATCGGAGTCGTCTACGCCGTCAAGGAAATGGCCACCCACGGCGTGACCCGGGGCGTCGCGGTCTCCGCCGTCCTCGGTGCCGCGTGCCTGTACGGCTTCGTCCGCCGCCAGTTCAGTCTGCCGTCCCCCCTCCTCGACATGCGGCTCTTCAAGCACCGCGGCTTCTCCGGCGCGGTCCTCGCCGACCTGCTGACCGTCTTCGGCCTCTCCGGCCTCGTCTTCTTCCTCTCGCAGTTCCTCCAGCTGGTCCAGGGCCGCGACACCCTCGAGGCGGGCCTCGCCGAACTGCCCGCCGCCATCGGCGCGGTGGTCACGGGCCTGGTCGCCGGCCGCTACGCGCGCCGGTACTCGGTGCGGTCGGTCGTCACCGGCGGCCTCGCGGCCATCGGGCTCGCGCTCGGTGCGCTCACCCTGGTCCACAAGGAGAGCGGCTACCCGCTGCTCGGCGCGGCCCTGCTGGTCGTCGGCCTCGGCGCCGGCTTCTCCTTCACGGTCACCGCCGACGTGATCCTCTCCAGCGTCCCCAAGGAGCAGGCCGGTTCGGCCTCGGCCGTCTCCGAGACGGCGTACGAACTCGGCGCCGCCCTCGGCATCGCCCTGCTCGGCTCCATCGTCACCGGCGTCTACCAGAGCTTCACCGCCCCGGCCTCGGTCCCCGGACCCATCGCCGACGCCGCGCACGAATCCCTGGGCGGCGCCGTCGAAGCCGCCAAGGCACTGGACCCCGCCACCGCGCAGACGATGGTGGGCGCGGCCCAGGACGCCTTCGTGGACGGGCTGCGGCTCGCCTCCGGCGTGGGCGCGGCCGTACTGCTGGCCACCGCGGCGGCGGCCTGGTTCCTGCTCAGGGGCCAGCGGCTCCAGGGCGGTATCGAGCACTGACCGGCCCCAGGGGATGGTGTCCCGAACGGAGTTGACACTCCGTTGACCCGCAGGACACCATCCCGGCGATGGAGATCAACGATCTGACCCCGGCGGAACGCCGCGTATGGGACGCCTTCCCGCGCGGCGAAGGCATCGACTTCCGGGAAGGTCCCGACGAGGACGCCTCCGACGGTGGTGACTGGGGTCCGGAGCGCACCGTGCGCGCCGAGGTCATCGCCGCCCTCCTGCTCGGCAATCCCGCCCCGTCGGGTCAGGTCCCCGGGATCAACGTGCGCGGCATCCGGATCACCGGGAAGCTGGACCTCAAGTATGCGGTCATCGAGCATCCGATCCGGCTCCGCGCCTGCTGGTTCGAGCGCAAACCCCAGTTGTACGGGGCCCGGGTGCGGGCCCTGGTCCTGACCGACTCGGCGCTGCCCGGACTGACCGCGTCCACCCTCTGCGTGGACATCACCCTGCGGCTCAACTGCTGTCGCGTCACGGGTCCGATCCGGCTCACGGGCGCCCGCATCACGGGCGGCCTCTTCCTCCAGGGAGCGGTGATCCGGCCGGGCACCCTGGCCGACGAGGACGGTGAACCCCCACTCCAGCTCAACCACGCCGAAATAGGCACCGACATCATCGCCGACGAGCTCATCCTCCACGGCCAGCTCCGGATCAACGGCGCCACCATCGCCGGCCTGATGAGCCTGGACCGGGCCAAGCTCATCAACCCCGGCGGGATAGCCCTCCACGCCGAGACCGTCTCCGTCGGCACCGATCTGCGCGCCCACCGGCTGGAAGCGGACGGGATGGTCAACCTCACCGGCGCCCGCATCCCCGGTCAGCTGATCCTCACCCGCGCGCGCCTGGCCAACCGGGACGGGGTGGCCCTGCGGGCCAGCAGCTGCACGATCGGCGAGTTCTGGCTCAGGCTGTGCCCGCCCATCGAGGGCATCGTCAACCTGCGCCGAAGCCAGCTGGACATGCTCTATGCCGAACCCGACGTGTGGCCGCCCGTGATCCGCACCGAAGGGCTCACCTACCGGGTCCTGCACCCGCACCTGCCGCCCGGGGAGCGGCTGCCCGCGCTGGAGCGGGAGGAGTCCGGCTACCTCCCGTACGCGTACGAGCAGCTCGGCGCGGCCTACCGCACGGTGGGCGACGAGGCGGGGGCACGCACGGTACAGCTCGCCAAGCTGCGGCGGCACCGCGGCACCCTGCCCCGGCACGCAAGGGTCTGGGGGCTGCTCCAGGACGCCACCGTCGGCTACGGGTTCCGGCCGCTGCGGGCCGCGGGCTGGCTGGCGGCGCTGCTGCTGACGGGCTCGATCGCGTACGGCCTGCACCCGCCGAGGGAGCTCAAGGCGGGGGAGGCGCCGGAATTCAATCCGGTGTTCTACACGATCGACCTGATGCTGCCGATCGTGGGCTTCGGCCAAGAGGGCGCCTTCGCGCCGAACGGCTGGTACCAGTGGCTCTCGTACGTACTGATCGTGACCGGCTGGGTCCTCGCCACGACGACCGCGGCGGGCGTCAGCCGGTCACTCCAGCGCCAGTAGGAGCTACGCGGCCTTCGCCTTGGTGGCGTACATGTCCACGTACTCCTGGCCCGAGAGCCGCATGACCTCCGCCATCACCGAGTCGGTGACGGCGCGCAGCACGTAGCGGTCGCGGTCCATGCCCTCGTAGCGGGAGAACTCCATCGGCTCGCCGAAGCGGACGGTGACCCGGCCCGGGCGCGGCATGCCCTTGCCGCCCGGCTGGAGCTTGTCGGTGCCGATCACCGCGAAGGGGACCACGGGGGCGCCGGTCATCAGGGTGAGGCGGGCGATGCCGGTGCGGCCGCGGTAGAGGCGGCCGTCGGGGGAGCGGGTGCCCTCGGGGTAGATCCCGAAGATCTTGCCCTCTTCGAGGATGCGGCGGCCGGTCATCAGGGCGGCGACTCCGCCGTTGGCACCGTCACGGTCGACCGGGATCATGCCGGCCCCGGTGAAGAACCAGGCCATGGCGCGGCCCTTGACGCCCTTGCCCGTCACGTACTCGTCCTTGCCGATGAAGTGGACCGTCCGGTCGCACACCAGCGGAAGGATCATGGAGTCGATGAAGGTGAGGTGGTTGCCCGCCAGGATCACCGGACCGGTGCCCGGGATGTTCTCGATGCCCTCCACACGGGTGCGGAACATCATGCGCATGACCGGTCCGACAGTGGCTTTGATGAGCGATGTACGGAACAACGTGAGCCCTCCGGCATCGAAACGCGATTTTCGCACCACACGGGGGTAGTGCAGGTGAGGACGATACTCGCGGGTCAGCTCCGAGCGCACATCGGGTTCACGAGGTGGATACGCAGTGTTGACGCACGTTTCCGCCATGTTCCCCCCGGACCCACCCCCGCGCCACCGGCTGCTGCCTACGATGCGCACGCCGAATCGGGCCGCTCGGACCCGCAGACCCCGGGTACCACCCGGCCCGCTCAGACGAACTGGAGTGGCATTCATGACGCAGGGTGGGGCAGCACGGCGCACGGTCCTGGGGGCGGCCGTCCTGGCGGCGGGCGGCGGCATGGCCGGAATTTCGGCGGGATCCGCCTCCGCAGCCGACGCCGACGCACGCCGCGGCGGCTACCGGGACCTTCCCGTTCCGTTGGTCATCGGCCACCGCGGGGCCTGCGGCTACCGGCCCGAGCACACCCTCGGCTCGTACCAGCTCGCCCTCGACCTGGGCGCGGACGTCGTCGAGCAGGACCTGGTGCCCACCAAGGACGGCCACCTGGTGTGCCGCCACGAGAACGAGATCGGCGGCACCACGGACGTCGCCGACCACCCCGCGTTCGCCTCCCGGCGCACGACCAAGTCGATCGACGGGGTCGCGGTCACGGGCTGGTTCACCGAGGACTTCACCCTCGCCGAGCTGAAGACCCTGCGGGCGAAGGAGCGCATTCCCGCCATCCGCCAGCGCAACACCCTCTACGACGGCCGGTGGGACGTGCCCACCTTCGAAGAGGTGCTGCGCTGGGCCGACCGCGAGGGCAAGCGGCGCGGCAGGCGCGTCTGGCTGCACGTCGAGACCAAGCACCCCACGTACTTCCGGTCCCTGGGCCTGGGCCTCGAAGAGCCCCTGGCCAAGCTGCTGCGCCGCCACGGCCGCGACGGCCTGGGCGCTCCGCTCTTCCTGCAGTCCTTCGAGCCCTCCAGCATCCAGCGGCTCTCCCGGCTGGTCGCGGCGCCGCGCGTGGTCCTGCTGTCCGGCGCCGGCACCCGGCCCTGGGACTTCGAACAGGCCAAGGACCCGCGCACGGTGTCGGACCTGGTCAAGCCCGAGGGCCTGAAGTGGATCGCCGGATTCGCCCAGGGCATCGGCCCCACCATGGACCTGATCCTCCCGCGCGACGCCTCCGGCAAGCTCGGTGCCCCGACCACGCTGGTCAAGGACGCCCACGCCCGCGGGCTGGTGCTGCACCCCTATACCGCGCGCAACGAGAACACCTTCCTGCCGGCCGAGTACCGCAAGGGCACCGACCCGAACGCGTACGGGGACGCCTTCGGCGCCTTCAAGACGTACTTCGAGCAGGGCATCGACGGCATCTTCACGGACAACGCGGACACCGGACTGCTCGCCGCGGAGGCCTTCCGCCCGGGGCGCGGCCGCTGAGGAGGCGGGGCCGGGCTTCGGCCGGCCCCGAGGCCCCGAACCGTCAACAGATAAGCGGAATATCACGTACGGGTGGGCTGTGCCGGGTGCGGAAACCGCCGGGCACGGCCCGCGCGTCCCGCCCGGCATGGACCTGCTGAAGGACTCCGACCTGCTGGACGAACTGGGCCCTCTGCTCTCCGCCGAGGCGGCCGCGGAGGCCCCGGGCGCCGGCGTGGAAGCGGCCGACCTGGAACAAGCCGTCTGGGTCAGGCTGCTGGAGCACGACCCCGCCCCCGCCGAGCAGGCCCGCTGGCTGCGCCGGGCGGTGCGCGCCGAAGCCCGGCTCGCCCGCCGCCGCGCCCGCCGGGAGATCCCGTACGGCGGCCGGCCCGGCAGCGCGGGCGCCGGGCCCGAAGACGCCCTGCTGCACGGGGAGGAGAACCGGGCCCTCCGATCGGCGGTCGCCCGATTGCCCGGACGGTGTCCGGAGCTCATGGGTGCACTTCTTTCGCCCAGAGACCTCACCTACCGTGAAATCGCAGGAGAGTTGGGTATCTCACAAGGAAGTTTGGGACCCGTCCGTTCCCGTTGCCTGGGATGTCTGCGCAGAATGCTCGCGTCAGAGGTTGCGGCTCCCCGCCTTCGGGGAAGGGAGCGGTAGACCAATGGGCTACCAGGTGAGCGGGAGGCATGCGCACATGGGCATGAGCGTGACCATTTCGGCGGCAGCTGCCGAGGACACTGAGCAGATCCTCAAACTGCAGTACCTGGCGTTCCAGCGCGAGGCCGAGCTGTACGGCAACTACCGCATCCAGCCGCTCACCCAGACCCTGGACTCCCTCCGGGCGGAGCTGGAGTCGGACACCGTGCTCGTGGCCCGGCTCGGCGACGAAGTGGTCGGCACCGTGCGCGGCAGCGTCGACGAGGACGGCACCGGCAAGATCGCCAAGCTCTGCGTCCACCCGCGCCTGCAGGGCCACGGGCTCGGCGCCCGGCTGCTGCGCGCCGTCGAGGAGGCCCTCGCGGGCCACGCCGAGACCACCCGCTTCCGCCTGCACACCGGCCACAAGAGCGAGTCCAACCTGCGCCTCTACCGCAAGGCCGGTTACGTACAGGTCGGCGGCCGCACGGCCTCCGACGGCGTGCGCCTGGTCATCCTGGAGAAGGAGGCCACCGACGCGGCCGACTTCGCGGTCAGCGCCTGACGCCGGCGACCCCGGCCCGCGGCGCTCAGCGCCTGGCGCGCAGCCAGAGCATCCCGGTGATCGGCAGGATCACCGGGATGAACAGGTAGCCCATCCCGAAGTCCGACCAGACGGTCGCGTCCGGGAAGGCCTCGGGGCGCACCAGTGTCCAGGTGCCCACGGCCAGTACGCCCGCCAGCTCGGCGGCGCAGCAGAAGAGCGCCGCCCTGCGTGCCGTCTCCCCGCCCCGCACCAGCGAGTACGTGATGAACGCGTAGACCAGGGCCGCCGCGCCGGACAGCGAGTAAGCCAGCGGCGCCCGGTCGAACTCGGTGGAGATCTGGTAGGCCGAGCGCGACAGCGCGCCCACCACCATCACCCCGTACAGCCAGACCAGCAGCAGTCCGGGTCCGGAGACCAGCCGCTTGCGCTCGCCCGCAGTGGCGGTCGTCGTGTCAGGCACCGGGGGTCCCCCAGATGTCGTAGAGGCGTACTTCGAGGACGGCGAGGACGAGCGCGCCCGCGGCCACCGTCACCGAGCCCCACTTGGTCCGCTCGCTGAGCGAGAGCAGCCCGGCGGCCGGGACCGCCGCGAAGGCGCCCACCAGGTAGGCCACGAAGATCACCGTGCCCTCGTCGGGCTTGCCGCCCCGAGCCAGCTCGACCACGCCGACCACCAGCTGGGCCAGGGCCAGCAGAGTCACCACGCCCATGCCGATGAAGTGCCAGTCCTTGGTGGGCTGGTCCCGCAGGGCGGCGAATCCGCACCAGGCGGCGAGGGCGAGTGCGGCCGCGCCGAGGGCGACCGTCAGGGCGTCGAGCATGCAGCGAGGGTATTACGGGCCGAAAGGCCCGGTGCGCGCACCCCTGCGCGCGGGCCTTGCCGGCCGTCCCGCCGCCGGGATGCGGACCGTGGCCTTGACCACAACGCACCCCTCCGCCGGGCTCGGCACGGACGTGGTCGTACGGGCTCTCCCGGCCGTGTCCGTGCAGGTCAGCGACGGTCGCACCACGGTGTCGGCGGATGGCGCGGGCTGACCGAGGTTGTCCGGAATACGGCCGGATTCCGTCCGCTATGCGGACAGCTTTGATCGGTGACGGGATACGTCTGCTTTACTGGGGCCCATGACCACGACGAGCAGCCGCACCCTTGCGACCGAGGCGACGATGACGCCCGGTGCTCGTTGTATGTGTCGAATGTGCGCCTTCTGAGGGCCCCTCTCCTGCGTCTCGCGCCCCGAAGCGAGACCTGCCGAGCCCGTCCCCACCACGGACCGCTCCTGCCCCGCGCATGCGTCGACGCCGCCTTTTTGTGACGGTTCGACCCGTATCGCGTCCCCAGATGTTTGCCCCGTGCCGGCACCCCGCTGCGCCGCGCACTCGACAGCGACGGAATTCCTGTGATCACCACATCGGGCCTCACGAAGGTCTACCAGTCCCGTGGCCGCGAGGTCACCGCCCTGGACGGCGTCGATCTGCACGTCCGCGAGGGCGAGGTCTACGGAGTCATCGGCCAGAGCGGCGCCGGCAAGTCCTCCCTGATCCGCTGCGTGAACCTGCTGGAGCGCCCCACCACCGGCACCGTGACCGTCGACGGCGTCGACCTCACCGCGCTCGCCGGCCGCGGCCGCCGCGCCGGCAAGGAGCTCCGCGAGGCCCGCAGCCGCATCGGCATGGTCTTCCAGCACTTCAACCTGCTGTCCTCGCGCACCGTCCAGGGCAACATCGAACTGCCCCTGGAGATCCTCGGCGTCTCCGGCCGCGAGCGCTCCCGCAAGGCCCTCGAACTGCTCGACCTCGTCGGCCTCTCCGACAAGGCCAAGGCCTACCCCGGCCAGCTCTCCGGCGGCCAGAAGCAGCGCGTCGGCATCGCCCGCGCCCTGGCCGGCGACCCCAAGGTGCTCCTCTCCGACGAGGCCACCAGCGCCCTGGACCCCGAGACCACGCGCTCGATCCTCCAGCTGCTGCGCGACCTCAACCAGCAGCTCGGCCTGACCGTCCTGCTCATCACCCACGAGATGGACGTCGTCAAGACGGTCTGCGACTCGGCCGCCCTCATGAAGCGGGGCCGCATCATCGAGTCCGGCACCGTCGCCGAACTGCTCGCCACCCCCGGCTCCGAGCTCGCCGGCGAGCTCTTCCCCGTCAGCGGCAACGCCACCGGCCCCGACCGCACGGTCGTCGACGTCACCTTCCACGGCGAGGCCGCCACCCAGCCGGTCATCTCCCAGCTGTCGCGGACGTACAACATCGACATCTCGATCCTCGGCGCCGCGATGGACACCGTCGCCGGCCGCCAGATCGGCCGCATGCGCATCGAGCTGCCCGGCCGCTACGAGGACAACGTCGTGCCCGTCGGCTTCCTGCGCGAGCAGGGCCTCCAGGTGGACGTCGTCGAGGAAGAGGACGCCGCCGGCGCGATCGAGAACGAACTGGCCGCACTGGTCAAGGATGGTGCCAAGTGACCTGGTCCGAGATGCAGCCCCTGCTCACCCAGGGCACGTACGACACCCTCTACATGGTGCTGTGGTCCACCCTGGTGACCGTCCTCGGCGGACTGCCCGTCGGCATCCTCCTCGTCCTCACCGACAAGGGCGGCCTCCTGCAGAACCGGCCGCTCAACAAGGTCCTCGGCGTGATCGTGAACATAGGCCGCTCGCTGCCGTTCATCATCCTGCTGATCGCCCTGATCCCCGTCACCACCGCCGTCGTCGGCACCTTCATCGGCCCCACCGCCATGATCGTCCCGCTGGCCATCGGAGCCATCCCCTTCTTCGCCCGCCTCGTCGAGACGGCCGTCCGCGAGGTGGACCACGGCCTGATCGAGGCCGTCGAGTCCATGGGCGGCGGCGTCCCCACCCTCGTCGGCAAGGTGCTGCTCCCGCAGGCCCTGCCCTCGCTGGTCGCGGCCGTCACCACCACGCTGATCACCCTGATCGGCTACTCCGCCATGGCCGGCGCGGTCGGCGGCGAAGGCCTCGGCTCCAAGGCCATCACGTACGGCTTCCAGCGCTTCGAGACCGGCTTCATGCTCGCCACCGTCGTGGTCCTGATCGCCATCGTCACGGTGATCCAGCTGCTCGGCGACGGCGTGGTACGCCTGCTCGCCCGCCGCGGCCGGACAGCCTGAACCGGGCCCCCGCACCCCCCCAGACCCCCCTCTCCGAAAGCCCGCACTTGTCGTGCTTGGGCCTCCATCCGGAAAAAAGCAAGAAAGGCACTCTTCGTGCGCAAGAACATCAAGCTCACCGCTTTCGCCGCCGCTTCCGCCGCGCTCGCCCTCGGCCTCACCGCCTGCGGCAGCTCCTCGGACCCGTCCTCCACCAAGGCCGACGGCGGCAAGGTCGACGAGAGCAAGCCGCTCGTCATCGCGGCCTCCCCGAGCCCGCACGCCGACATCCTGAACTTCGTCAAGGACAAGCTGGCGGCCAAGGAAGGCCTCAAGCTGGAGGTGAAGGAGTTCACGGACTACGTGCTCCCCAACACCGCCACCGAGCAGGGCCAGGTCGACGGCAACTACTTCCAGCACAAGCCGTACCTCGACGACTTCAACAAGAAGAACGGCACCCACATCGTGCCCGTCGTGAACGTGCACCTGGAGCCGCTCGGCCTCTACTCCAAGAAGGTCAAGGCCCTCGCCGACATCAAGGCCGGCCAGACGATCGCCGTCCCCAACGACACCACCAACGAGGGCCGCGCGCTCCAGCTGCTCGCCGCGAACAACCTGATCACCCTCAAGGAAGGCGTCGGCACCAGCGCGAAGCTGTCCGACATCACCGACAAGAAGGGCCTGGAGTTCAAGGAGCTGGAGGCCGCCACGGTCCCGCGCGCCCTGAACGACGTGGACGCCGCGGTCATCAACGGCAACTACGCCCTGGAGGCCAAGCTCTCGCCCGCCAAGGACGCGCTGGTCCTGGAGAAGGCCGAGGGCAACCCGTACGCCAACTTCCTCGCGGTGAAGGCCGGCAACGAGAAGGACCCGCGGATCGAGAAGCTCGCCAAGCTCCTCAACTCCGACGAGGTCAAGAAGTTCATCGAGGACAAGTACCAGGGCTCGGTCGTCCCCGCCTTCGGCACCCCCGCGTCCTGACCTCCCGCTCCACCGACGATCACCGCCACTGATCGGCACCGCTGTTCGGCCCCGTACGCCCCCTGTGGGAGTACGGGGCCGAGCGCTGCCCGCTTCCGGGCAACCCGGCCGCCACATCCCACCGCCGATGCTGCATGCTGTGCCTACGGCCCGCACAAAGGTCCAGCAACGGCATGGAGCTGCGCATGACTACCACCTTCCCGGACGTCACCATCAGCACGGACCGGCTGGTGCTGCGCCCCTTCGACGGGGAGGACGTCACCGCGCTCGCCGAGATGATGAACGACGAGCACGTCATCGCCTGGACCTCCGTACCGCACCCCTACACCCACGCCGACGCCCACACCTGGGCCACCCGGGACTCCCACGCGGAGCGCACCGAGGGCAGAGGCATCGTTTTTGCCGTCGCCGAATTCCTCACCCAGCGCCTCGTCGGCATCGTGCACCTCAGGAACACCAACTGGCGCACCCGCAGCACAGAGGTCGGCTACGTCACCGCCCCCTGGGCCCGCGGCGAGGGCTACGCCAGCGAGTCCGTGCTCGCCGTCGCCCAATGGCTCTTCCACGACCAGCGCTTCGAACGCCTCGAACTGCGCACGGCGGCCGACAACACCGCCTCCCAGCAGGTGGCCCAGAAGATCGGCTGCATCAGCGAAGGCGTCCTGCGCAACGCCTGGATGGTGCGCACCCGGCCCGACAACGGAACAGACGGCGCCTGGACGGACACCCGCACCGACCTCATCGTCTGGAGCCTGCTCCCCGAGGACATCGACGACATGGAGGAGTCGGACGGCTACAACGGCCACGACGACTACGGGTACGGCCGCGGCGCCCGGGCGGGCGCCAGCGGCTTCGCCGTCGGCGCCGACTGGAGCTGACCGGACCGAACCGATGACCAGGTAGTCTCACCGTGCCTGGTGCCCGCCCGCCGGCCCCTGCCGGCGAGGCTCCGCCCGCCCCCACCCCAGGAGACTGACGACGATGGCCGACCGGGTCACGGTGATCGGCTGGGACGGCTCGCCCCTGACCGCGGCCGCCCGGTCCGCGCTCTCCGCCGCCACCCTCGTGGCCGGCGCCGCCCACCACCTCGCCCTCCCCGAGGTACCGCCCGCCGCCGAACGCATCCGCCTCGGCAGCCTCGGCCTCGCCGCCCGCCGCATCGCCGGCCACCGCGGCACCGCGGTCGTCTTCGCCGACGGGGACCCCGGCTTCTTCGGCGCCGTACGGACCCTGCGCGCCCCGGAGCACGGCCTCGAGGTCGAGGTCGTCCCCGCCGTGTCCGCCGTAGCCGCCGCCTTCGCCCGCGCCGGGATGCCCTGGGACGACGCCCAGGTCGTCGTCGCCCACCCCCGTACGCTGCGCCGCGCCGTCAACGTCTGCCGCGCCCACGGCAAGGTCGCCGTCCTCACCTCGCCCGGCGCCGGACCCGCCGAACTGGCCCTGCTGCTCGGCGGCGTCCACCGCACCTTCGTGATCTGCGAGGAGCTCGGCACCGCCAAGGAGCAGGTCACCGTCCTCACCTCCGACCGGGTCCCCGACCACAGCTGGCGCGACCCCAACGTCGTCATCGTCATCGGCGGGCAGGCCGCCGCCCCCGCCGCGCACTCCGCCGCGGCCGCCGACCCGGCCTGGCTCCTCGGCCAGAACGCCGCCCACACCGGCGGACGCGGCTGGGCCCGGCCCGGGCCCGACGGAGGCGAAGGGGAGTCGGCGCTGCTGCGCGCCGCCCAGCTCGCCCGCCTCGGCCCGCGCACCGGCGACCTGGTCTGGGACATCGGCACCGGCTCCGGCGCCCTCGCGGTGGAGGCCGCCGCGTTCGGCGCCGCCGTCATCGCGGTCGACGCCGACCCGCGCGCCTGCGAACGCGCAACTGCCGCCGCCCGCAAGCGGGGCGTACAGCTCCAGGTCGTCGCCGGTCGCGCACCGCACGTACTGGAGGACCTCCCCGAACCCGACGTCGTGCGCGTCGGCGGCGGGGGAGCCGAGGTCGCCCGGGCCGTCGCCGACCGCCGGCCCGAACGGATCGTCAGCCACGCCTCCACCCGCGACGAGGCGGAGGCGATCGGGCGCGCGCTCGCCGAGGGCGGTTACACCGTCGAGTGCGCGCTCCTCCAGTCCGTGGGACTGGACACCCGTACCTGGCACGAACAGGACCGTTCCGTCGTCTTCCTCCTGGCAGCCGAACGCCCCGTGAACCGCTGAGCGGTCTCGGGGTAGGCTGGCCGATCGTCGTACCGCCCTGGCAGCTCCGGGGGTGACGGCACCGCCGGACGCGCGACGTGGCGCAGTCCACAGCGCACCATGCCGGTTATGGCCGCCGTGGTGGCTAACGGGCGCGACAATGCTTACGGGTTGTCGTGCGGGGCGTGCGCGTGACGGACACGTCGTACGGAAACCCCGCTCGGGCGCCGGGCGATCGAAGACGCACAACCGATGGGCGAGGGGTACGCATGACTGACACCGGCCAGGTACCGGGCGAGGGTCTCCCGGACAACGCGGGCATGGTGGATCAGCAGGGCATTCCCGCTCCGGTCCAGCACCCGGGCCCCGCCCCCGCTCCCGTCCAGGGCGGCTACGCCTTCCAGGACCTCGTGGACAACCCGGCCGAGCCGGAGGACGAGGAACTGCTGCTCATGCCGAGCGGCCAGGGCTCGTGGAGCGACCCCCAGGTCGTCCCGCCGGCGCCGGTCTTCCCCGCCCCGGCCTCCTACGGCGAAGCGCCCTACACCGAGTACCCCGAGGCGCCGGCCGCCTACGCCGAGCCCGGCCACCCCGCCCGCTCCGAGTTCCCCGACCCGTCCTACGGCGACGCCTCGTACGGCGACGCGTCGTACAGCGCGGGGGCGCACGAGGCCGGCGGCCGTGACTCCGGTGCGCTCGACCTCGGCGGCCTCGTGGTCCCGCAGGCGGCGGCCCCGGTGGCCCAGGCCGCGCCCGCGGCCCCCGTCGCGCCCTCGCGCCGGCCGCTGCACATGGGCCCGCCCGTGCCCGAGGCCACCGGCGGAGTCGTACGTTCCCTCGCCGACCGCGGCCCGGCCGCGGCCCCCGTGGTGTCCCTGGCGCAGGTGGCCGCCCCGGCCGCGCCCGTAGCCGCCCCGGTGGCGCCGATCCCGGTGCAGGTGGCCGGTCCGCCGACCGTGGGCCCCGAGTACCTGGACGTCCCGCGGCCCGAGGCCGTGGCCGTGGCGGCCGCGCCGCAGCCGGGCGAGACCCCGCCGCAGGCCGGCGCCCCGTGGTCGGCGGAGCCGGCGCCGGAGCCCGCGGCCGTCCCGGAGCCGGTCATGGCGCCGGAGCCCGCCGTGGTCCCCGAGCCCGCCGTCGTACCCGAGCCCGCCGTGGTCCCCGAGCCCGTGATGGCTCCGGAGCCCGTCATGGCGCCCGAGCCCGTGGTGGCGCCCGTGCCCGTGGTGGCGCCAGTGCCCGTGGTGGTGCCCGAGCCCGTCATGGCGCCGGTGGCCGCCGAGGTCCCCGCCGAAGCCCCCGCCGGACCGGAGGCTCCCCTGCCGGAGCCGGTCGCGGTGCCTGAGCCCGAGCCGGTCGCGCTCGCCGCGGCCGCCGCGGAGCCGGCACCGGAGCCCGCCGCCGCGGAGCCGGTCGCCGCCGAGGCCCCTGCGGCGCCCGCCGCGGAGCCCGAGCCCGTCCCGGCCGAGGCAGCGCCGGTGGAGGCACCGGCCGCCGACCCGGAGCCGGCGGCGCCGGCCGCGGACGCGGTGGTCCAGGCCCCCGAGGCCGTCCAGGTCGTCGAGCCCGCCGCCCCCGAGGCCCCCGCCGTCCCCGTCGCCGCGGAACCCGCACCGGAAGCGGCCCCGCAGGCCGAGACCGTGGAGCCCGAAGCCGCCGCCGAGCCCGCCCCGGAGCCCGAGCCGGCCGTCGTGGCGGCCGCCGAGCCGGTCGCGGAGGCCGTCACCGAGTCCGAGTCCGAGCCCGAGCCCGAGTCCGACGCAACCGTCGCGCCCGTCGCAGCCGTCGCGGAGCCTTCCGCGGGCGAGGCTGCCCCCGCGTACGCCGACGCCGAGCGCGAGGCCGTCCTGCGCGTCATGCGCGAGCGCCGCGACATCCGCAACGGCTTCCGCACCGACCCGATCCCGCACGAGGTGCTCCTGCGCGTCCTGGAGGCCGCGCACCACGCGCCCAGCGTGGGCCACTCGCAGCCCTGGGACTTCGTCGTCATCCGCTCGGCCGAGACCCGCCGCACGATGCACGAGCTCGCCCAGCGCCAGCGCGAGGCCTACGCGAAGTCGCTGCCCAAGGGCCGGGCGAAGCAGTTCAAGCAGCTCAAGATCGAGGCCATCCTCGACACCCCGGTGAACATCGTCGTCACCGCCGACCCCACCCGCGGCGGCCGCCACACCCTCGGCCGGCACACCCAGCCGCAGATGGCCCCGTACTCCTCGGCCCTCGCCGTCGAGAACCTCTGGCTCGCCGCGCGCGCCGAAGGCCTCGGCGTCGGCTGGGTCAGCTTCTTCGACGAGCGCGAGATGGTCCGCGAGCTCGGCCTGCCGGAGCACCTGGAGGTCGTCGCGTACCTGTGCGTCGGCTACGTCGACGAGTTCCCGGAGGAGCCCGAGCTGGCGCAGGCCGGCTGGTCGCAGCGCCGCCCACTGGCCTGGGTCGTCCACGAGGAGACGTACGGGCGCCGCGCCCTGCCCGGCGAGGAACCGCACGACCTGCTCTCGGAGACGGTCGCCAGCATCCGCCCGCTCGACGCGAAGGCGCTGGGCGAGGCGTGGGAGCGCCAGAAGCGCATGACCAAGCCCGCCGGGGCCCTGGGCATGCTCGAAATCATCTCCGCACAGCTGTCCGGCCTCTCCCGGGTCTGCCCGCCGCCGATCCCGGAGCCGGCCGCGGTCGCGATCTTCGCCGGCGACCACGGAGTGCACGCCCAGGGCGTCACCCCGTGGCCCCAGGAGGTCACCACGCAGATGGTGGCCAACTTCCTGGGCGGGGGCGCGGTCTGCAACGCGTTCGCCAACCAGGTCGGCGCCGAGGTCTGCGTGATCGACGTCGGCGTCGCCGGGGACCTCCCCGCCACCCCCGGCCTGCTCCCGCGCAAGGTCCGTCCGGGCACCGCCGACCTCTCCACGGGCCCGGCGATGACCCGCGAGGAGGCGATCGCGGCCATCGAGGTGGGCATCGAGACGGCCCGCGACCTGGTGGCGGCGGGCAACAAGGCCCTGCTGACCGGCGAGATGGGCATCGCGAACACGACGGTGTCGGCGGCGCTGATCTCGGTCTTCACGGGCGTCGACCCGGCGGAGGTCACCGGCCGCGGCACGGGCATCAACGACGAGACGCACGCCCGCAAGGTCGAGGTCGTACGCCGCGCACTGGAGCTCCACCAGCCGGACCCGGCGGACCCGATCGGCGTCCTGGCGGCCATCGGCGGCCTGGAGCACGCGGCGATCGTGGGCCTGCTCCTCGGCGGCGCCTCCCTGCGCACCCCGGTCATCCTCGACGGCGTGAGCGCGGGCGCGGCGGCCCTGGTGGCCCGGGCCATCGCCCCGGAGTCCCTGTCGGCGTGCATCGCGGGCCACCGCAGCGCGGAGCCGGGCCACGTCGCGGCCCTGAACAAGCTGGGCCTGCGTCCGCTGGTCGACCTGGACCTCCGCCTCGGCGAGGGCACGGGCGCGCTGCTGGCCCTGCCGCTGGTCCAGAGCGCGGCCCGCGCGATGCACGAGGTGGCCACCTTCGACTCGGCCGGAGTCACCGAGAAGTAGCCGGGATCCGCCGGACGGGGCCGGGAACGCCGTGCAGCGGCGTTCCCGGCCCCGTCCGGCGTTCGCGGCACGGGGCCCCGGGGCTCGGCCCCGGAACGGGAAGGGCCGGAGCGGGGAGAAGACCCCGCGCCCCGGCCCCGCCGGTCGGGGCCGGGGGTGGAGCCCCGGGGGCGACGGCGCGGGTCGTATCGTGGACCCGGACAGCAAAACCGCACGTCACACTCCGACAGCCGCTCCAGCGCAGCAGCGGCCTGCACACACCGCCGCATCAGGAGCCGCACCGCTATGGCCGAACACCCCGCGTACCCCGTAGGACTCCGCCTCGCCGGCCGCCGCGTCGTCGTCATCGGCGGCGGCCAGGTCGCCCAGCGCCGGCTGCCCGCGCTGATCGCGGCCGGCGCCGACGTCCTCCTCGTCTCGCCCTCCGCCACGCCCTCCGTGGACGCCATGGCCGAGACCGGCGAGATCCGCTGGGAGCGCCGCCGCTACCAGGACGGGGACCTGGACGGTGCCTGGTACGCGCTGATCGCGACCCGGGACCGGGCCGCCAACGACGCCGCCTCCGCCGAGGCCGAGGCCCGCCGGGTCTGGTGCGTGCGCGCCGACGACGCCGAGGCGGCCACCGCCTGGACCCCGGCCACCGGCCGCGTCGAAGGGGTCACCGTCGCCGTCCTCAGCGGCAACGACCCCCGCCGCTCCGCCGCCGTCCGCGACGCCGTCGTCGAGGGGCTGCGCGACGGCTCCCTCACCGCGAACCGCACCCGCACCCCCGGCGTCTCGCTCGTCGGCGGCGGCCCCGGCGACCCCGACCTGATCACCGTCCGCGGGCGCCGCCTCCTCGCCGAGGCCGACGTGGTCATCGCCGACCGGCTCGGCCCCCGCGACCTGCTCGACGAACTCCCGCCGCACGTCGAGGTCATCGACGCCGCGAAGATCCCGTACGGCCGTTTCATGGCCCAGGAGGCCATCAACAACGCCCTGATCGAGCACGCCAAGGCCGGCAAGGCCGTGGTGCGGCTCAAGGGCGGGGACCCGTACGTCTTCGGCCGCGGCATGGAGGAGCTCCAGGCCCTCGCCGAGGCCGGCATCCCCTGCACCGTCGTCCCCGGCATCTCCAGCTCCATCTCGGTGCCCGGCGCCGTCGGCATCCCGGTCACCCACCGGGGCGTGGCACACGAGTTCACCGTGGTCAGCGGCCACGTCGGCCCCGACGACCCGCGCTCCCTCGTGGACTGGGCCTCCCTCGCCAAGCTCACCGGCACCCTGGTGATCCTGATGGGCGTGGACAAGATCGGCCTGATCGCCGAGGCCCTGGTGCGGCACGGCCGCCCCGCCGGCACCCCGGTCGCGGTCGTCCAGGAGGGCACCACGGCCACCCAGCGCCGCGTGGACGCCACCCTCGCCACGGTCGGCGAGACCGTACGGGCGCAGGAGGTCCGTCCGCCCGCGGTCATCGTGATCGGCGAGGTCGTCAACGTCGGGGCCCCCGCCGCCCCCACCGCCTGAAACATCCGCGGCCCGCACGGCCGTTGGCACCACAACCCGGACAAGGCAGTATCACCCTGTGGCTGATCTCATCACCGTCGAAGACCCCGACGACCCGCGCCTGCGCGACTACACGGGCCTGACCGACGTCGAACTCCGGCGCCGGCGCGAGCCCGCGGAGGGCCTGTTCATCGCCGAGGGCGAGAAGGTCATCAGACGCGCCAAGGACGCCGGGTACGAGATGCGCTCGATGCTGCTCTCCGCCAAGTGGGTCGACGTCATGCGCGACGTCATCGACGAACTCCCGGCCCCGGTCTACGCCGTCACCCCGGAGCTCGCCGAACGGGTCACCGGCTACCACGTGCACCGCGGCGCCCTCGCCTCGATGCAGCGCAAGCCGCTGCCCGCGGCCGACGAACTCCTCGCGGCGGAGGGGGCGGGCGCGGGACACCGGATCGCCGTCTTCGAGGGCTTCGTCGACCACGCCAACCTGGGCGCCGCCTTCCGCAGCGCGGCGGCCCTCGGCATCAGCGCGATACTGCTCTCCCCGGACTGCGCGGATCCGCTCTACCGGCGTGCCATCAAGGTCTCCATGGGCTCCGTGTTCTCGGTGCCCTACGCGCGCCTGGACCAGTGGCCCGCGGACCTGGAGAAGGTCCGCGAGGCGGGATACCGGATCCTGGCCATGACGCCGAGCCCCAAGGCCACGCCGCTGGACCAGGTCCCGCCGGAGCGTTTCGAGCGCTCCGCGATCATGCTCGGCTCCGAGGGGCACGGCCTGTCCACGTACGCGCTGCGCGCCGCCGACGAGTGGGTCCGGATCCCGATGGCCGAGGGGATCGACTCGCTGAACGTGGCCGCGGCCTCCGCGGTGGCCTTCTACGCGACCCGCCCGCCCCAGGCCGCCGCTTCCGCGGAGGTCTAGGAGGTGGCGGGGTGTCCGTCTAGAACTTCTGGGCGGCGGCGATCCCCAGTGCCACGATCAGCGTGACCACGACGAACACGATCAGCCGCTGCCGCATCAGCCGGGGGTCCGGCCGTGAGGGGCGCCGCCCCGCTCCCGTCGTGCGGGGGGCCTGGCGGCCGCCGGTACGCCCCGCCGTCGGGCGGGAGGACGGGCCGCCCGGGTTCCGCGAGGACGAGGGCCGGGAGGACGAGGGCCGGGAGGACGAGGGCCGCGGGTGCCCGCCGCTGTGCGGCCCCTGGCCCTGGCCCTGGTCCGGTCCCTGGGGTGCCGGAGTGCCGCCCGTACGCCGCTCCGTGCGCTGGTCGGCGTACGCGTCGGCCAGCCGACCGGTCGGCCGCTCGGCGGCCCGTGCGCGCTGCGCCGGAGGGCGCCCGTCGGACAGCCCCTGCGCCTCCCGGGCCGCGATCTCCTTCAGCCGCATCGACAGCTGGAGCGTGCTGGGCCGCTCCTCGGGGTCCTTGGCGAGGCACGCCTGTACGAGCGGGGCCAGCGCGTCCGGGACCCCCACCAGATGCGGCTCCTCGTGCACCACGCGGTACAGCATGACCTCGGAACTGCCGTGCCCGAAGGGCGAATCGGCGGTCGCGGCGTAGGCGAGGGTGGCCCCCAGCGCGAACACGTCGGTCGCCGGGGTGACGGCGGCCCCGCGCACCTGTTCGGGCGCGAGGAACCCGGGGGAGCCGACGGCGGTGCCCACGTGGGTGAGGGTGCTCGCACCCGTGGCCCAGGCGATCCCGAAGTCGATGATCCGGGGACCCTTGGGGGACAGAAGAATGTTCGAGGGCTTGAGATCGCGGTGGACGACCCCCGCCTCGTGCACGGCGACCAGTCCCTCGGAGAGCGCGGCCCCGATCGCGGCGATCTGGGCGGCCGTGAGGGGGCCCTCCTCGGCCACCTTGTCGTGCAGGGAGGGCCCGGGCACGTACTGGGTGGCGAACCACGGACGCTCCGCGTCCAGGTCCGCGGCCACCAGGCGCGCCGTGCACCCGCCGCGGATCCGCCGGGCGGCGGACACCTCGCGCGCGAAGCGGGAGCGGAACTCCTGGTCCTCGGCCAGGTCGGGCCGGATCACCTTGAGCGCGACCCGCTGGCCGCGCCGGTCCGATCCCAGGTAGACCACGCCCATGCCGCCGGCCCCGAGCCGCCGGTGCAGCCTGAATGATCCGACGACACGCGGGTCCTCGCGCCGGAGCCGCATCATCGCCATGTCCACCCCGCTGACCGGTCGTCCTGTTGACGTGCCACAGCTTACGGACGATCCGCCACGAGCGCTCAGAGGCCGCGCCCTCGCCGGAAGATTCGATGGTCAGTGCGGGCAACCCACTTGAGGGTTCCTCACCCGCACGGACCCCTGCCCGTAAGGCACTTGCCCGTTCGGCCAAACGGCCCTCGGGCCAAGGGGATTGGGCATCCGGCCGGGGTCGTGCGCGGGGCGCACGGCAGCGGGCGGCGCGTGCGCCGGGCAGGCGCGCGGGATGATCTCGGACCTACCCCGTCGGCGGACACGCATGCGCGGGGAGTGACGGAAGTGAGCGAACTCACTACCCTCCGGTCATCCCCTCCGGGATGACCCTCACACCGGGGGGCCGGTCTCCACCCAGGGGAGTACACGCACGGCGGCCCGTCATCCTCCTGGAGGCCTGGCAAGGGGTACGAGGGCAGGACGCCAGGGGACTTCGCCGCGCCTAGTGTTGAAGACAAGCGGCGGGTGGAGCACTCGTCCCCCGAGGTCACAAGCCCGCCGCTGCCAACCGACAGGGAGAGGACCATGGCGGACATCGCACGGCACGGACGCAAGGCATTCGCGTTCAACGGCCATGAGTCCGGCACGCGCCATCCACTGGTGGCCGCGGCCATGGTGCTCCCCCTGGCCGCCCTCCTGCTCTTCCTCTTCGGAGGATTCGACCAGGTGGCGGCACAGGCGTCGTCCGTGGGCGTGATGCTGGGGCGCTGAGCGGCGCCCCGGGTCCGGGAGAGCGGCCCGGACCGGGACATCGGCCCGTCGAACCCCGTGGGGACGGGGGCGCGACGGACGGCAGGTGAAGGGTGCTGCCCGTACGACTGGGGAGTCGGACGGGCAGCACCCTTTTTCATGCCCTCCGGCGCCGCCGTCCGTGACTTCACGCGGCCCCGCGGTTCCGTAATCTGCTTCCGAGACGCCAGCGACGGGAGCCGTGGAACCGCGATGAACCAGGAGCCACTGCCCGCAGCCCTCGCGGCGTACGCCGGCGCGGGGGAGCGGGGCGCCCCGTACGAGCTGCTCGCCGAGCGCGAGGACGGCACGGTCGTGCGCTGCGGCGAGATCGTCGCCAAGGCGCACGCCGGGGACAGCGACCGCGCGGGCCTCGCCGTACGGATGCGGATCGCCGCGGACGAGGCGCTGGCCGGGGTGCTGCTGGCCCCGCTGCGACCCGAGGTCGGCTACCTCGGGGGCCGGCCCGTGTCCCTGTGGCCGTACGGGGCCCCCGTCGACCCGGAGCGTCCCGAGGACGCCCCCTGGGAGGCGGCCGGACGGCTGCTGGCGGCCCTGCACCAGGTGCCCGTGAACCGGCTGCCCGGACCGGTCCCCCCGATGCGGGGCCCGGCCAAACTCGCCCGCGCCCTGCGCCGCCTGTCCCGGGCCACGGCCGCCGGAGCGGTCGCCGACCGTGGCGGAGTCCGAGGCGCCGAGAGCGCCCGGAGTCCCGCCGGGACGCGGTCCGGGGCCGCGCTCGTGCCCGGTCCCGCCGAGGGCCGGTCCGCCGGCGACCTCGTACGGGCGGCCGCGCGGACCCTGCCCGCCTGGGTGCGCGGGGAGGCGCCGGCTCCCCGGGGCGGGGCCCTGTGCCACGGGGACCTGCACCTGGGGCAGTTGGTGCGGGGGCCCGGCCCCGACGGGGGCTGGCGCCTCATCGACGTGGACGACCTCGGCATCGGGACCCCCGCCTGGGACCTGGCCCGGCCCGCGGCCTGGTACGCAGCCGGGCTGCTCGACACCGGGGCCTGGGTCCGCTTCCTCGACTCCTACCGCGCCGCGGGCGGTCCCGCGGCAGGGCCGCCCGGCTCCGACCCCTGGCCGGAACTGGACCTCGCCGCCCGGGCCCTGACCGTGCAGACCGCAGCCCTCGCCCTGGCCAAATCGGTGGAGAGCCGACGCCGACTCGAAGACGTGGAACGGCTGATGGTGGAATCCTGTGCCCGGATCGCCTCCCTCCCGCCCGACTTGGAGGCGCGGGCTCCGTCGTAGGGTGAGCTCCACGCCACCGGGCATGCATCCGGTGTCGAAGCAGACGGCGAGGAGTTGATCCGGTCATGCAGTGTCCGAAGTGTCACGCGATGATGCACACCTACAACCGCAACGGTGTCCAGATCGAGCAGTGCAGCAACTGCCGCGGCATCTTCCTCGACTACGGCGAGCTGGAGGCGCTGACCCGCCTGGAGTCCCAGTACACCGGCGGCCAGTACGGCCAGGTCCCGCCGCCCGCCGCGCCCCCGGCCCCCTACCCGGCCGCGCACGCCCCGGCGCCCGCCTGGGGCGCCCCGCACCACGGCGGCCACGGGAGCCACGGTCACGGTCACCACGGCCACCACAAGGGCGGCTTCGGCCGGATGCTCTTCTCCTCCTGAGCCACCCGGCAACGCGGAAGCCCCGGCCGTGAGAACGGCCGGGGCTTCCGGAGGTGGTGCGCGATACTGGGATTGAACCAGTGACCTCTTCCGTGTCAGGGAAGCGCTCTCCCGCTGAGCTAATCGCGCGGGACCGCGGTACGAAACCGCAGTTCAAGCAGGTGGTGCGTGTACTGCGTGCGCGATACTGGGATTGAACCAGTGACCTCTTCCGTGTCAGGGAAGCGCTCTCCCGCTGAGCTAATCGCGCGGGGATCCTTGCGGACCAGGTCCTTGCGGACCAGTGGACGATACTGGGATTGAACCAGTGACCTCTTCCGTGTCAGGGAAGCGCTCTCCCGCTGAGCTAATCGTCCTTGGAGGTGGAGACGGGATTTGAACCCGTGTAGACGGCTTTGCAGGCCGTTGCCTCGCCTCTCGGCCACTCCACCATGGAGCTGCAGGGATTCTCGGGAAGATCCCCCACTTCGAGCGGACGACGAGACTCGAACTCGCGACATCCACCTTGGCAAGGTGGTGCTCTACCAACTGAGCTACGTCCGCAGGTCACCGTGTTCGCTCCGGGGTTTTCCCCCTTCGCTCCCTGGCGACGTGTTGAACTCTAGCGGATTCCCGGGCCAGCTCAAAAACGCGTTTCCGCAGCGTGCTGCCGCTCGATCACCACCGGTCACCCGGCGGTCACCTCACCGGCGCCGCGGCGTCACCGGTCATAGACTCGCAGCCGTGCACGACCTGCTTCCCCTGGCCCGCTTCGGCGGCCTCCTCGCGACCGACCTCCGAGACGTCACCAGCGACCCCTGCGCCCTCGACTCGACGGGCTTCTGGGCGGTCGCCGCGGACTTCGAGGGGCGGCTGGTCTGCGCCCGCTTCGGCGACATACGCCCCGACCCCGTCCCGCCGCCCGTCCCGGGGGCCTGGCGCGGCCCCGCCGCCGACCAGTGGTCCTCCTCCCTCGACCGCGCGGCCTACACGGCCGGCGTACGCCGCATCCGCGAGCACATCGCCGCCGGCGAGGTCTACCAGGCCAATCTCTGCCGCGTGATGTCCGCGCCGCTGCCCGATCCCGACCGCGCCGACGTCGACGCCCTCACGGCGCTGCTCGCCCGCGGCAACCCGGCCCCGTACGCAGGAACGATTCGGCTCCCGGCCCACGGCGTCGAGATCGCCACCGCCTCCCCGGAGCTCTACCTGCGCCGGGTCGGCCGCCACGTGGAGTCCGGCCCCATCAAGGGAACCGGCCGCACGGCCGCCGACCTCCTGCCCAAGGACCACGCCGAGAACGTCATGATCGTGGACCTCGTGCGCAACGACCTCGGACGGGTCTGCGCCACCGGCTCCGTCACCGTCCCCGAACTGTGCGCCGTCGAGGAGCACCCGGGCCTGGTCCACCTCGTCTCCACCGTCAGCGGCGAACTCGCCGACGGGGCCGGCTGGCCCGAGCTGCTCGCCGCGACCTTCCCGCCCGGCTCCGTCACGGGCGCCCCCAAGTCCTCCGCGCTGCGGATCATCGACGCCCTGGAGACCGCCCCCCGCGGCCCCTACTGCGGGGGCATCGGCTGGGTCGACGCCGACCGCGGCACCGCCGAGCTGGCCGTCGGCATCCGCACCTTCTGGATCGACCGCAGCCGCCCGGGCGGCCCGAGCCTGCTCTTCGGCACCGGCGCAGGCATCACCTGGGGCTCCGACCCCGACCGCGAATGGGCCGAGACGGAGCTGAAGGCCGCCCGGTTGCTCAGGGTAGCGTCGGGAACCCATGAGGTGACCGGCACCCCTGGGTGAGCGGAGGTAACGTACGGTGAGGATCTGGCTCGACGGCGCGCTGCGGAACGCCGACAGCGCACAGGTGTCCGTCTTCGACCACGGGCTGACCGTGGGCGACGGGGTGTTCGAGACCGTGAAGGCGGAGCGCGGCACGGCGTTCGCACTCACCCGGCACGTGGACCGGCTGACCCGCTCCGCCCGCGGCCTCGGCCTGCCGGACCCCGACCCGGACGAGGTGCGCCGGGCCTGCGCGGCCGTCCTGGAGGCCAATCCGCTGCCGCTCGCCCGCATGCGCATCACGTACACCGGGGGAGTGTCCCCGCTCGGCTCCGACCGCGGCGACTGCGGCCCCACCCTCGTCGTCGCCGTGGCCGAGGAGACCCGCCGGGCGGACACCACCGCCGTGATCACCGTGCCCTGGGTGCGCAACGAGCGCTCCGCCGTGGCCGGCCTGAAGACCACCTCGTACGCCGAGAACGTCGTCGCGCTGGCCGCCGCCCACCGGGCCGGGGCATCCGAGGCCCTGTTCGCCAACACGGTCGGACGGCTCTGCGAGGGCACCGGGTCGAACGTGTTCGTCGTCCTCGACGGAGTGCTGTACACCCCTCCGCTCGCCTCCGGCTGCCTCGCCGGCATCACCCGGGCCCTCGTCGTCGACTGGGTCGGGGCCAAGGAGGCCGACCTGCCCTTCGAGGCGCTGGAGCAGGCGGAGGAGGTCTTCCTGACCTCTACGCTGCGCGATGTCCAGGCCGTCCACCGGGTCGACGGGCGGGCCGTGGCCGCCGCCGTGCCGGGGCCCGTCACCGCCGAGGCGATGCGGATCTTCGAGGCGCGGGCCGGCGCGGACCTGGACCCCTGAGGCGACCGATCCGATCCGCCCGCTTAATGGCTGTCGCAGGCGGCCGCAGGGCGGGTAGAACTCGATTGATGACCACCACCCTGCGGCCGAGCGGGCCGCTTCAGCAGAGCACCGGGGGCGCGCGGTCGCGCCCGTACGAGATCCGGGTCAACAGCAGGCGCGTCGGCGCGCTGCTGGTCGCCTGTGACACGCCCTTCGGGCCGACCGTCGGCGAGATACGCGACCTCGCCGTCGACGAGCCGGACCGGGGGCGCGGCCGCGCCACGGTCGGGGCGCTCGCCGCCGAGGAGGTGCTGCGCGGCTGGGGCTGCCGCCGCGTCCGGGTCTCCGTGCCCGCGGCGTCGGCGGGCGGCCTGCGGATGGCTCAGGCACTCGGGTACGCCGAGTACAGCCGGAACATGGCCAAGGAGCTCCCGGCGGAGCCTCCCGAGCTCCGCGCGGGGGTGGTCGGCCGCCCCATGACGGAGGCCGAGTACGAGATCTGGCTCGTCGCGGCGATCGAGGGCTACGCGGCCGACTGGACCAGCCGCGGGATGCCGGAGGAGGCCGCGCGCGCGAAGTCGGTGGCCGACCACGAGCGCGCCCTGCCCCACGGACTGGCGACCGAGGGCGCCACCCTCTGCGTCCTGGAGGCGGACGGCGTCCCCGTCGGCCACGTCTGGTCGGCGCCGAACGGGGAGGGCGCGTACGTCTTCGACGTCGCCGTCGCCGAGGAGCACCGCGGGCGGGGCCACGGGCGCGACCTGATGCTGCTGGCCGAACGCTCGGCCCTGGCCGGGGGCCACCGCGTCCTCGGACTCCAGGTCTTCGCGGGCAACACCCCGGCCCTGCGGCTGTACGAGTCCCTCGGCTACCGGACGACGGACGTCAACTACGCCAAGGACCTCCTCTAGGGGGCGGCGCCTACGCGTCGTCGGCGGCCAGCAGGCGGTCCGCGATCGCCTCGATGCGGGCGCGCAGCCCCTCCTGGCTCTTGCCGCCGTCGAGGCGCTCGCCGTCGATGACGTACGTCGGGGTGCCGGTCACGCCGATCGCCTTGCCCTCGGCCTGGTCGGCGTCGACGATCAGGATGTGCCGGCCGTCGATCAGCGCGGTGTCGAAATCCTCGGCGTCGAGGCCGAGTTCACGCGCCACGTCCAGCAGTACGGCCTCGCCGCGCTCGCCGAGCTCCGCCGTGCGGGCCAGTACGGCCTCCACGTACGGCCAGGCCTGGCCCTGCTCCGCGGCCTCCTCCGCGGCCTGCGCGGCGGCGAAGGCGTGCTTGTGCTTCTCCAGCGGGAAGTGGCGCAGCCGGATGTCCAGCCGGTCGCCGTAGCGGGCCCGCAGGGCGCGTACGTCGTCCAGGGCTCGGTGGCAGTCCGGGCACTGGAGTTCGCACCAGACGTCGAGGATCACGGAATCGGTCATGGGCCCAGTCTCCCAGCCGCCGGGCGCCACCATCGAAACGCACCCCCTCGCGCACCCCCTGAGGAGGAGGCGCGACCCCGACATCTCCCGGAGATCGGCTCCGGATCCGCTCGGGCCATGGCCGCAGCGGCGGTACCCGGTGCAGGATGGAAGGGACGTATCGCCCACCCCTGGAGGACCGCATGCTGGCCGAGACCATATGTTCCGCGGTGTCCGCGGCCGGCCTGGGCATCGCCGCCGTGACCGCGTACCGCAAGCGCTTCCTCGCCGCCACGCGCATCGCGGCGTACGCGCTCGTGCCGGTCGCCCTGGTGCTGACGGGCTTCGTGGAGTGGGTGTCGGGGATGGTCTTCAAGCCGTCCGTCTGGCTGGGCTTCGGGCTGCTCGGGCTCTCCTGGGTGCTCTTCATGACCACGCGTGCCATCGAGCGGCGCGGCCTCGGGGCGGGGGAGAAGCCCTCGAAGGCCGTGAAGGCGGCGAAGGGGAGCCCCGGGCGGGAGGCCGTGGCCCCGGCCGCGTCCGCCCCCTCGCCGGGCCGGAGCGGCTCCGCGCAGCCGGCGCCCCGCCAGAGCGCCGCCACTCCTGCGGACGACTTCTCCGACATCGAAGCGATTTTGAAGAAGCACGGCATCTGAGCCCGGGGAGCGGTATCCCGGCAAGCCTGACCGGAAGAGGTGAACTCCCGCGTAAAGGATGGCGTGTTGGGGGCCGGTGAAGCGCGCCCTGCGCGATCATCTGCCGGACATGCTCGACACATCGCAGGGCGACCCGCCGGTTCCCGCACCGGCCCCGGTCCCCGCCCCCGTCGCCGAGGAGCCGCGAGGCTGCCTCTTCGCGCTCTCCCAGCCGCCCTTGATGATCTTCCTAGGGGTGATCGGCACCCTGTTGCTGCTGGCCGCCGTGCACGACCTCTTCCTGCTGTGAGCCGAGGGGGGAGTCCTGCCGCGCCTGCTGTTGTGCGCCGGGCTCCGAGGTGCCCGCGTCGGCCTCCTTACGCCGGGCCCGGTACGCCGCCACGTGCAGCCGGTTCCCGCAGGTCCGGCTGTCGCAGTAGCGCCGCGAGCGGTTCCGGGACAGGTCCACGAAGGCCCGCCGGCAGTCCGGGGCCTCGCAGCGGCGCAGCCGCTCCTGCTCTCCGGAGACCACGATGAAGGCCAGCGCCATGCCGCCGTCGGCCGCGAGGTGGTCGCCCAGCGAGGCGCCCGGCGCGAAGTAGTGGACGTGCCAGTCGTAGCCGTCGTGGTCGGTCAGCTGCGGGGTGGTGCCGGCGGTCGCCACCAGCTCGTTGATCAGCCCGGCCGCGATCCGCGGGCTGGACGCCCCGAAGACCTGGGCGAACTTGCCGCGGACGGTGCGTACGCCGGCGAGGTCGCGCACGCCGAGCTCGCCGATGTCGCTGATCTTGTATTCGCGTACGAACTCACGCAGCGAGCCGACGTCCGCCAGGCCGTCGGGCTGCTCCGCCTCGGCCGCGGTGTTCACCAGCGCGACGACGACGTCGAGCGCGCGACGGGTGTCGTGGGGAATCTGCACGGGGGTCGCTCCCTGGGGGCCGGGCCTGCGGCGACGGGCCAGTGCCGCCGCTGGGGGCCGACTCTAGCCGTGCCCGGGCGGAACCGGGAGGGACCTCCGTGGCGAACACGTCACGAGGGACGAGGCCGACCGCGCCACGCATGCCGGCGCCGCCCTCGCGGACGGCTTCCGCGAGAACAGCGCCGGCACTGCCGTATGAGGTTTTCGTCCAGCCCGCACCGTCGCCCCGAGTCGGACGGTGCGGAGTGGCCCCCGGCGCGTGCCGGGAGGTGCTCCCTGAGGGCCTGGCTCAGCTTTCGGCCAGGATGTGGGAGAGCTCCTTGTCGAGGTCGAAGTGCCGGTGTTCGGTCCCGGGTGGAACCGCGGCGTCCGTCCGCTTGAGGAACGATTCGAGTGCGCGGGCGGGTGCTTCGAGCAGCGCTTCTCCCTCCGGTGAGCTCAGGGCGATGCAGACGACGCCCTGACCGTGGCTGCGGGACGGCCAGACGCGGACGTCTCCGGTTCCGGTGGGCCGGTGGAGGCCCTCAGCGAGGAGGTCTCGGGCGAAAACCCACTCGACCGTCTCCTCGGCGCCGGTGTGGAAGGTGGCGTGCACGGCGTAGGGATCGGCCGTGTCATACCGCAGGCCCGCCGGGACAGGCAGTGAGGACTCGCTCGACACAACGAGGCGCAGGTGCAGCTCGCAGCTGACCGTGGTGTTCATAAGCGCCAGGGCCTTTCGCTCAGTGTGCGCTCGGGGATTCGCACGTCGGCGAAATCGACATGCCACCTACGGTGCCGTTGTAAACCCCTCTGACCGTTTTGCGGACCTCTGGGTCCCTCGGACGGCGGATCCAAAGCGCCATTCACGTGTGCTTCCGGCTCCGGTAGATTCGGGCTCATGAATACGGGGAGTGACCGCGGGACCCAAGGGTCCGCAGCCGAGTCCGGAGTCGAGTCCGCAGCCGACGACACGGTCCAGCAGACCACGGGAGAAGCGCAGCACGTATCGAAGGCTCCCGCCTTCATCAAGTCGCGCCGCAGCCTGCACCTGAGCTGGCAGGTCGGCGTCTTCATCGTCGGCCTCGCCGTCATCGGCGCCGGCGTGGCCATGCTCGTCCTGCCCGGCCCCGGCTGGGTCGCGATCTTCGCGGGCCTGGCGATCTGGGCCACCGAGTTCGCCTGGGCCCACCTGGTGCTGCGCTGGACCAAGCGCAAGGTGACCGAGGCCGCGCAGAAGGCGCTGGACCCGAAGGTCCGCCGCCGCAACCTCATCCTGACCGGCACCGGGCTCGTGATCGCGGGCGCGCTGATCGGCTTCTACCTGTGGAAGTACGGGCTCACCCTGCCCTGGAACCTCAAGGACCAGTGATGGTCGGGAACCACCGCTGACATGGGGTAATGTTTGCGGTGCGTCCGGGCGATTAGCTCAGTGGGAGAGCACTTCGTTCACACCGAAGGGGTCACTGGTTCGAACCCAGTATCGCCCACCCGGACCAAGGGCCCGGAGACTTCCACAGTCTCCGGGCCCTTGGCGTTTCCCCGCTCCCGTCGCTCCCGCCGCTACCTCAGGCGGCCGAGGGCCGCACGCAGCCGGCGCGCGTCCCGCAGCCGCTTCTCGTACGTCGCGCCCACCACCAGGAGCAGCAGCCCCGCCAGCGCCGGCGGCAGCCAGCGCGGCAGCGCGTCGACGACCTGGACCACGTACGGGGCCAGCTCGTGCAGGGCCACGGCCGCGAGCGTGGCGCCGCCGAGCAGCAGCGGGGCCTGGAGCCGCCGGTGTGCGCCGACCAGGGTCGCCGCCAGCGCCGCCAGCCCCAGCAGCAGCGGCCGCAGCCAGGACGGATCGCCCCAGGCGGCGAGCAGGCTCGGCAGCAGGGTCGCCCCCAGCCCCGGCCCGTACGCCGTCCACGAGGACGCCCCGGCGTCCCGGCGGCGGCGCAGGAAGCCCACCGCCAGCGCGGGCACCGTCACCGGCAGCGTGTACGCCTCCGGGACCTGCACCCCCGACGCCGACAGGCGGATCCACGTCGCCGCCACGAACAGGGTCCCGGCCGCCCAGCCGAGCCCGCGCCGCTCCGCCCGTACCGCCGCGCCCGCGCAGACCACCCCCGCCAGCGCGCACACCAGCGCCGCCCGCGCCGGCTCCCAGGGCCAGGCCGCGAGGAGCAGGGCCGCCGCGCCGACCACGCCGGCCGCGGTCTCCGCCGGGAGCCGTACCCGGCCCAGCCGCGGGCCGGCCGCCGCCACGGCCGCCGGGACCGTCAGCAGCGGCAGCGCCCACCACGGCGCCGCGAGCCCCCACAGCGCCCCCAGCGCCGCCGCCACGCCCGCCGCGTATCCGACGGCCAGCGCCGCCGCGCCGGCCCGTACGGGCGGCGCGGCGGGCCGCCGCGCCGCAACCGCCGCGCAGCCCGCACCCAGCAGCCCGAAGACCGCGAAGGTGGCGGTACGGCCGTCCAGCGCGGCCACCGACAGGTTCAGCGCCCCCAGCGCCGCGCACACCGCGGCCGCGTACCCCGGACCGCGCCCGAGCCGCAGCGCGCACACCCCGGCGGCCGCCGTCACCGCCAGCTGGGCCGCGAGCACCGCGGCCACCGGCAGCCCGCACAGCAGCGGCGCCGTGAACAGCCCCGCCCAGCCGAGCACCACCGCGATCACCCCCGGCTCCGGACGCGGCAGCACCCGGGCCAGCCACCCGGCCGCCCCCGCCGCCACCAGCAGGGTCACCGCGGCCGCCGCCCCCGGCCCGTACGCCTCCCGGGACGGGGTCGTCGCCGCCCACACCTGGCCCAGCACCACGACCCGGAACCCCAGCGAGCCGACCGCGGGCAGCAGCGCCGACAGTGCGGCCAGGGCGGCCACCCCGGCCCCCGCCCCGGCCAGGCCGCGCCGGACCGCCGCCGGGAGCCCGGTCGCCCGTACCGAGGCCAGCAGCGGCAGGGCGAGCAGCAGGAACACGACCACGGTCCAGTCCGGCGCGAGGGCCGGCCGCACCGTGCCGCCGAGCGCCGCCACCCCCGCGAGGGCGCCGGACACCGAAGCCGCCGTCGCCGAGGGCTCCCGCCAGGCCACCCCGACGCCCAGCGCCGCGCCCGCCGCCAGCAGCAGGGCCGGACCGGCCGCCGCCCCCGCCGAACCCGCCTGCGCCATCTGCGACACCCCGCTCAGCAGCGCCCCCGCCCCCAGGACGGCCGCGCTCACGGCCGCCGGGCCGGACACCGCGGCCCGCGCCCGCACCCCGGGCACCAGCAGGACGAGCGCCGCGTCCAGCGCGGCCGTCGCCAGCAGTGCCCAGCCGGTCCCCACCGGCCCCGCCGCCGCGGCCACCGCCGCCAGCGGCAGCGGGAGCTGCGCCGTCAGCACCGCCGCGGGCAGCGGGACCACCGGCCCCGGCAGCACCCGGGCGTACCCCGCCCACAGCGCGGCCAGCACGGCCGCCGCCCCCGCCGCGTACGCCGTGCCGTCGGCGGTGGGCGCGTACACCGCGTACACCGCGTACGCGTCCAGCACCGTCAGCAGCAGACCCAGCGCCGCCACCGACTCGGCGGTCGACCGCAGCCCGCGGCGCAGCAGCGGCGCGGGCGCGCCGAGCGCCGCGACCGTCACCACGGCCAGCACCGCTCCGCGCCCGGCGATCCCCAGGGAGCCCCAGCTGACCAGGGTGAACGCCAGCGCGGCCACGGCGAGCAGCACCGCGCCCAGGGTGAGCAGCACGTTCTGCGCACCGGGGCCCGAGGCCTCGTTCGGGCGGGCGGGGGGAACCGGCGCGTGCGCCGCCCAGCCGTGCGCCGTCGGCACCGGCGGCAGCAGCCGCAGCAGCCAGTCCCGCCGGGCCAGCAAGTACGCGCGCCGGGCGTCGAGTTGGGCCAGCTCCCGGTCGATGAGCGCCAGCTCGTGGTCGGGCGGCAGGAGTGCGCCGTGTGGTGGTGGAGTCGCCATGCTCCGGAGTGTGGCGCCCGTCACGCCGTCAGGACATGGGTGTGCGTACTCAGATCCGCGCTGAGTACGCGGGGGAGGGAAGGGAGTAGGACGGGAAGCGGGACAGGAGCGCGCGCGAACGCGCCGGAGGGCGCCCCCGTGTCCACGGAAGGGTGGATGCGGCGGAGCGGGCCCCGCACCCGGCCCCGCCGGTCCAGACTGGGGCCATGGACCGCAGCCGCCTGGACCGCTGGAACCGCTACCGCTTCCGCAGCGTGTGGGACCTCGACGCCCCGCCCGCGCGGGTCTACTCCGTACTGGAGCGGACCGGGGACTACCCGCGCTGGTGGCCCCAGGTCCGCGCGGTCGAGCAGCTCGAAGGGCACAGCGGCGCCCTGCTCATCCGCTCCGTCCTCCCGTACGAGATCCGGATGACCGCCACCGAACTGCTCCGCGATCCCGGCCGCGGCCTCCTGGAGGCGGCCCTGCACGGGGACATCGAGGGCTGGGCGCGGTGGACCGTACGGGCCCGCCGGGGCGCGGGCGGGCGCGGGACACGGGCCCTGTACGAGCAGGAGGTCGAGGTGCGCAGCCCCTTGCTGCGGCGCCTCGCGGTGCCGGTGCGGCCCGCGTTCCGGCTCAACCACGCCCTGATGATGCGGGCCGGACGGCACGCGCTGGAGGCCCGGCTGGCCGCCCCGCCGGAAGCGGTTTGAACCAGACCCCGTGCCTCTTGTATTGTTCAACCCGTTCCCGGGCGATTAGCTCAGCGGGAGAGCACTTCGTTCACACCGAAGGGGTCACTGGTTCGATCCCAGTATCGCCCACCGGGTCAGGCCGGTCCGTCTCACGACGGACCGGCCTTCCGCATGTCCGGGGCCCGTTGCGGCCGCCGGCCTATGCCGCCGCCGGCATCTCCGGCCGCAGCGGCCAGTGCGGGTCCACCGCCTCCGGCGTCCCCTGCCGCGCGAACCACGCCTGCAGCCCGCGCGCCTGCGCCGCGTGCCACACCGCCTGGAGCGTGTGCAGCTCCGCCGGCGTCAGCCGCTCCAGCCGCGCCGCGAAGCGGCGGCCCACCGCCCGTACGACCTCCAGCGAGGCCAGCGCGTCCGCCGCCGCGTCGTGCGCGTCCTCCAGCTCTATCCCGTAGTGCGCGCACAGGTCCGTCAGGGTCCGGCGGCCCTTGCGGTACCGGTCCAGGTGCTTGTCCAGCACCCGGGGGTCCAGCACCGTCAGCGGCCGGTTGTCCAGGTACCGCGCCAGCGTCGACGCCCGGTGCCGGCGCAACTCCCGGTCCAGCAGCGTCAGGTCGAACGGCGCGTTCATCACCACCACCGGCCGGCCCGCCACCAGCTGCTCGCCGAGCGCACGGGCTATCTCCTCGACGACGGGCGCCGGCCACCGCCCGTTGCGCTGCAAGTGGTCATCGGTCAGTCCGTGCACTTCCGTGGCCCCCGGGGGCACCGGAATGCCGGGGTTGACCAGCCAGCGGGTGGAGCGGACCCGGCCGCCCGCACACTCCTGCACGATGAGAGCGGCGGACACGATCCGGTCCTGCTCCACGTCCACCCCGGTCGTCTCCGTGTCGAATGCGGCCAGCGGCCCCTCATACCAGCGCGTCATGGCGAACTCCTCGTTCCCGAACGGCAGTCGGGGCGCCCCCGGGCACCGCCGCCTCGGAACGTGCCACCCCTGCCCGCATCGGTGATACCCGGCCTGTTTGCGCCGTACGCCGTTTGCGAACCTTCCGCTGCGGAGACAACTTCCCTGGGGGACCGCACACATGACCGGTCGTCACCCCACCCACCACACCACCCTCATTCGGCAGAGCCCGGAAGGCATGGGGAGCCGGCCATGGCGCTCGCGCAGCCCGAACCGGGCGGGATGCTGCAGGGGCGGACCGGTCCGCGCACCGACGAGGACCGGACCGCACCGCTGCGCGGCTCGCTCGCCACCACCGCCTGCATGGAAACCCTCCAGGTGGCATACCTGCACGCCGTCGCCGCCGCGGCCGGCTGCTCGCTCTCCCAGCCCTTCCCGGACAACGGCATCGACTGGCAGGTCAACCACGGCGCGCCCGAACACGTCGTCGACGACGAGGTCACCATCAAGGTGCAGCTGAAGGCGACCTACCAGACGCCGCCCAGGCCGGCGGGACCCACCTTCGCCTTCACCCTCGACAACGAGCACCTGGTGAAGCTGGCCCGCACCCCGGTCGCCGTCCACAAGATCCTCGTCGTGATGCTCGTCCCGCGAGAGCGCGACCAGTGGCTCGCCGCCGGCCACGACCGGCTCGACCTGCGGCACTGCTGCTACTGGACCAACCTCGCCGGGCACCCCGTGACCGGCCGGCGCCGGACCACCGTACGGATCCCGACCACGCGGATCTTCGACGACCGGGCGCTGTGCGAGATCATGACCCGGGTCGGGTCGGGAGGGACACCTTGATGCACTGGCACTCACCGAACCTGGAACCGCTGACGTCCCCGTCGGAGTACGGGGACTTCTCCGACTCCGGGACCCCCGATCCCGCGCACGTCGACCCGGCCGTGCTCGGTGCCCTGCTACACCGGCACGGCTGGCAGCGCCGGGGCGGGGCCGCGGGGCGGTACGGGCGCTGGACGCCGCCCGCCCCGCACGGGACGGCCGGCGGGGGGAGCAGCCTCCTCGTCCCGGAGAGCCGGGCCTTCCCCGACTGCTCCGACCTGCTGGAGGAGGCGCTGACCGCCCTCTCGCGCAGCGCGCTGCCGTCCGCGCGGGAGGTGCTGTACGGGCTGAGCGTGCCCAGCGACGAGATCCGCTGGGAGCGGCGGATACCGGAGGGCCCCGGGGGACCGTACGGACCGCAGGGCGCGGCGGCGTGGACCGTGCAGGAGCAGCTCCGCTCGGCCGCGCGGCAGCTCCTGCTCGCGGGGGCCCTCGCGGAGCGGGCCAGGGCCGGGTACTACGGGGCCCGCCACCGCGGCCAGGCCGAACGCGCCCTGGACGGGGTGCTGGTCGGGCCGTCCCCCGGCGGGCGCGTGCTCACGGCGTACGTCCCGGTGGACGGCGGGCGGGGCACGGTGACGCGGCTGCACCACGCGCTGCACGCGGCCCGGGAGGCCGTGGACTACCGGCGGGCCACCGGCGGCATGGAGGCCTTCGACGCGGCGGTCGAGGCCGGGGTGAGCCGGGAGCTGGCGGACGCGCTGATCGCGCTGGTGCGGGGCTCGGAGGGGGCCGCGATCGCGCTGGCCTGGGCTCCGGCGGCGGGGGTTCCGGCGGGATGCGCGGCCCGGCCGGAGCCGGTGGAGTTCTCGCCCGGAGACCTGCCGGTTCTCCGGGAGGCGGCGGCGCGCTACACGCGCGACGAGCCGGCGGTTCCCGTGCGGGTGGCCGGGGCGGTGGTCCGGATGCGGCGCTCGGCCCCCGGCGGCGGGGGGACGATCCGGCTGCGGGTGCTGGCGGGGGCGGAGGTGCCGTACGTACGGGCGGTGCTGGACGAGGAGGCGTACCGGGTGGCCGGGCACGCGCACCTGGTGGGCGTGCCGATCCGGGTGAGCGGGCGGCTGCAGCGCCGGGGCGGGTTCCGGCGGCTCACGGACGCCACCGACGTGAGCCCGGTCCCGCTGGACGAGGTCGAGCGGGACCGCCTGATGAAGTCCCTGGACGAATCCCTGGACCCGGCGGACGTCCTGCCCTCGGACGAGGAAGGGGACGAACACCAGGACGCCCCCTAGGAGAACCAGCCGGGGTTGCGGCCGTGCAGGTCGATCAGGGCGGGGACGCATCCCGTCAGGCAATTGCGCAGCGGGGTGGTGCCGGACTCCACGAACTTCAGCCTGCGGCCCCCGTAGTCGGCGGTCGTGGTGACGTAGAAGACGTCCTCGCTGATTCCCGCCTGGTCCGTGACGGTCACCACCCGCTCCTCCTTGATCGAGACGGCCACGGAGAGGTGTCCGAGCCGGGGGTACGGGACCCTGAGGAGCCCCTCGGAGTCCAGTACGCACAGATGGCTGTCGGTGAACACCACGTTGCGGGTCCTGCCGGTGGTGGCGTGCCCGATCATCCGTTCCCCCGGGGCCATCTCGCACCGGTTCGCCAGCCGGCGCAGATTCCAGCCCGGACGCCCGGTGGCGGCGAGCGGAACGTCCCGGAGCATCAGGACCAGGCGCAGCGCCTCCACCCAGCGGTCGGAGCCGGCCGCCACGGCGACGGCCTCGTCCAGGGGCACGTTGACCCGGACGGGGACGGCCGGTGCCGCGGGTGTGCGGGGGTACTGCGCCGGGTCCGGGCCCGGCGCGGGCTCCGTGGGCCGGGGGGCCTTGTTGCGTACGAAGGGATAGGCGCCGGCGCCTGTCTTGCTGCACTCCTCGGGGAGGGGGAAGCCGGCCACCCGCATCCGGCGGCGGACCTCCGGGTAGAGGTCCGTCAGGCCCAGCACCGGCCCGGCCCCGGGGACGCCGTCGCCCATGACGGCCAGCAGGAACCCGGTGAACGCGCTGTACGGCTGCTCCTTGGGCGCCATGGACCGCCGGTCCGCCGGAGCCGACGAGAGCGAGTACACGCCCGGGTCCGACAGCTCCTCGGCGACCAGGCGGGACCCCGAACTCATCAGGCCGGCATGTCCCCGTCCGCTGAAACAGCAGTCCAGGATCACGATCTTGACTCTGGCGCCGGACTTCCTGATCAGATCCGCCACGTAGTGGTACGGCAGGCTGGTCCAGTCCCTGCCGGAGTCGCTCGTCGTGAGACCGAGATGGAACGTGCCGTCGGCGGTCACCAGTCCGTGGCCGCTGAAGTAGACGAGCAGCGCGTCCTCGGCCTCCTCGGCGGCCGCCCAGACCGGCCGCATGATGTCCTCGGACTCCCGCGGATCGTCCACGGTCCGCACGTCCCAGGGCGTGAGTCCGCCCGCCGCCTCCTCGGTGAGCACCTTCGCGAGGGCCCGTACGTTGCGGCGGGAGTGCGGGATCGGCGTGAGGTCCCCCGAGGCGTAGGCGGCGGCGCCGATCAGTACGGCGCGGGCCGACCCCGTGGAGGCGGCCGGGAGGCCCGGGAGGGCGGGGCCGTTCACCGGCCGTCCAGCTCGCGCACGATGCGCAGGGCCGCCTCCTGCGGGTCGTCGAGCCGCGTGGCGTCGATCTCGACCGTCTTCTTCCCGCTGGTCACCCGGACGCGCACGCCCCTGCGCCGCATGCCGGCCCAGGTGCCCAGGGAGGCCGCGACCGCGGGCAGGACGCCCTGCGGTTCGAGCAGCAGGTGCAGGGCCTCGGTCACGGGACCCATCTCACCGCCCTGGTCCGGCGCCCGCAGGGCGGTGACGGTGACCCCGCGCAGCTCCTGGTCCTGCCGCAGCCACTGTTCCAGCCGGCGCAGCTCCTCACCCGTCCCGTCGCCGACCAGGCCCACCCGCACGTCCATGGAGTCCCCCTGAGGATGCTCAACTCGCAGGCCGCACATGCTAGTCACGCAGGGCGTGGCCGATGGTGCGATCGCGGCAAGAGACCGCCCGCGGGTGAGCGGTCCGGACCGCGGGCCGGCTCCGCGCATGGTCACGGCCCTGCCCGGACGGCTGCGCCCGCGGATATCCGTTTAGCGGCCGGGGCGCTCGGCTCGGTACGATTCAGGCGCGCAGTGTTCGCTCGCGCACCCCCAGAGTCAGGAGAGACCGGTGTCAGACGTCCGTGTGATCATCCAACGCGATTCCGAGCGGGACGAGCGCGTGGTGGCCACGGGCACTACGGCGGCCGAGCTCTTCGCCGGGGAGCGCACCATCGTCGCCGCGCGCGTCGCGGGCGAGCTGAAGGACCTCTCGTACGAGGTGAAGGACGGCGAGACCGTCGAGCCGGTGGAGATCTCCTCCGAGGACGGCCTGAACATCCTGCGCCACTCGACCGCGCACGTCATGGCGCAGGCCGTGCAGGAGCTCTTCCCCGAGGCCAAGCTGGGCATCGGCCCGCCGGTCCGGGACGGCTTCTACTACGACTTCGACGTGGCCCGGCCCTTCACCCCGGAGGACCTGAAGGCCGTCGAGAAGAAGATGCAGGAGATCCAGAAGCGCGGCCAGCGCTTCTCCCGCCGCGTCGTCACCGACGAGGCGGCCCGCGAGGAGCTCGCCGACGAGCCGTACAAGCTGGAGCTCATCGGCATCAAGGGCTCCGCGTCCACCGACGACGGGGCGAACGTCGAGGTGGGCGGCGGCGAGCTGACCATCTACGACAACCTCGACGCGAAGACCGGCGACCTGTGCTGGAAGGACCTCTGCCGCGGTCCCCACCTGCCCACCACCCGCAACATCCCGGCGTTCAAGCTGATGCGCAACGCGGCCGCCTACTGGCGCGGCAGCGAGAAGAACCCCATGCTCCAGCGCATCTACGGCACCGCCTGGCCCTCGAAGGAGGAGCTGAAGGCCCACCTCGACTTCCTCGCCGAGGCCGAGAAGCGCGACCACCGCAAGCTCGGCAACGAGCTGGACCTCTTCTCCGTCCCCGACGAGATCGGCTCCGGCCTCGCCGTCTTCCACCCGCGCGGCGGCATCATCCGCCGGACCATGGAGGACTACTCGCGCCGCCGGCACGAGGAGGAGGGCTACGAGTTCGTCTACTCCCCTCACGCCACCAAGGGCGCGCTCTTCGAGAAGAGCGGCCACCTGGACTGGTACGCGGAGGGCATGTACCCCCCCATGCAGCTCGACGGTGGTACCGACTACTACCTCAAGCCCATGAACTGCCCGATGCACAACCTGATCTTCGACGCGCGCGGCCGCTCGTACCGTGAGCTCCCGCTGCGCCTGTTCGAGTTCGGCACCGTGTACCGGTACGAGAAGTCGGGCGTCGTGCACGGCCTGACCCGTGCCCGCGGGTTCACCCAGGACGACGCGCACATCTACTGCACCCGCGAGCAGATGGCGGACGAGCTCGACCGCACCCTCACCTTCGTGCTGAACCTGCTCCGCGACTACGGTCTGACCGACTTCTACCTGGAGCTGTCGACCAAGGACCCGGAGAAGTTCGTCGGCTCGGACGAGGTCTGGGAAGAGGCCACCGCCGTCCTCCAGCAGGTCGCCGAGAAGCAGGGCCTCCCGCTCACCCCCGACCCGGGCGGCGCGGCCTTCTACGGCCCGAAGATCTCCGTCCAGGCGCGCGACGCCATCGGCCGTACCTGGCAGATGTCGACCGTGCAGCTCGACTTCAACCTGCCGGAGCGGTTCAACCTCGAGTACACCGCCCCCGACGGCTCCCGCCAGCGCCCGGTCATGATCCACCGCGCGCTGTTCGGTTCCATCGAGCGGTTCTTCGCCGTACTGCTGGAGCACTACGCGGGCGCCATGCCGCCGTGGCTGGCCCCGGTCCAGGCGGTCGGCATCCCGATCGGTGACGGGCACGTGGAGTACCTGCAGGAGTTCGCCGCCGCGGCGAAGAAGAAGGGCCTGCGGGTCGAGGTGGACGCCTCCTCCGACCGGATGCAGAAGAAGATCCGCAACCACCAGAAGCTCAAGGTCCCGTTCATGATCATCGTCGGTGACGAGGACATGGCCGCGGGCACCGTCTCCTTCCGCTACCGCGACGGTTCGCAGGAGAACGGCATCGCCAAGGACGAGGCCCTGGCCAAGCTGGCCAAGGTCGTCGAGGACCGCGTCCAGGTCTGACCGGCGCAGTCGGCTCAGTGAGGAGCCCCCGGGGAAGGTCCGTCCCCCGGGGGCTCCTCTTCGTCGTCCCGGCGGAAGATCTGGATCAGCCAGGACGAGAAGGAACCCGTGACCGCCCCCAGCAGGCCCAGGCCGAACATCATCAAGGTGGTCGCGATCAGCCGCCCCGACACGGTCACGGGGGCCACGTCCCCGTAGCCGACCGTCGTCAGCGTCTGGACCACGCACCACACCGAGTCCCCGAACGTCTGGATCGGGGAGTGCGGGTCCCGCCGCTCGGAGTCGTAGAGGCCCAGCGAGCCGGAGAAGCCGAGCAGCAGCGACGAGAGCCCGGCGTACGTGATCACGCGCGGGTACAGGCTGCGGTGCGGGCGGTCCCGCCTCTTGGCCATGACCGCGTCGTGGACCTTGACCATGCGCAGCGCCCGCAGCGTCGGCAGGATGACGATCACGGTGTCCAGCCAGTGGCGGCGGATGAACCGCAGCGGCCGCTGCCGGCTCAGCACCAGGCGCACCACGTAGTCCACGATGAAGCAGAGCCAGGTCAGCACGACGGTGATCGCGGCGATGTCGCGCCAGAGGGAGTGGGCGTGGGCGAGCACGCGGACCGCGTACCCGGCGAGGAACACGAGCGAGAGGTAGAAGAGCGGGATCTCGGTACGGCGCTCCCAGGCGACGTCGGGGGTCTCGGCTTCAACGTGCATGGGCCCAGCATCGCGGCCTGAGTGGCGGTCCCTGCCCCGGCGACACGCCCGTCGGGGGCAAGGTCATATGCTGCATCCCATGACGACTGAGCCCGAGCAGCAGATCGGTGTCGGCACGCAGGACGCGTTCCAGCGTCTGTGGACGCCCCACCGGATGGCGTACATCCAGGGGGAGAACAAGCCGACCGGTCCGGAGGCCGGGGACGGCTGTCCCTTCTGCGGGATCCCGGAGATGTCCGACCAGGACGGCCTGGTCGTGGCCCGGGGCAAGCACGTCTACGCCGTGCTCAACCTGTACCCGTACAACGGCGGCCACCTGATGGTGGTCCCGTACCGGCACGTCGCCGACTACACGGAGCTCGACGCCGCCGAGACGGCCGAGCTGGCCGACCTCACGAAGCGGGCGATGCTCGCGCTGCGCAGGGCGTCCGGGGCGCACGGGTTCAACATCGGCATGAACCAGGGCGCGGCCGCCGGGGCCGGCATCGCCGCGCACCTGCACCAGCACATCGTGCCCCGCTGGGGCGGGGACACGAACTTCATGCCGGTCGTCGGCCACACGAAGGTGCTGCCCCAACTCCTCGCGGACACCCGCCAGATGCTCGCCGACGCCTGGACCGACGACTGACCCGACGAGGAACCCGGGGCCGGTCCGCGGCCCCGGGCGTCCCGTCTAGGCGTCGTACGCGTCCGCCTTGCGCGGGGCGGCGTCCTGGACGAGCCCGCTGACGATCATCGAGCGGTTGCTGAAGCGGTCGATGTCGGCGCCGTTCTCCTCCAGCACCCGCAGCGCCGCCGCGTGCACCGCCCGCAGGACCGGGGTCGCGGCGCGCAGGGCGTCGTCGGCCATGAAGCGGTGGCGCCAGGGCTGGCCCGCCCAGACGTGACGCAGGCCGAAGGGCTCCGGCAGGACCAGCTTGCCGCCGAAGAACTCGAGGATCGGCGGGAACCAGGTCAGCGGGGCGCGGACGGCGAGACGGACCACTTCCTGGGCGTCCACCAGCGGCAGGGGCCGCTCGACGGTCTCCCAGAACCGGATGGACTTCGGCACCTCGACCTTCGGGGCGGCCGACTTGCTGGTGAACAGGCCGTGCACCGGTCCGAGCGCGTGACCGGTCACCTCGACGCGCAGCGTCTTGTACAGCACGGTGACCGTCACCAGCATGGTGATCACCAACTGGCCGTCCCAGAGCGGGTACTGGATGCCGAGGTAGTGCCGGTTGCCGCCGCTGAACTGCTGCTCGTTGCAGATCCGGGTGATCTCGTGCGGCTTGACGAGGAAGGTGTCCACGTCGGCACCGGTGGGGCGGGCCACCTCCCCGGCGCCTTCGCCGACCGGGGTGACGATCCAGTGCTGGATCGAGGCGGGCGGCAGGCCGCCGGTGTGCAGCGGGCCGCGCTCCAGCTTGCGCAGTTCGGTGTCGACCGCGCGTATGACGTCCCAGCTGCGGAACGGGTGGATCTCCATGCCCTCGGTCTTGGGCACGAGCTCCTCGGCCATCTGCCAGCTGCCCCAGCGGGTGCCCATGCCGAGGATGCCCTTGGGTCCGGCGTAGAAGACGGAGTTGCTGCGGTCCTCGGCGGTGAGCTTGGCGAGCGAGTGCCTCAGGTCCTCCCGGGCCTTCTCGTCGGGGTTGCCGGGCACCGCCTCCGGGATCTTGGCGCCGATGCCGCTGCCGGCCAGCAGGCCGTCCCAGCGGGAGCGCAGGTCGGCGGCGGTGGCCTCGCAGATCCGGCGGGCGAGGAGCCAGCCCACGGCGGGGGCGATGATCATCCCGCGCAGGTAGAGGCCGAGGAAGCCGGTGAACGGCAGCCGGAACATGAGTACGGCCGCCACGACGGCCACGCCCACGAGCAGCAGCGTGCCCATCCAGGACGAGCGCTTGCCGTCGCCCTTGGCCAGCGTCTTGCGGAGCTGGAACAGGCCCAGCCACAGCAGGAGACCGGGCAGGAAGACCACGCCCGCGACGAGCATGATCAGGCGCAGCTTGCGGTCGCGCTCCTTGCGGATGCGGGAGGCGGCCAGGCAGTGCTCGACGACGGTCTGCGGGTCCAGGCCGAAGGACTGGATGAGGGGTTTGCGGCCCGCGCCGAGGGTGCGGGCCTCCACGGCGCGGCAGAAGGCCTCGCCCAGGCTGGGCTCGAAGAGCGAGATCTTCGGGGGTTTGATCGTGGACTTGTGGTACTCGTTGTCGGCCTTGGCGATGTCGGACAGCTTGCTGTCCGCGCCGCCGTCCCGGTACGCGGCCGACGCGAGGGCGTTGGTCGCCGCGGTCTGGCCGCCGCCCCCCTGAAGGGGTACCTGCGCCCCGGGCCTGAAGTCGAATCCGTCGTCCGCCACCGTTGCCCCCATCGCTGTGCGTTGTGCTCTTTTGCCGCGCAGATGAGCCTATCGGCGTATCTCTTCCCATGGTCATGGGACAGGGAAATGCCGCCCACCGCAAGCGGCTTGGGTGGGCGGCTCCCGGGGGATCCCCTGGCGCTATGTCAATCAGGTTCCCTTCTCGGCCTGTTCCCGCACCTTGTCGGCGATCTGGGGCGGCATGGGCTCGTGGCGGGCGTAGGCGCGGGTGAACCGGCCCGTGCCGTGCGACACCGAGCGCAGTTCCACGGCGTAGCGGCCGATCTCGATCTCGGGGATCTCGGCGCGCACCTGCGTGCGGCCGGCGCCGGCCTGTTCGGTGCCGACGACGCGGCCGCGGCGGCCGGCGAGGTCGCTCATGACGGGGCCGACGTACTCGTCGGGGACGAGGACGGCCAGCTCGGCGACGGGTTCGAGGAGGTGGATGCGGGCCTCGGCGGCGGCCTCGCGCAGCGCGAGCGCTCCGGCGGTCTGGAAGGCGGCGTCGGAGGAGTCCACCGAGTGCGCCTTGCCGTCGAGCAGGGTGATGCGCACGTCGACCAGCGGATAGCCGGCCGCGACCCCGCGGGCGGCCTGGGTGCGTACGCCCTTCTCGACGGACGGGATGAACTGGCGGGGCACGGCGCCGCCGACGACCTTGTCGACGAACTCGATGCCGCTGCCCGGCGGGAGCGGTTCCACCTCGATCTCGCAGATGGCGAACTGGCCGTGTCCGCCGGACTGTTTGACGTGCCGGCCGCGGCCCGCGGCCTTGGCGCCGAAGGTCTCGCGCAGGCTCACCCTGTGCGGGACGGGATCGACCTGGACCCCGTAGCGGGTGCGCAGCCGTTCGAGGGCCACGTCCTGGTGGGCCTCGCCGAGGCACCACAGGACGACCTGGTGGGTGTCCGGGTTCTGCTCCAGCCGCATCGTGGGGTCCTCGGCGACGAGCCGGGCCAGGCCCTGGGAGAGCTTGTCCTCGTCGGCCTTGCTGTGGGCGGCGATGGCGAGGGGGAGCAGCGGGTCGGGCATCGGCCAGGGCTCCATGAGCAGGGGCCGGTCCTTGGCCGAGAGGGTGTCGCCGGTCTCGGCCCGGGTGAGTTTGGCCACGCAGGCGAGGTCCCCGGCGATGACCTGGGTGAGGGTGCGCTGCTGCTTGCCGAAGGGGGAGGTGAGGGTGCCGATCCGCTCGTCGACGTCGTGGTCCTCGTGCCCCCGGTCGCTCAGGCCGTGGCCGCTGACGTGCACGGTCTCCTCGGGGCGCAGGGTGCCGGAGAAGACGCGGACGAGGGAGACGCGCCCGACGTAGGGGTCGGAGGAGGTCTTGACGACCTCGGCGACGAGGGGCCCTTCCGGATCGCAGGTGACGGCCGGGCGGTCGGCGCCGTCGGGGGTGGTGACGGGTACGGCGGCCCGCTCCAGGGGGGTGGGGAAGCCGCCGGTGATCAGTTCCAGGAGTTCGACCGTGCCGAGGCCCTGGCGGGCCCCGTCGGCGGCGGGGGCCGCCATCAGGACGGGGTGGAATGTGCCGCGGGCGACGGCCCGCTCCAGGTCGTCGACGAGGGTCTTGAAATCGATGTCCTCGCCGCCCAGGTAGCGGTCCATGAGGCTCTCGTCCTCGCTCTCCGCGATGATCCCCTCGATCAGGCGGGAGCGGGCGTCGGAGATGAGGGCGAGCTCGGAGGGCTCGGGGTCGCGCTCCACGCGCTCCCCGGAGGTGTAGTCGTACACGCGCCGCGAGAGCAGGCCGAGGAGGCCGGCGACCGGGGTGTGCCCGTCGGGGCCGGGGGGCCCGTACAGGGGCAGGTAGAGCGGGATGACGGCGTCGGGGTCCTCGGCTCCGAAGTTCTCGCCGCAGACGGTGGTCATCTGCGCGTAGTCGGCGCGGGCCGCCTCCAGATGGGTGACGACGATGGCGCGGGGCATGCCGACGGCCGCGCACTCGTCCCAGACCATGCGGGTGGCGCCGTCGATGCCGTCGGAGGAGGAGACGACGAAGAGGGCCGCGTCCGCGGCGCGCAGACCGGCCCTGAGTTCGCCGACGAAATCGGCGTATCCGGGGGTGTCCAAGATGTTGATCTTGATGCCGGCCCATTCGACCGGGACGAGGGACAGCTGTACGGACCGCTGCTGCCGGTGTTCGATCTCGTCGTAGTCGGAGACGGCGGTGCCGTCCTCGACGCGGCCGGCCCGGTTGACGGCGCCCGCCGTCAGGGCGAGGGCCTCGACCAGCGTGGTCTTGCCGGCTCCGCTGTGGCCGACCAGCACGACGTTGCGGAGCGACGACGGGCGGTCGGCCGCCGGTGCCCTGCCGGCGGCTCCGGCTTGGTGTGATGTGGCTCCCATGATGCTCGTGCCTCCCGGTGTGACGGTGAGGAGGTTGAATCGGGGTCCTTCGAGCTTTGCACCGGCGTCACACTGCGTCCATACGTAGTACCCGGCACTGTCCGGAGCGCGACGCGGGCGCGGACCGGCGATTGCCCGGCCCGAACCGGTGGGTGCGGGGCGCCGGGCGCCCGGGGCGCTGGCTACGATGGGCCAGCCGGTGGCCGATGTGGCCGTGCGGCCCAGCGACCCTCTGGGAAGACCATGCTGAACAAGTACGCGCGTGCCTTCTTCACGCGTGTTCTCACGCCATTCGCCGCGTTCCTCCTCCGGCGGGGGGTGAGCCCGGACGCGGTCACCCTGATCGGCACGGCCGGAGTGGTGGCGGGAGCGCTGGTCTTCTTCCCCCGGGGCGAGTTCTTCTGGGGCACGATCACCATCACCCTCTTCGTCTTCTCCGACCTGGTCGACGGGAACATGGCCCGCCAGGCGGGCGTCTCCAGCCGCTGGGGCGCCTTCCTCGACTCCACGCTCGACCGGGTCGCCGACGCGGCGATCTTCGGGGGCCTCGCGCTCTGGTACGCGGGCAACGGGAACGACAACGTGCTGTGCGCGGTGGCGATCTTCTGCCTGGCCAGCGGCCAGGTGGTCTCCTACACGAAGGCCCGCGGCGAGTCGATCGGGCTGCCGGTGGCCGTCAACGGGCTCATCGAGCGTGCCGAGCGGCTGGTGATCTCGCTGGTCGCGGCCGGCCTGTCCGGGCTGCAGACCTTCGGGGTGCCCTCGTGGATCGGGGTGCTGCTGCCGATCGCGCTGTGGATCGTCGCCGTGGGCTCCCTGGTCACCCTGATCCAGCGGGTGGTCACCGTACGCCGTGAGGCGGCGGAGGCCGACGCCGCGGCCGCCGTGGCCGAGGGCGGCGCCGCCTGATGGCCGGGCGGGTGCAGGACAAGCTGGTCGACGGGGCGTACGGGCTCGGCTGGGCCGGGGTCAAGAGACTGCCGGAGCCGGCCGCGGTGGCCCTCGGCCGCCGCATCGCCGACTTCGCGTGGAAGCGGCGCGGCAAGAGCGTGCTGCGGCTGGAGTCGAACCTGGCCCGGGTGGTGCCCGACGCCGGTCCCGAGCGGCTGCGCGAGCTGTCCCGGGCGGGCATGCGCTCGTACATGCGGTACTGGATGGAGTCCTTCCGGCTGCCGACCATGGACCCGGAGCGCTTCGGCACCGACGTCGAGTTCACGGACGAGCACCTGCTGCGCGAGGCCCTCGACTCCGGGCGCGGGGTCGTCGTGGCACTGCCGCACCTCGCCAACTGGGACCTCGCCGGTGCCTGGGCCATCGGCCACATGAAGGCGCCGTTCACCACGGTCGCCGAGCGGCTGAAGCCCGAGAGCCTGTACGACCGGTTCGTCGCCTACCGCGAGAGCCTGGGCATGGAGGTCCTGCCGCACAGCGGCGGAGCCGCCTTCGGCACCCTGGCCCGCAGGCTGCGCTCCGGCGGCCTGGTCTGCCTGGTCGCGGACCGCGACCTGTCGGCCTCCGGGGTCGAGGTGGACTTCTTCGGCTCCGCGGCCCGCATGCCGGCCGGACCGGCCCTGCTTGCCCAGCAGACCGGTGCGGTGCTGCTCCCGGCGACCCTGCACTACGGCGCGACGCCGAAGATGTACGGCCGGATCCACCCCGAGGTCGAGGTGCCGAAGACGGGCACCCGGACCGAGAAGACCACCGCCATGACCCAGGCGGTGGCGGACGCCTTCGCCCAGGGGATCGCCGATCACCCGGAGGACTGGCACATGCTGCAGCGGCTGTGGCTGGACGACCTGGAGGAGCGCACGCAGTGAAGATCGGCATCGTGTGCCCGTACTCCTGGGACGTACCGGGCGGCGTCCAGTTCCACATCCGCGACCTCGCCGAGCACCTGATCCGCCTCGGCCACGAGGTGTCGGTGCTGGCCCCGGCCGACGACGAGACCCCGCTGCCGCCGTACGTGGTCTCGGCCGGGCGCGCGGTGCCGGTGCCGTACAACGGGTCGGTGGCCCGGCTGAACTTCGGCTTCCTGTCGGCGGCGCGGGTGCGGCGCTGGCTGCACGACGGCGTCTTCGACGTGATCCACATCCACGAGCCGGCCTCGCCCTCGCTGGGACTGCTGTCCTGCTGGGCGGCGCAGGGCCCGATCGTGGCCACCTTCCACACCTCGAACCCGCGCTCGCGCGCCATGATCGCCGCGTACCCGATCCTCCAGCCCGCCCTGGAGAAGATCAGCGCCCGGATCGCGGTCAGCGAGTACGCGCGCCGCACGCTCGTGGAGCACCTGGGCGGGGACGCGGTCGTGATCCCCAACGGGGTCGACGTGGACTTCTTCGCCAAGGCCGAGGCGAACCCCGACTGGTCCGGGCAGACCCTCGGCTTCATCGGCCGGATCGACGAGCCCCGCAAGGGCCTGCCGGTCCTGATGGCGGCCTTCCCCGAGATCGTGGAGGCCTGCCCCGACGTACGGCTCCTCGTGGCGGGCCGCGGGGACGAGGAGGAGGCCGTGGCCTCCCTGCCCGCCGAACTGCGTGCGCGGGTGGAGTTCCTCGGCATGGTCTCGGACGAGGACAAGGCGCGGCTGCTGCGCAGTGTCGACGTGTACGTGGCCCCGAACACCGGCGGCGAGAGCTTCGGCATCATCCTGGTCGAGGCCCTGTCGGCGGGAGCCGCCGTGCTGGCCTCCGACCTGGACGCGTTCGCCCAGGTCCTGGACCAGGGGGCGGCGGGGGAGCTGTTCGCCAACGAGGACCCCGAATCACTGGCCGCGGGCGCCGTGGCCCTGCTGCGCGACCCGGAGCGGCGTGCGGAGCTGAGCGCCCGCGGCTCCGCGCACGTACGCCGTTTCGACTGGTCGACGGTCGGGGCGGACATCCTCGCGGTCTACGAGACGGTGACGGACGGTGCGGCGGCGGTGGCCACGGACGAACGCGTCCCGCTCCGCACCCGCCTGGGATTCTCGAAGGACACCACGTCCTCCTGAGGCCCCACCACCGGGCGGGGACGACCTGCCCGCGCCGGGCGCCGGGGGCGACGGCCGCCTCGTGGACGGCCGACGGGAGGCCGACGGCGGGGCGCCCCGCCGCTTTCCGCGCTCCCGGCAGGGGGGCGGCCCGGGCCAGGGCCGATGGGGGCCGGGGGCACGGGGAGCGGTAGGGTCGCGCACCGTGATCGAAACCCTTGTCTGGACCGCCCTGGCGCTCGGCGTCATCGGGGTCTACCTCAGCTGGACCGCCGGACGGCTGGACCGGCTGCACTCGCGGATGGACGCCGCCCGCGCCGCCCTCGACGCGCAGCTCGTCCGGCGCGCCTCGGTGGTGCTCGAGGTGGCCACCTCCGGAGTGCTGGACCCCGCCTCCTCGCTCGTCCTGTACGAGGCCGCCCACGGCGCCCGCCAGGCCGAGGAGGAGCACCGCGAGGTCGCCGAGAGCGAGCTCAGCCAGGCCCTGCGGGCGGTGTTCGCCGACGCCGCCCAGGTGGACCTGCTCAAGGCCGCCCCCGGCGGCGAGGCCGCCGCCGAGGAGCTGGCCGCGGCGGTCCGCCGGGTGCCCATGGCGCGCCGCTTCCACAACGACGCCGTACGGGCGGCCCGTGCGCTGCGCCGGCACCGCAAGGTCCGCTGGTTCCGGCTGGCCGGCCACGCCCCGTTCCCGCTCGCCTTCGAAATGGACGACGAGCCTCCGGTGGATCTCGCCGACCGTCCGTAGCGGAACCCGCCGGCCCCACTTGTACCCAAAGGCCAAGTTGAAAGGAGCCACCGGCTCCTCATTGGCCCTTGCGGTGGACTGGTCGGGGACGGTTTGCTCGGCGCAGTAGAACCGCAGCACCCGTCTTCCTTCGAGTGAGGTCAATCCGTGAGCACGCTTCCCTCCACCCCGCAGTCCGCTGAGTCCGCGATCGGCACCTCCCGCGTCAAGCGCGGCATGGCCGAGCAGCTCAAGGGCGGCGTGATCATGGACGTGGTCAACGCCGAGCAGGCGAAGATCGCCGAGGACGCCGGCGCCGTGGCCGTCATGGCCCTGGAGCGGGTCCCCGCCGACATCCGCAAGGACGGCGGCGTCGCGCGCATGTCGGACCCGAACATGATCGAAGAGATCATCGAGGCCGTCTCCATCCCCGTCATGGCCAAGTCCCGCATCGGCCACTTCGTCGAGGCCCAGGTCCTGCAGTCCCTCGGCGTCGACTACATCGACGAGTCCGAGGTCCTCACCCCGGCCGACGAGGTCAACCACTCCGACAAGTGGGCGTTCACCACCCCCTTCGTCTGCGGTGCCACCAACCTGGGCGAGGCCCTGCGCCGCATCGCCGAGGGCGCGGCCATGATCCGCTCGAAGGGCGAGGCCGGCACGGGCAACGTCGTCGAGGCCGTCCGCCACCTGCGCCAGATCAAGAACGAGATCGCCCGCCTGCGCGGCTACGACAACAACGAGCTGTTCGCCGCCGCCAAGGAGCTGCGCGCCCCGTACGAGCTCGTCAAGGAGGTCGCCGAGCTCGGCAAGCTCCCGGTCGTGCTGTTCTCCGCCGGTGGCGTCGCCACCCCGGCCGACGCCGCGCTCATGCGCCAGCTCGGCGCCGAGGGCGTCTTCGTCGGCTCCGGCATCTTCAAGTCCGGCGACCCGGCCAAGCGCGCCGCCGCCATCGTGAAGGCCACCACCTTCTACGACGACCCGAAGATCATCGCGGACGCCTCCCGCAACCTGGGCGAGGCCATGGTCGGCATCAACTGCGACACCCTCCCCGAGGCCGAGCGCTACGCCAACCGCGGCTGGTAGTCATGACCAACCCCGTTATCGGTGTCCTGGCCCTCCAGGGCGATGTACGGGAGCACCTGATCGCCCTGGCCGCGGCGGACGCCGTGGCCAGGCCGGTCCGGCGTCCCGAGGAGCTCGCCGAGGTCGACGCCCTGGTGATCCCCGGCGGCGAGTCCACGACGATGTCGAAGCTCGCCGTCCTGTTCGGCATGCTGGAGCCGCTGCGCGAGCGCGTGCGGGCCGGCATGCCGGTCTACGGCACCTGCGCCGGCATGATCATGCTCGCCGACAAGCTGCTCGACGGCCGTGACGACCAGGAGACCCTGGGCGGCATCGACATGATCGTGCGCCGCAACGCCTTCGGCCGGCAGAACGAGTCCTTCGAGGCGAAGATCGACTTCGCGGGCATAGAGGGAGGCCCCGTCGAGGGCGTCTTCATCCGCGCCCCGTGGGTCGAGTCGGTCGGCGCCGCCGCCGAGGTGCTCGCCACGTACGACGGCCACACGGTCGCCGTGCGCCAGGGCAGCGTCCTCGCCACCTCGTTCCACCCGGAACTGACCGGAGACGACCGGGTCCACGCGTACTTCGTCGACATGGTGCGCGCGGGGCTGTAAACAGGTCCCGGTAGGATCTGAGGTGCACACTGTTGGTTACGCGAAGGAGACAGGCGGATGTCCGGCCACTCTAAATGGGCTACGACGAAGCACAAGAAGGCCGTGATCGATGCCAAGCGCGGCAAGCTCTTCGCGAAGCTGATCAAGAACATCGAGGTCGCGGCGCGCATGGGCGGCGCCGACATCGACGGCAACCCGACCCTCTTCGACGCCATCCAGAAGGCCAAGAAGAGCTCGGTCCCGAACAAGAACATCGACTCCGCGGTCAAGCGCGGCGGTGGTCTCGAGGCCGGCGGCGCCGACTACGAGACGATCATGTACGAAGGCTACGGCCCGAACGGTGTCGCGGTGCTCATCGAGTGCCTCACCGACAACCGCAACCGCGCCGCGTCCGACGTCCGCGTCGCCATGACCCGCAACGGCGGTTCGATGGCCGACCCGGGCTCGGTCTCGTACCTGTTCAACCGCAAGGGTGTCGTCCTGCTGCCCAAGGGCGAGCTCTCCGAGGACGACGTCCTGGAGACGGTGCTCGAGGCGGGTGCCGAAGAGGTCAACGACCTCGGCGACAGCTTCGAGATCATCAGCGAGGCCACCGACATGGTCGCGGTCCGCACCGCGCTCCAGCAGGCGGGCATCGACTACGACTCGGCCGACTCCAACTTCCTGCCGACCATGCAGGTCGAGCTGGACGAGGAGGGCGCGCGCAAGATCTTCAAGCTGATCGACGCGCTGGAGGACAGCGACGACGTGCAGAACGTCTTCGCCAACTTTGACGTCTCCGACGAGGTCATGGAGAAGGTCGACGCCTGATCGGGCTTCAGCGGCGGGGGGGGGGGGGGGGGGCCCCCCCCCCCCCCCCCCCCCCCCCCGGGGCCCCCGGGGCCCCCCCCCCCCCCGGGGGGGGGCGGGGGCGCCCGGGGGGGGGGGGGGGGCGGGGGGGGGCGGGGGGCCCCCCCCCCCCCCCCCCCGCCGCTTTGTCGGTGCCACCGGTTAGCCTGCACGCACTGGCTGTCGAAGGAGAGTGGGGGGCGTGCGCGTACTCGGCGTGGACCCGGGGCTGACCCGGTGCGGTGTCGGCGTGGTCGAGGGCGTCGCCGGCCGTCCGCTGACCATGCTCGCGGTGGGGGTCGTACGGACGCCCGCGGACGCGGAGTTGGGGCACCGCCTCGTCGCGATCGAGCAGGGCATCGAGGAGTGGCTCGATGAGCACCGGCCCGAAGTCGTCGCCGTGGAGCGCGTGTTCAGCCAGCACAACGTCAGCACGGTGATGGGCACCGCCCAGGCGAGCGCCGTCGCCATGCTGTGCGCGGCGCGCCGCGGGATACCGGTCGCCCTGCACACCCCCAGTGAGGTCAAGGCCGCAGTCACCGGCTCCGGCCGGGCAGACAAGGCGCAGGTCGGCGCGATGGTGACCCGGCTGCTGCGGCTGTCCGCCCCGCCCAAGCCGGCCGACGCCGCGGACGCCCTCGCCCTCGCCATCTGCCACATCTGGCGGGCCCCCGCCCAGAACCGCCTCCAGCAGGCGGTCGCCCTGCACGCCTCGAAAGGCCGCCCCTCATGATCGCCTTCGTCAGCGGCCCCGTCGCCGCGCTCGCCCCCACCCTGGCCGTGATCGAGGTCGGAGGAGTGGGCATGGCCGTGCAGTGCACGCCGAACACCATCGCCGGCCTGCGGATGGGGGAGACGGCGCGGCTGGCCACCTCCCTGGTCGTGCGGGAGGACTCGCTGACGCTGTACGGCTTCGCCGACGACGACGAACGGCAGGTCTTCGAACTGCTGCAGACGGCGAGCGGGGTGGGGCCGCGCCTGGCGCAGGCGATGCTCGGGGTGCACAGCCCGGACGCCCTGCGCCTGGCGGTCTCGACCGGGGACGAGAAGTCCCTGACGGCGGTCCCGGGCATCGGCAAGAAGGGCGCCCAGAAGCTGCTGCTGGAACTGAAGGACAAGCTGGGCGCACCGCTGGTGGGCGCGCAGCGCGCCCCCGTGGCGGCGGGTCCGGCGCCGTGGACGGAACAACTGGCGGCGGCCCTGATCGGCCTGGGCTACGCCTCCCGAGAGGCGGACGAGGCCGTCACGGCGGTCACCCCCCAGGCGGAGGCGGCCATCGCCTCCGGCGGCTCGGCCCCGGTCCCGCAGCTCCTGCGGGCGGCCCTCCAGACCCTGAACCGCACCCGCTGACCGGTGCGCCGCCGCGCCGGGTCCGGCAGCAACCACCGCACGACCGAGAAGGCAGACTGACAGCGTGAACTGGGATGACGAGAGCGACGACCGGATCGTGGCCGCGGCCGCGGACGGGGAGGACACGGCCGTCGAGGCCGCCCTGCGGCCCAAGGACCTCGGCGAGTTCGTGGGCCAGGAGAAGGTCCGCCAGCAGCTCGACCTGGTCCTGAAGGCGGCCCGCCAGCGCGGAGCCACCGCCGATCACGTGCTGCTCTCCGGCGCGCCCGGTCTCGGCAAGACCACCCTCTCCATGATCATCGCCGCCGAGATGGGCGCGCCCATCCGGATCACCTCGGGCCCCGCCATCCAGCACGCCGGCGATCTCGCCGCGATCCTCTCCTCCCTCCAGGAGGGCGAGGTCCTCTTCCTCGACGAGATCCACCGCATGTCCCGGCCCGCCGAGGAGATGCTCTACATGGCCATGGAGGACTTCCGCGTCGACGTGATCGTCGGCAAGGGGCCCGGGGCCACCGCCATCCCGCTGGAGCTGCCGCCGTTCACCCTCGTCGGGGCGACGACCCGGGCCGGCCTGCTCCCGCCCCCGCTGCGCGACCGCTTCGGCTTCACCGGGCACATGGAGTTCTACGCACCCGAGGAGCTGGAACGCGTCATCCACCGCTCCGCCCGCCTCCTCGACGTGGAGATCGACACGGCCGGCGCCGCCGAGATCGCCGGCCGCTCCCGCGGCACCCCGCGCATCGCCAACCGGCTGCTGCGCCGCGTCCGCGACTACGCGCAGGTCAGGGCCGACGGAGTGATCACCCGCGAGGTGGCCGGCACGGCCCTCCAGGTGTACGAGGTGGACGCGCGCGGCCTCGACCGCCTCGACCGCGCCGTGCTCGAAGCCCTGCTCAAGCTGTTCGGCGGGGGCCCCGTGGGCCTGTCGACCCTCGCCGTCGCCGTAGGCGAGGAACGGGAGACCGTCGAGGAGGTCGCCGAGCCGTTCCTGGTACGGGAAGGCCTGCTGGCCCGTACCCCGCGCGGCCGGGTCGCGACCCCCGCCGCATGGGCTCACCTGGGGCTTGTCCCGCCGGCGCCGCACGTGAGTGGATCAAGGGGACAACAGGGCTTGTTCGGGGCCTGACGGCGCGGAGGTTCGCACGGTCAGGAACTGCGGTGCCATGCTGGGCGTTGTTCCATCGGTGCGGACTCGCCTAGACTCCGCCGATGCCGACCCTTCAGGTCGGCGTGCCCACCCCCGTAGAAATTGGCCGTCTCCCGTGCGGTCGTGCGAAGGATCTCCGTCCCGTGAATCTCGTGACACTCCTCCCGTTCATCGTGCTCATCGGGGCCATGTTCCTGATGACCCGCTCCGCGAAGAAGAAGCAGCAGGCGGCCGCGCAGATGCGTGACCACATGGTGCCCGGCACCGGTGTCCGCACCATTGGCGGCATGTACGCCACGGTGAAGGAGATCGGCGAGGACACCGTCACCCTCGAAGTGGCCCCCGGCGTCCACGCGATCTACGCGAAGAACTCCATCGGCGCCGTCCTCGAGGACGCGGAGTACAACCGCATCGTCCACGGCATCAGTGATGATCTGACGATCGACACGCCGGTCGTCCCGGACGACGCCTCCTCGCTCACCCTGGACAAGGACGCGGACAAGCCCGCGGACGAGGCCGGGACCGACGCGCCCAAGCTCGACCTGGGCAAGAAGGACGAGCCCAAGGCCGACGAGCCGAAGGACGGCGAGACCAAGGGCGACGAGCCCAAGGACGGCAAGGCCGACGGCGAGGCCGGCGCGAAGTAGCGCGCGGCCGGGGACCGGGGAGGCGCCTGACCGGCGGCCGCCGCGGTCCCCGTCAGTGACACTTCTGCGGGGGGCAGGGGTCCCCACCACACATTTCGTGGCCGTCCGCGCGCTGACCCGGCGCGGGGCGGTTGGACAGGGAGATACGACAAGGTGGCAGCACCGAAGAAGGGCCGGCGGCCCACGGGGGCTCAGGGGAGGCCGGGGCGCGCCCTGGCGATCATCCTGATCGCGATGGTGGCGCTCACCGCGGGGATGTTCCTCACGAAGCAGACGACTCCCCGCCTCGGCATCGACCTCGCGGGCGGTACGAGCATCACGCTCAAGGCCAAGAGCGAGCCCGGCAAGCCGGACGCGATCAACGAGACCAACATGAACACGGCGGTCGGCATCATCGAGCGCCGCGTCAACGGTCTCGGCGTGTCGGAGGCCGAGGTCCAGACGCAGGGCCGCGACCACATCATCGTGAACATCCCCAAGGGGACGAACGAGAAGCAGGCCCGCGAGCAGGTCGGTACCACCGCCCAGCTGTACTTCCGCCCGGTCCTGGCCTTCGCCGACGGCGCCCCCGCGGCTCCCGACGCCACGCCGAGCCCGTCCGCGAGCGGCTCCGGTGCCCCGAAGGCCGAGAGCAGCGGCAAGCCCGGCACCCCGGCCACCCCGTCGTCCAGCGCCACTTCCCAGGGCCGTGTGCTCAGCGAGGCCCTCAAGGCCCCGGCCGCCACCGCCTCTCCCTCGCCCTCGGCGAGCGAGTCGAAGAAGGCAGACGACAAGGCTCCGGCCCCCACCCCGGCCCCGACGGGCGTCGAGGCGGCCGCCGCCGACCTCCAGGCGAAGTTCGCGGCGCTCGACTGCACCAACGAGGCGCAGCGCGCCGCGGCCGGCAAGGGCGTCAAGCCCGAGGACGCGACCGTTGCCTGTGGCAAGCGCGGCGACGCCTGGGGCAAGTGGATCCTCGGCCCGGTCGGTGTGTCCGGTACGGACGTGAAGGACGCCAAGGGACAGATCAACCCCCAGACGGGGCAGTGGATCGTCACCATGCAGTTCACCGACAAGGGCGCGGACAAGTTCGCCAAGATCACCGGTGAGCTCGCCACCAAGCAGATGCCGCAGAACCAGTTCGCGATCGTGCTCGACGGCGAGGTCGTCTCCGACCCGTCCGTCAGCCAGGCGCTGACCGGCGGCAACGCCGAGATCTCCGGCGGCTTCACCCAGCAGTCCGCCATGGACCTGGGCAACATGCTCTCGTACGGCGCCCTGCCGCTGACCTTCCAGGAGGACAGCGTCACCACCGTCACCGCGGCGCTCGGCGGCGAGCAGCTGAAGGCCGGCCTCATCGCCGGTGCCATCGGCCTCATCCTCGTGGTGATCTACCTGCTCGTGTACTACCGGGGCCTGGCCTTCATCGCCATCGTCAGCCTCCTGGTGTCCGCGATCCTCACCTACACGATCATGGCGCTGCTCGGAAAGGGCATCGGCTTCGCGCTGAACCTGCCCGCCGTCTGCGGTGCGATCGTCGCGATCGGCATCACGGCGGACTCGTTCATCGTCTACTTCGAACGCATCCGCGACGAGATCCGCGAGGGCCGCACCCTGCGTCCCGCCGTGGAGCGGGCCTGGCCGCGCGCCCGGCGCACCATCCTGGTCTCCGACTTCGTGTCGTTCCTGGCCGCCGCGGTGCTGTTCATCGTCACCGTCGGAAAGGTGCAGGGCTTCGCCTTCACCCTGGGTCTGACCACCGTGCTCGACGTGGTCGTGGTGTTCCTCTTCACCAAGCCGATCATGACCCTGTTCGCCCGTACGAAGTTCTTCTCCAGCGGCCACCCCTGGTCCGGCCTGGACCCGAAGCGGCTCGGCGCCAAGCCGCCGCTGCGCCGGTCCCGCCGCACCGGCTCCGGCACCGGTTCCGGTTCCGTCACCGCTCCCGTCGACGTAAAGGAGGCGTGAGAGATGTCGAAGCTGGGAGATCTCGGCGCCAAGCTGTACCGCGGTGAGGTCGGCTACGACTTCGTCGGCAAGCGTTTCGTCTGGTACGGCGTTTCCATCCTGATCACCATCACGGCGATCGTGGCCCTGGCCGTTCAGGGCCTCAACATGGGCATCGAGTTCAAGGGCGGTGCCGTCTTCACCACCCCGAAGACCGCGGTGTCGGTGACCCAGGCCACCGACGACGCCGAGAAGGCCTCCGGCCACCAGGCGATCGTCCAGAAGCTCGGCAACGGCACCCTGCGCATCCAGATCTCCAGCCTGGACCCCGCGCAGGCCAACGTCGTCAAGACCAAGCTCGCGGCCGACCTCAAGGTGCCCGAGGCCGACATCAACGCGGACCTGGTCGGCCCCAGCTGGGGTGACCAGATCGCGAACAAGGCGTGGACCGGCCTCGGGATCTTCATGGTCCTCGTGGTGATCTACCTCGCCATCGCCTTCGAGTGGCGGATGGCCGTCGCCGCGCTGATCGCCCTGATCCACGACCTCACCATCACCGTCGGCGTGTACGCGCTGGTCGGCTTCGAGGTCACGCCGGGCACCGTGATCGGTCTGCTGACGATCCTCGGTTACTCCCTCTACGACACCGTCGTCGTCTTCGACGGTCTGAAGGAGGGCTCGAAGGACATCACCAAGCAGACCCGCTACACGTTCAGCGAGATCGCCAACCGCAGCATCAACGGCACCCTGGTCCGCTCGATCAACACCACCGTCGTGGCGCTGCTCCCGGTCGGGGCGCTGCTCTTCATCGGCGGCGGCCTCCTGGACGCCGGCATGCTGAACGACATCTCGCTGTCGCTGTTCGTCGGCCTCGCGGCCGGTGCGTACTCCTCGATCTTCATCGCGACCCCGCTGGTCGTGGACCTCAAGGAGCGCGAGCCGGCGATGAAGGCGCTGAAGAAGCGGGTGCTCGCCAAGCGGGCGGCCGCGGCGGCCAAGGGCGAGTCCCCGGAGGACGAGGGCTTCGAGGACACCGACGCCCCGCAGGTCGTGGCCCAGGGCCGGTCCGGGCGGCGCCGGTGAGCGCGCTGTCCCCCGAGGCGCGGGAGCTGCTGCTCGGCCGGATCAAGGACGTGGCGGACTACCCGAAGCCGGGCGTGATGTTCAAGGACATCACCCCGCTGCTGGCCGACCCGAAGGCCTTCGCGGCCCTGACGGACGCGCTGGTGGAGCTGGCCGGGCAGTACGGCGCGACGAAGATCGTCGGGCTGGAGGCGCGCGGATTCATCCTCGCGGCGCCGGTGGCGGTCCAGGCGGGCATCGGCTTCGTGCCGGTGCGCAAGGCCGGGAAGCTGCCCGGTGCGACGCTCGCGCAGTCGTACGAGTTGGAGTACGGGACGGCGGAGATCGAGGTCCACGCCGAGGACCTGTCCGCCGGTGACCGGGTCATGGTCATCGACGACGTCCTGGCCACCGGCGGCACGGCCGAAGCCTCGCTCTCGCTGATCCGGCGGGCCGGGGCCGAGGTCGCCGGGGTGGCGGTCCTGATGGAGCTGTCGTTCCTGCCGGGCCGCGAACGACTGGGCGGCGCCCTCGCGGGCGCCCCGCTGGACGCCCTGATCGTCGTCTGACCCCAGCCCTGCCGAAGCGGCGGGCATCCGGTTCCCCCGGGTGCCCGCCGCTTTCGTGCGCGCGCCGCCGCGATGGCCGGCCCCGGGCCCCGGGCGGGGAGGGGCTCGCGGAACGAGGGGGCCCAACCCTCGCTACCATGGGTTGTCCGGACCGGACACGGGCACCGGATCCTCCCCCGCACTTCGTCCGGGGGGACCCCCAGAGGAGCGCTCTTGCCAGACGAGGTCCAGCCACTCTCCGCCGCGCAGCCCGACCCGCAGGCCGAGCGGGCCGCGACGCCCGCCGCCACGCCCCCGCCGGCCCCGCCCGTGAAGCCCGCGCCCGCGAAGCCCGCGCCCGCGAAGTCGGCCGGTTCCTCCAACCGCGTGCGCGCCCGGCTCGCCCGCCTCGGCGTCCAGCGTTCCAACCCGTACAACCCGGTACTGGAACCCCTGCTCCGTATAGTCCGCAGCAACGACCCGAAGATCGAGACGGCCACGCTGCGCCAGATCGAGCAGGCGTACCAGGTCGCCGAGCGCTGGCACCGCGGTCAGAAGCGCAAGAGCGGCGACCCGTACATCACCCACCCGCTCGCCGTGACCACCATCCTCGCCGAGCTCGGCATGGACCCGGCCACCCTGATGGCCGGTCTGCTGCACGACACCGTCGAGGACACCGAGTACGGGCTGGAGGACCTGCGCCGCGACTTCGGCGACGCCGTGGCCCTGCTCGTGGACGGCGTCACCAAGCTCGACCGGGTCAAGTTCGGCGAGGCCGCGCAGGCCGAGACCGTACGCAAGATGGTCGTCGCCATGGCCAAGGACCCCCGCGTCCTGGTCATCAAGCTCGCCGACCGCCTGCACAACATGCGCACCATGCGCTACCTCAAGCGGGAGAAGCAGGAGAAGAAGGCCCGCGAGACCCTCGAGATCTACGCCCCGCTGGCGCACCGGCTGGGCATGAACACGATCAAGTGGGAGCTCGAGGACCTCTCCTTCGCGATCCTCTACCCGAAGATGTACGACGAGATCGTCCGCCTCGTCGCCGAGCGCGCGCCCAAGCGCGACGAGTACCTCACCGTCGTCACCGACGAGGTCCAGACCGACCTCCGCGCCGCCCGCATCAAGGCCACCGTCACCGGCCGCCCCAAGCACTACTACAGCGTCTACCAGAAGATGATCGTCCGCGGCCGTGACTTCGCGGAGATCTACGACCTGGTGGGCATCCGCGTCCTCGTCGACACCGTCCGGGACTGCTACGCGGCCCTCGGCACGGTGCACGCGCGCTGGAACCCGGTCCCCGGCCGGTTCAAGGACTACATCGCGATGCCCAAGTTCAACATGTACCAGTCGCTCCACACGACGGTCATCGGGCCCAGCGGCAAGCCCGTCGAACTGCAGATCCGCACCTTCGACATGCACCGCCGCGCCGAGTACGGCATCGCCGCGCACTGGAAGTACAAGCAGCAGACCGTCGCCGGCACCTCCAAGGTCCGCACCGACGTCCCGCAGGCCGCCAAGGGCAGCGCCGGCCAGGACACGGTCAACGACATGGCCTGGCTGCGCCAGCTGCTGGACTGGCAGAAGGAGACCGAGGACCCGGGCGAGTTCCTCGACTCGCTGCGCTTCGACCTCTCCCGCAACGAGGTCTTCGTCTTCACGCCCAAGGGCGACGTCATCGCGCTGCCCGCCGGAGCCACCCCGGTGGACTTCGCGTACGCCGTCCACACCGAGGTCGGCCACCGGACCATAGGCGCCCGCGTCAACGGCCGCCTCGTCCCGCTCGAATCGACCCTGGACAACGGCGACCTCGTCGAGGTCTTCACCTCCAAGGCCGAGGGCGCGGGACCCTCGCGAGACTGGCTGGGCTTCGTCAAGTCCCCGCGGGCCCGCAACAAGATCCGCGCCTGGTTCTCCAAGGAGCGCCGCGAGGAGGCCATCGAGCACGGCAAGGACGCCATCGCGCGGGCCATGCGCAAGCAGAACCTGCCGATCCAGCGCATCCTCACCGGCGACTCCCTCGTCACCCTCGCGCACGAGATGCGCTACCCCGACATCTCCTCCCTGTACGCGGCGATCGGCGAGGGCCACGTGGCCGCGCAGGGCGTCGTGCAGAAGCTGGTGCAGGCCCTCGGCGGCGAGGAAGCGGCCAACGAGGACATCGAGGAGAGCGTCCCGCCCTCCCGGACCCGGGGCACGCGCCGCAAGAACGCCGACCCGGGCGTGGTCGTCAAGGGCGTCGACGACGTGTGGGTCAAGCTGGCCCGCTGCTGCACCCCGGTCCCCGGCGACCCGATCGTCGGCTTCGTCACGCGCGGCAGCGGCGTATCGGTTCACCGGGCCGACTGCGTCAACGTGGACTCCCTCTCCCAGGAGCCCGAGCGGATGCTGGAAGTCGAATGGGCCCCCACCCAGTCCTCGGTCTTCCTGGTCGCCATCCAGGTCGAGGCGCTGGACCGGTCCCGGCTGCTGTCCGACGTCACCCGGGTCCTGTCGGACCAGCACGTGAACATCCTCTCGGCGGCCGTCCAGACCTCGCGCGACCGTGTGGCCACCTCCCGCTTCACCTTCGAGATGGGCGACCCCAAGCACCTGGGCCACGTCCTGAAGGCCGTACGGGGTGTCGAGGGCGTCTACGACGTCTACCGCGTCACCTCGGCCCGCCGGCCGTAGCCCGGCGCCAGGCTCACGTACGAGGGCCCCGGTACGCGATCGCGTACCGGGGCCCTCGTGGACGTACGGGGCGGTGGCCGCGTACGGGCGGCGACTAGCCGCCGAACTCCTCCAGGCCCTTCAGGGCCTGGTCCAGCAGGGCCTGGCGGCCCTCCAGCTCGCGCGAGAGCTTGTCGGCCTTCGCGTTGTTGCCCGTGGCGCGGGCCGCGTCGATCTGCTCACGCAGCTTGTCGACCGCCGCCTGGAGCTGCCCCGTCAGACCGGCCGCACGGGCCCGCGCCTCCGGGTTCGTACGACGCCACTCGCCCTCCTCGGCCTCCTGGATCGCCCGCTCCACCGCGTGCATCCGGCCCTCGACCTTCGGCCGGGCGTCGCGCGGCACGTGGCCGATGCCCTCCCAGCGCTCGTTGAGGGTGCGGAACGCGGCGCGGGCCGCCTTGAGGTCCGTGATCGGGACGAGCTTCTCGGCCTCGTCGGCCAGCTCCTCCTTCAGCTTCAGGTTCTCCACCTGCTCGGCGTCGCGCTCCGCGAACACCTCGCCGCGGGCCGCGAAGAACACGTCCTGCGCACCGCGGAAACGGTTCCACAGATCGTCCTCGGACTCGCGCTGCGCCCGGCCCGCCGCCTTCCAGTCCGCCATCAGCTCGCGGTAGCGGGCGGCCGTCGGACCCCAGTCGGTCGACTTCGACAGCGACTCGGCCTCCGCGACCAGCTTCTCCTTGACCTTGCGGGCGTCCTCGCGCTGCGCGTCGAGCGAGGCGAAGTGCGCCTTGCGGCGCTTGGAGAAGGCGGAACGGGCGTGCGAGAAGCGGTGCCACAGCTCGTCGTCCGACTTGCGGTCCAGGCGCGGCAGACCCTTCCAGGTGTCCACCAGGGCCCGCAGCCGCTCGCCCGCACTGCGCCACTGGTCGCTCTGCGCCAGCTGCTCGGCCTCGGCCACCAGCGCGTCCTTGGCCGCACGGGCCTCGTCCGTCTGCTTGGCCTTCTGGACCTTGCGCTCCTCGCGCCGCGAGTCCACGGTCGCGACCAGCTTGTCCAGCCGGACGCGCAGGGCGTCGAGGTCGCCCACGGCGTGGTGCTCCTCCACCTGCGTGCGCAGGTGGTCGATGGCCGTCTGCGCGTCCTTGGCGGACAGATCGGTGGTCCGCACCCGCCGTTCGAGGAGGCCGATCTCGACCACCAGGCCCTCGTACTTGCGCTCGAAGTAGGCCAGGGCCTCCTCGGGGGTGCCCGCCTGCCAGGAGCCGACGACCTTCTCGCCCTCGGCAGTACGCACGTACACGGTGCCCGTCTCGTCGACGCGGCCCCACGGGTCGCTGCTCACAGCGCCTCCTCCACCTGATGCCTGCGAGGGGTTCACCCCCTGGGCATCGTCCACAGTTTCCTGGGGCGGGCAGCGCCCGCCCTGCACAACGCAAACATAGGCGACCGCCGGGCCGGCTGTCCGCATCCCGCACGACGGAATATCGCCGCGGGGGCCGGACGCCGGCCGGGCACGGGGCCGCCGGAGCCCGGTCAGTTCCGGGTGACGGCGCCCTTCTGGATGGTCACCGGGGTCTTCGGGGCCCCGTCCTGGCCGCCGTCGGCCGTACCGGCCTTGGCCACCTCCTCCAGCGCCTTCAGACCAGCCGCGTCGATCTTGCCGAACGGCGTGTACGACGGAGCCAGCGGGCTGTCCCTGTAGACGAGGAAGAACTGGCTGCCGCCGCTGTGCGGCTGGCCGGTATTGGCCATCGCCACCGTGCCCGCCGGGTAGATCACCTGGCCCTGCTCGTTCGGCTTGCCCAGCGAGTCGAGGTTCTCGTCCGCGATCGTGTAGCCGGGGCCGCCCATGCCGGTGCCCTCGGGGTCGCCGCACTGCAGCACGAAGATCCCGGAGGTGGTCAGGCGGTGGCACTTGGTGTTGTCGAAGAAGCCCTTGTCGGCGAGCGCCTTGAACGAGTTGACGGTCTCCGGCGTCTTCGCCGCGTCCATCTCGAACTTGATCTCACCGGCGGTGGTCTTCAGGTCGAACGTGTACTTCGCGTTCTTGTCGATCGCCATCGCCGGGGCGGGCGACTGCTTCGCCGACGGCGAGGCCGACGGGTTCGCCGCCGGATCCGCCGCGCTGTCCTTCTTGTCCTTGTCGAAGACACCGCCCACGACGAGTCCCACCAGCGTCGCGACCACCACGGCCACCGCCGCGCCGATCACCGCCGCCCGCTGCCGCCCCTTGCGGCGGGCCTCGGCCCGGCGCTTCTGCTGGCGCTCGTACTTCTCCCTGGCGAGCTGTCGCCGCCGCTGATCGCTCGTGACCACCGGGTCGTCTCCTTGTACGTGTATGGCACCGCTGTCCGGGCTCGGTTAGGCCGTACCGTATATGGGTTCGCTGTGGAACGAGCGGCGCCGGTAGGCTCTGAGCAGCGGCATTCCGAACTCGGCCGCTGCCGAATCTCCCGCCGGACGACGATTGAGGACGAACGTGCTGATTGCCGGGTTCCCCGCCGGGGCCTGGGGGACCAACTGTTACGTGGTCGCCCCCGCCGCCGGTGAGGAGTGCGTCATCATCGACCCGGGCCACCAGGCCACCCAGGGTGTCGAGGAGACGCTGAAGAAGCATCGGCTCAAGCCCGTCGCGGTCGTCCTCACCCACGGCCACATCGATCATGTGGCCTCGGTGGTCCCGGTGTGCGGGGCACACGACGTACCGGCCTGGATCCACCCCGAGGACCGCTTCATGATGAGCGACCCGGAGAAGGCACTGGGCCGCTCCCTCGGAGCGCAGCTGATGGGCGAGCTCACGGTGGGGGAGCCCTCCGACGTGAAGGAGCTCACCGACGGCGCCAAGCTGGCGCTGGCGGGCATGGAGCTCACCGTCTCGCACGCGCCCGGGCATACCAGGGGGTCGGTGACCTTCGGGATGCCCGAGGCGGGGGACATCCCCCCGCTGCTGTTCTCGGGCGACCTGCTCTTCGCCGGCTCCATCGGACGTACCGACTTCCCGGGCGGCAGCCACGCCGACATGCTCGAGTCGCTGGCCCGCGTGTGCCTGCCGCTCGACGACTCGACCGTGGTGCTGCCCGGTCACAACGAGTACACGACCATTGGCCGTGAGCGCGCCACCAACCCGTACCTGCGGCAGGTGGCCGCCGGCCTGGGAGACGGCTTCACGTCTCCACGACGAGGAATGTGACGAGAGTTTCGTGAGCACCTTCAAGGCCCCCAAGGGCACGTACGACCTGATCCCGCCGTACTCGGCGAAGTACCTGGCCGTCCGCGACGCCATCTCCGGGCCCCTGCGGCTGTCCGGCTACGGGTACGTCGAGACGCCGGGCTTCGAGGACGTCGACCTGTTCGCGCGCGGTGTCGGCGAGTCCACCGACATCGTGACCAAGGAGATGTACACCCTCACGACGAAGGGCGGGGCCAACCTCGCGCTGCGCCCCGAGGGCACCGCCTCCGTGCTGCGCGCGGCGCTGGAGGCGAACCTGCACAAGGCCGGCGGCCTGCCGGTGAAGCTCTGGTACTCGGGCTCGTACTACCGCTACGAGCGCCCGCAGAAGGGCCGCTACCGCCACTTCTCGCAGGTCGGCGCCGAGGCGATCGGCGCCGAGGACCCGGCGCTGGACGCCGAGCTGATCATCCTGGCCGACCAGGCGTACCGCACGCTGGGCCTGCGCAACTTCCGGATCCTGCTGAACTCGCTGGGCGACAAGGAGTGCCGCCCGGTGTACCGGGAGGCGCTCCAGGCCTTCCTGCGCGGGCTGGACCTGGACGAGGAGACCGTCCGCCGGGCCGAGATCAACCCGCTGCGCGTCCTCGACGACAAGCGGCCCGAGGTGCAGAAGCAGCTCGTCGGCGCGCCCATGCTGCGGGACTACCTGTGCGACGCGTGCAAGGCGTACCACGAGGAGGTCCGGGCGCTGATCACGGCGGCCGGGGTCGCCTTCGAGGACGACGAGAAGCTGGTGCGCGGGCTGGACTACTACACGCGGACCACGTTCGAGTTCGTCCACGACGGTCTGGGCTCGCAGTCCGCCGTGGGCGGCGGCGGCCGCTACGACGGCCTGTCCGAGATGATCGGCGGACCGGCGCTGCCCTCGGTGGGCTGGGCGCTGGGCGTGGACCGTACGGTGCTGGCGCTCGAAGCCGAGGGCGTCGAACTGGACATCCCGCCGGCGACGTCGGTGTTCGCGGTGGCGCTGGGCGAGGCGAAGCCGGTGCTGTTCGGGCTGGTCACGGAGCTCCGCAAGGCCGGAGTCGCGGCGGACATCTCGTACGGGGGCAAGGGCCTCAAGGGCGCGATGAAGGACGCGAACCGCTCCGGCGCCCGCTTCGCGATCGTCGCGGGCGACCGCGACCTCGCCGAGGGCGTCGTCCAGCTGAAGGACATGGAGTCCGGGGAGCAGTCCCCGGTCGCCGTGGCGGAGGTCGTCGGCCTCCTGCAGACCAAGCTGGCCTGACCCGGGCCCTCAGAGCAGGTCGTACCGCATGGCTGTGGTCACCGCAGCCGTGCGGTCCGTGACCTCCAGCTTGCCGAAGACGCGCAACAGGTGCGTCTTGACGGTGGATTCCGCGACGAACAGGCGGCGGCCGATCTCCGCGTTCGTCGCGCCCTCCGCGACCAGGCGCAGGACCGCCACCTCCCGCTCGGAGAGGCGGGGCCGCTCGGGGCGGGTGCGCAGGCGGTCCACCAGGCGGCCCGCCACCGACGGGGCCAGGACCGTCTCGCCGCGTACGGCCGCGCGGACGGCGTCGGCCAGGTCGGCGCGCGCCATGTCCTTCAGCAGGTAGCCCGCCGCCCCCGCCTCGACCGCCCGCAGGATGTCCCGGTCGTTCTCGTACGTCGTCAGCACCACCACCCGGACCGGCAGCCCGGCAGCGCTGATCCGGGCGATCGACTCGACACCGTCCCCGCCCGGCATCCGCAGGTCCATGAGGATCAGGTCCAGGCCGCCGGGGACCAGCTCCGCGGCCAGCGCCTCCGCCTGCGGGCCGTTCGCCGCCTCCCCGACGACCTCCAGGTCCGGCTCCGCGCTCAGCATGCCGCGCAGGCCCTCCCGTACCACCGGATGGTCGTCGGCCAGCAGGATGCGGATCATGTTCTGTGGCTCCTCAGAGCGTCGGGGAGATCGGGGGAGTGGTCGTCGGGAGGGTGACGGTGACCGTCGTGCCGGACCCCGGCGCGGCCTCGACCGCCGCACCGCCGCCGACCTCCGCCGCGCGGGCGCGCAGCCCCCGCAGGCCGTACCCCGGCACCGGGGCCGCCGGGTCGAAGCCGCGGCCGGTGTCCCGGACCGCGACGGTCAGCCCGTCGTCACCGTAGGCCAGGGACACGAAACAGCGCGCCCCCGCCCCCGCGTGCTTCGCCGCGTTCGACAGCGACTCCTGGCAGGCCCGCAGCGCCACCACCTCCAGCGCCGCGGCCAGCGGCCGCACCGCCCCGGTCACCGACACGTCCGCCGGCGGGTCCTGCCGGGCCGCGAGGCGGCGCACGGCGTCCGGCAGGGAGCCGGCGTCCAGGTCGGCCGGTGCGCCGCCCGCGACCAGGGCCCGGGCCTCGGCCAGGTTCTGCCGCGCCGTGGCGGCCATCAGGTCCAGGTGCCGGTGGGCCTGCGCCGGGTCGGTGTCCAGCTCCGACTGCACGGCCTGGACCAGCATCAGCAGGCTGGTGAAGCCCTGGGCGAGGGTGTCGTGGATCTCGCGGGACATGCGTTCCCTTTCGGCGTGGGCGCCCTGGGCGGCGGAGAGCCGGGCCACCTCCTCCCGGCTGGCGTCGAGTTCGGCGATCAGCGAGGCCCGCTCCTGGCTCTGCCCGATGATCCGGAGGATCCAGGCGCCGAAGAAGGAGGAGAAGGCGAGGGTGACGAACGAGCCGACCGCGTTGATGAACACGATGTGGCCCTCCGGCCGCCACAGCAGCGCCCAGCCGGCCACCGGCAGCAGCGACAGCACCGCCATCGCCCCGATCGCCCGGCGCAGCGGCAGCAGCATGAAGCAGTGCGGGGCCAGCGCGAAGGTGATCAGCCGGGTCTCGCCGACCAGGAAGGCGGCGGGCAGGAACAGGGCCGTCAGCCCGCCCAGGTAGCGCAGGGAGAGCGCGGGTTCGGCGCCCGGATCCTTCAGCAGCAGGGGCCGGCCGGCCCACGCGTACCAGGGGATCAGCAGCGTGAGCAGGGCGGCGGCCGGGAGCCGGTACGACAGCGCGGGGAAGTCCGCGCCCAGGACGAAGGCGACGGTCGCGGCCCACACGACGCCGAAGTAGAGGTCCCACGGCCCGAACGCGCGGTCCCAGACGTGGGATTCGCGCGCCCCGGCCGTTCCGGTGAAGCCGTTCAGCCGTCGCGGCGGTTCTTCCACTTGAAGGTCAGCAGACACAGCACCAATCCTCCGACGACCCAGGCCCCCAGGACCAGGGCGACCTTTCCGTACTCCCAGCTGCCCGCCTGCTCCAGGACGGCCGCGGACTCGGGCAGGAACACCCCGCGCAGACCCTGGCACATCCACTTCAGCGGGAACAGCGCGCCGATGTTCAGCAGCCAGTCCGGGATCGCGTTGACCGGGATGAACACGCCGGAGATGAACTGGAGGATCAGGAAGGGCAGGACGACCACCGAGCTCGCGCTCTTGCCGGACTTGGGCAGGCTGCTGATGGCGATGCCGAGCAGGGCGCAGCCGGTCAGGCCGAGGGCGAAGATCCAGCCGAAGGTCAGCCACTTCGTCGCCGAGGACGGCAGGTCGAGGTCGAACAGGGTGGAGCCGACGAGCAGCAGGATCGCGGTCTCGGCGAGTCCGGTGGCGAGCACCATCCAGACCTTGCCGAGGAAGTACGCGGCCGGCGGCATCGGGGTCCCGCGCAGCCGGCGCAGCACCTTCTCGTCCCGTTCGACGGCGATCGAGATGCCGAGGGACTGGAAGCTGGTGGACATGATGCCCGCGGCGACCATCCCGGCCGCGTAGAGCTGGGAGGCGGTGACCCCCGTGTTCTCCACGCTGTCGCTGAAGATCGAGGCGAAGAGGGCGAGGAAGACGATCGGGAAGGCGAAGGTGAAGATCATCGCGTCGCGCTGGCGGACGAACTGCTTGATCTCCAGGGCCCCGCGGCTCAGGCCCAGGGTCCAGGCGCCGGGCAGCGCCCTCGCGGCCGCGGCGGCCCGACCGCCCGTCGTCGCGGTCGTGGCGGTGGTGCTCATCGGGCGTCCTCCGGCTGCTGCGCGGTCGTGGGTACGAGCTGGCCCGTGAGGCGCAGGTACACGTCCTCCAGGGTGGGCCGGCCGATCTTCAGCCCCGGGATCTCACCGTCGAAGCGGGCCATGAGCTCGGCGACCGTACGGGTGGGGGTCTCGGTGGCGAGGCTCCGCGGGGTGCCGTCCGCCTCGGTCCACTCGACCGTGGCGCCGGTGCCGAAGCGCGAGCGCAGCTCGGCCGGTTCGCCCTCGGCGACCACCTTGCCGCGCGCGATCACCGCCAGCCGGTCGGCGAGCGCCTCGGCCTCCTCCAGGTAGTGCGTGGTGAGCACGATGGTGGTGCCCTCGCCGGCGAGCAGCCGGATCAGGTCCCAGAACTGGCGGCGGGCCGCCGGGTCGAAGCCGGTCGTCGGCTCGTCGAGGAGCAGCAGCTCGGGATCGCCGATGACGCCGAGCGCCACGTCGAGGCGGCGCCGCTGCCCGCCCGAGAGCCCCTTCACGCGCTGGTCGCGCTTCTGCTCCAGGCCCACCAGGGCGATGACCTCGGCCGGGTCCCGCGGGGCCGGGTAGTAGCGGGCGAAGTGCTCGACCGTCTCACGTACCGTCAGTTCCGCGGGCGCCGACTCGTCCTGCCAGACGATCCCGACGCGCGAGCGCCAGGCCCGCCCGGCCGTGGCCGGGTCCGCGCCGAGCACGCCGACCTCGCCCCCGTCCCGCTCCCGGTGGCCCTGCAGGATCTCCACCGTCGTGCTCTTGCCGGCACCGTTGGGCCCGAGGAGGCCGAAGACCTCGCCCTGCCGGATCGTCAGATCGAGTCCGTCCACCGCGGTGACCTCGCCGTACTGCTTGCGAAGCCCCCGTACTTCCACCGCGTTTCGTGTCATGCCTCACATGGTGTGGCGGAACTCGGGCCGCCGGTCCCCCCGTGCGTACGTCCTTATGTCCACCGAACGGTGGACACACAGCTCCGTACGGCACAATGGCCGGTGCTTGTTGACCTTGCAGATGTGGAGCGGGCGGTATGACGACACGAGGTACGGACGCGGACACCGCCCCCCGGACGGTCGGCGCCGGCCGGGCACTGGCCCTGCTGCTGGTGATCACGGGCGCCCTGGGACTGCTCGCGGCCTGGGTGATCACGATCGACAAGTTCAAGCTGCTCGAGGACCCGAACTTCACGCCGGGCTGCAGCCTGAACCCGATCGTCTCCTGCGGCAACATCATGAAGAGCGACCAGGCGGCCGTCTTCGGCTTCCCCAACCCGATGCTGGGCCTGGTCGCGTACGGCATCGTCGTCTGCGTCGGCATGAGCGTGCTGGCCGGGGCCCGGTTCCGGCCCTGGTACTGGCTGACCCTCAACGCGGGCATGCTGTTCGGCGTCGGGTTCTGCACCTGGCTCATGTACCAGTCGCTGTACAACATCAACTCGCTGTGCCTGTGGTGCTGCCTGGCCTGGGTCGCCACGATCTTCATGTTCTGGTACGTCACCGCGTTCAACGTGCGCGAGGGGCTGCTGCCCGCCCCGGGCTGGCTGCGCGCCTTCCTCGACGAGTTCACCTGGGTGCTGCCGGTGCTGCACGTCGGGATCATCGGCATGCTGATCCTCACGCGCTGGTGGGACTTCTGGACCTCCTGAGGCGGCCCGGGGCACGCGACGGCGCGGCCCGCCGTCGGCGGGCTGTCAGTGCGCTCGCTTAGGCTTCCCGTGTGGAACCAGACCTGTTCACCGCCGCTGCCGAAGACCGCCGGGAGAAGGACCCGGCGAGCTCCCCGCTCGCCGTCCGGATGCGCCCGCGCACCCTGGACGAGGTCGTCGGCCAGCAGCACCTGCTGAAGCCCGGATCACCGCTGCGGCGGCTGGTCGGGGACGGGGCGGGCGGCCCGGCCGGAGCCTCGTCGGTGATCCTGTGGGGTCCTCCGGGCATCGGCAAGACCACGCTCGCGTACGTGGTGAGCCAGGCGACGCAGAAGCGGTTCGTGGAGCTGTCGGCCATCACGGCGGGCGTGAAGGAAGTGCGCGCCGTCATCGAGGGCGCCAAGCGGGCGGCCGGCGGGTACGGCAAGGACACGGTCCTCTTCCTCGACGAGATCCACCGCTTCAGCAAGGCCCAGCAGGACTCGCTGCTCCCGGCCGTCGAGAACCGCTGGGTGACGCTGATCGCCGCGACCACGGAGAACCCGTACTTCTCGATCATCTCCCCGCTGCTGTCGCGCTCGCTCCTGCTCACGCTGGAGCCGCTGACGGACGAGGACCTCAGCGCGCTGATGCGGCGCGCGCTGACGGAGGAGCGGGGGCTGGGCGGGGCGGTGACCCTGCCGGCGGACGCGGAGGCGCACCTGCTGCGGATCGCGGGCGGCGACGCCCGGCGGGCGCTGACGGCCCTGGAGGCCGGCGCCGGGTCGGCGATCGCCAAGGGCGAGTCCGAGATCAGCCTCCTGACGGTGGAGGAGGCCGTCGACCGGGCGGCGGTGAAGTACGACCGGGACGGCGACCAGCACTACGACGTGGCGAGCGCGCTGATCAAGTCGATCCGCGGTTCGGACGTGGACGCCGCCCTGCACTACCTGGCGCGGATGATCGAGGCCGGGGAGGACCCGCGGTTCATCGCCCGGCGGCTCATGATCTCGGCGAGCGAGGACATCGGCCTGGCGGACCCGACGGCGCTGCCGCTCGCGGTGGCGGCGGCGCAGGCGGTGGCGATGATCGGCTTCCCGGAGGCGGCCCTCACGCTCTCGCACGCGACGATCGCCCTGGCACTGGCCCCCAAGTCGAACACGGCGACGACCGCGATCGGCGCGGCCCTGGCGGACGTCAGGGCGGGCCTGGCGGGCCCGGTCCCGACCCATCTGCGGGACGGGCACTACAAGGGCGCGGCCAAGCTGGGCCACGCGGTGGGGTACGTGTACCCGCACGACGTCCCGGGCGCGATCGCCGCCCAGCAGTACGCCCCGGACGAGGTGCACGGGAAGCGGTACTACGAACCGACCCGCTACGGCGCCGAGGCACGGTACGCGGACGTGGTGGAGAAGGTCCGGGAGCGGCTGCGGGGCGGCGGTTCCGGCCCGTCCGGCGCGTGAGGACCGCGCGGCGGTCACGGCGTGCGGGGGATCCGCCGCGACCTTAGGCTCCGCACATGGGAGCCAGGGCTTCGTTGCCGGCCGTCATGGCGGCGCTGCTGCTCAGCGGGTGCCACCCCGGCGGTGGCGGGGCGGCCCGGGCCAGCGCCGCCCGGCTCGTGGCGCGGGTGCCGCTCGCCGGCCCCGCGTTCCCGCCGGACGCGGCCACCGCCGGGGAGCAGCTGGCCCGGCTCACCGTCGGGTGGGGCAAGAACTGGCAGACGTACAAGAGGGAGAACTTCGGCCGGTACTGGTCCGACGACACCGACGCCGTCGGCGGCCGCAACGGCTGCGACACCCGGGACGACGTCCTACGCCGCGACCTGGGCGAACTGCGCGAGGGCGACCGCAACCCCTGCGTGGTGGTCTCCGGTGTCCTGCACGATCCGTACACCGGCAAGACCCTCCCTTACTCCTACCGCAAGGCCTCGCAGATCCAGACCGACCACGTCGTCGCGCTCGGCGCCGCCTGGCGGGGCGGTGCGTACGCCTGGACGCCGCAGCGCAGGCTCGCGTACGCGAACGACCTGGACGTCCTGCTCGCCGTGGACAAGCAGACCAACCAGGACAAGGGCAGCAGGACGGCCGACAAGTGGCGGCCGCCGCGCGCGGCGTACCACTGCGAGTACGCCCGCCGCTACGTCGGGATCAAGGCCAAGTACGGACTGTCCGTGACCCCGCCGGAGAAGACCGCGCTCGCCGGCATGCTCGCGACCTGCCCCAAGACATCCCCCAGGGCCTAACCGCCCGCCGCCGCGAACAGCGTGTGCATCGCCCGGCGCAGCTCGCAGACGTCGCGCACCGGGGCGGGGAAGTCGAAGCGGGCGTCGAAGGAGGACTCCCCGCCCGTGAAGCGGACCCGCAGGCCCAGGCGGTCCAGGGCCAGGGGGACGGCGGTCGTGCCGGCGCGCTCCCGCGGGCCCAGCAGCGCGCACAGGTCCGCGATCCGGTCGCGGTGCGCGGCGGCCAGGTGCTGGAGGAGCTCCGTCTCGTGGTCCACCATCGGGTCGGGCTCCGCCGCGGCGAGCTCCTCCGGGTCCACGTGCTCGGCGCCCCACAGGTCGTCCACCGAGATCTCGCCGACCTCCAGGCGCAGCATCACGAAGGACGGACGGCCGTGCAGCCCGAGGAGCTCGCCCACCGGCCGGCGCTGCGCCAGCAGTGCGGCGCAGGCCGCGCGGTCGTCCCCGCGCACCCGGGTCAGCCACCCGGCGAGCCACGCACGGCCTCGGATACGATGGGGCACGGACACCGGCGCCACATCCGTGATCTCGATCACGGCGGTGAGGTCGTCGTCCTGGGCGTATGCGGCTGCCCTGGCAGCCGCGGATTCCCCTGGCATCAGGAGAATCACGTCCCCGTCCGGGGTGACGGTCCGCGCGGCCGGCACCCCTGTTCCGAACTCTGCCTGGTCAGGCGACCGCACCTGGTCGAAAGCACCCGGCAGCATGAGGGATACTGAGGCGTTGGACTCTACGAGGGTTCGTACGCGTTCGGCTCCGGTGAGCTGCCGAACGCCTTCCCTGGGACGCGGCTGACCTTGCTTATCGTCGGCGCAAGCGGATTCTGTTTCGTCTGAATCCGGACTGCGCTGCGCACTGGGCAGGGGGATCCCATGTGGTCGAGACATTACGTCCTCCTCGATAAGGTAAGCCTCACCTAACTTACATGGAGGTAGGTTCCCCGTGAACCAGAAGCGACCCAAGGTCAAGAAGTCGCGTGCCCTCGGCATTGCGCTGACCCCGAAGGCCGTCAAGTACTTTGAGGCCCGCCCCTACCCGCCGGGCGAGCACGGCCGTGGCCGCAAGCAGAACTCGGACTACAAGGTCCGTCTGCTCGAGAAGCAGCGTCTGCGCGCTCAGTACGACATCTCTGAGCGTCAGATGGCCCGCGCGTACGACCGCGCCAAGAAGGCCGAAGGCAAGACGGGCGAGGCGCTGGTCGTCGAGCTCGAGCGTCGCCTCGACGCCCTGGTCCTGCGTTCGGGCATCGCCCGCACCATCTACCAGGCCCGCCAGATGGTCGTTCACGGCCACATCGAGGTCAACGGTGCGAAGGTCGACAAGCCGTCCTTCCGCGTCCGTCCGGACGACGTCATCACCGTGCGCGAGCGCAGCCGCGAGAAGGTTCCGTTCCAGGTTGCCCGTGAGGGTGGCTACGCAGGCGAGGGCGAGACCCCGCGCTACCTGCAGGTCAACCTGAAGGCCCTGGCCTTCCGCCTGGACCGCGACCCGAACCGCAAGGAAATCCCGGTCATCTGCGACGAGCAGCTCGTCGTCGAGTACTACGCCCGCTGATCCAGCGGCCGTAGCCTCACAGGCTGGTCAGCCCGCCGGTTCCCCTCTGGGGGAGCCGGCGGGCTTCCTGTTTCCCGCGGACCCGGAATTCCGGTACGGCGGCGGATCTCCGGCGCGATAAGGTCGGAGAAAGACCTGTCTGGTGATCAACATGCAGAGACCTGCAGAGAGCGGTGCAACGTGTCCGGTGGAGAGGTGGCCGGCATCCTCGTGGCCGTCTTCTGGGCCATCCTGGTCTCCTTCCTCGCCGTGGTGCTGGTGAGGCTGGCCCAGGTGCTCAAGGCGACCACCAAACTGGTGGCCGACGTGACCGAGCAGGCCGTCCCGCTGCTCGCGGACGCCTCCACCACCGTCCGCTCCGCGCGCACCCAGCTCGACCGGGTCGACGCGATCGCGAGCGACGTCCAGGAAGTCACCTCGAACGCCTCCGCGCTCTCCTCCACCGTGGCCTCCACCTTCGGCGGACCACTGGTCAAGGTCGCGGCCTTCGGCTACGGAGTCCGCAAGGCACTGGGCAAATCCACGGAAGCCGCGCCGCAGAAGACGTCCCGTCGTACTGTGATCGTCGGTCGTACGGTGCCGGCGGCCCGGCGCCGGAAGCAGAAGGGCTGAAACCTCCGATGTTCCGCCGAGCCTTCTGGTTCACCGCCGGCGCAGCCGCCGGCGTGTGGGCCACCACCAAGGTCAACCGCCAGCTCAAGAAGCTGACACCGGAGAGCCTCGCCGCCCAGGCCGCCGACAAGGCCGTGGAGGCGGGCCACCGCCTCAAGGACTTCGCCCTCGACGTCAAGGCGGGAATGTCCCAGCGCGAGGACGAGCTGAACGACGCACTGGGGTTGCACCAGGATCCCGACCGGCCCGACAACGTCACCGCCCTTCCGGGGCCGCGGCGGCTGCGGGCCATCCAGAACGACAAGACCACCCCCCTGAAGTTTTCGTACAACCGGAATGAGGACCACTGATGGAGTCGGCTGAAATCCGCCGCCGCTGGCTGAGCTTCTTCGAGGAGCGCGGTCACGCCGTTGTCCCTTCGGCGTCGCTCATCGCGGACGACCCGACTCTGCTGCTGGTCAACGCGGGCATGGTCCCGTTCAAGCCGTACTTCCTCGGTGAGACCAAGCCGCCGGCCCCCCGGGCCACCAGCGTGCAGAAGTGCGTCCGTACGCCGGACATCGAAGAGGTCGGCAAGACCACACGCCACGGCACGTTCTTCCAGATGTGCGGCAACTTCTCCTTCGGCGACTACTTCAAGGAAGGCGCCATCAAGTACGCCTGGGAGCTGCTCACCAGCTCCGTGGCGGACGGCGGCTACGGCCTGGAGCCGGAGAAGCTCTGGATCACCGTCTACCTCGACGACGACGAGGCCGAGACGATCTGGCGCGAGAAGATCGGCGTGCCCGCCGAGCGCATCCAGCGCCTGGGCAAGAAGGACAACTTCTGGTCCATGGGCGTCCCGGGTCCCTGCGGCCCCTGCTCCGAGATCAACTACGACCGCGGCCCCGAGTTCGGCGTCGAGGGCGGCCCGGCCGTCAACGACGAGCGCTACGTGGAGATCTGGAACCTCGTCTTCATGCAGTACGAGCGCGGCGCCGGCGACGGGAAGGAAGACTTCCCGATCCTCGGCGACCTGCCCTCGAAGAACATCGACACCGGTCTCGGCCTCGAGCGCCTCGCGATGATCCTGCAGGGCGTACAGAACATGTACGAGACCGACACCCTGCGCGTGGTCATGGACAAGGCCACCGAGCTGACCGGCGTGCAGTACGGCGCCGCCCAGAACACCGACGTCTCGATGCGCGTGGTCGCCGACCACATCCGCACCTCCGTCATGCTCATCGGCGACGGCGTCACCCCCGGCAACGAGGGCCGCGGATACGTGCTGCGCCGCATCATGCGCCGCGCCATCCGCAACATGCGCCTCATGGGCGCCACCGGCCCCGTCGTCCAGGAGCTGGTCGACGTCGTGATCAACACGATGGGGCAGCAGTACCCGGAGCTGGTCACCGACCGCAAGCGCATCGAGACCGTCGCGCTCGCCGAAGAGGCCGCCTTCCTGAAGGCAGTCAAGGGCGGCACCAACATCCTCGACACCGCCGTGAGCGAGACCAAGGCCGCCGGCGGCACGGTCCTCTCCGGCGACAAGGCGTTCCTGCTCCACGACACCTGGGGCTTCCCGATCGACCTCACCCTGGAGATGGCCGCCGAGCAGGGCCTCTCCGTGGACGAGCCCGGCTTCCGCCGCCTGATGCAGGAGCAGCGCGACCGGGCCAAGGCCGACGCCAAGGCCAAGAAGACCGGCCACGCGGACATGTCCGCCTACCGGGAGATCGCCGACGGCTCCGGCGCCACCGAGTTCACCGGTTACGCCACCACCCAGGGCGAGTCCACGATCGTCGGCCTGCTGGTCAACGGAGTCTCCGCGCCCGCCGCCTCCGAGGGCGACGAGGTCGAGGTCGTCCTCGACCGCACCCCCTTCTACGCCGAGGGCGGCGGCCAGCTCGCCGACCAGGGCCGCATCAAGCTCGACTCCGGCGCCGTCATCGTCGTCCGCGACGTGCAGCAGCCGGTCCCCGGCGTCTCCGTGCACAAGGGCTCCGTCCAGGTGGGCGAGGTGACGGTGGGCGCCTCCGCGTACGCCGCCATCGACGTGAACCGCCGACGGGCCATCGCCCGCGCCCACTCGGCCACGCACCTGACCCACCAGGCGCTGCGCGACGCCCTCGGCCCCACGGCCGCCCAGGCCGGTTCCGAGAACTCGCCCGGCCGCTTCCGCTTCGACTTCGGCTCGCCGAACGCCGTCCCCGGCACGGTCCTCACCGACGTCGAGCAGAAGATCAACGACGTGCTCTCGCGGGAGCTCGACGTCACCGCCGAGATCATGAGCATCGACGAGGCGAAGAAGCAGGGCGCCATCGCCGAGTTCGGCGAGAAGTACGGCGAGCGCGTGCGCGTCGTGACCATCGGCGACTTCTCCAAGGAGCTGTGCGGCGGTACGCACGTCGGCAACACCGCCCAGCTGGGTCTGGTGAAGCTGCTCGGCGAGTCCTCCATCGGCTCCGGCGTGCGCCGCGTCGAGGCCCTCGTCGGTGTGGACGCGTACAACTTCCTCGCCAAGGAGCACACGGTCGTCGCCCAGCTCCAGGAGCTGGTCAAGGGCCGTCCGGAGGAGCTGCCGGAGAAGATCGCCTCCATGCTCGGCAAGCTGAAGGACGCCGAGAAGGAGATCGAGAAGTTCCGTGCGGAGAAGGTCCTCCAGGCCGCCGCCGGTCTCGCCGCGGGCGCCCAGGACATCCGCGGCGTCGCCCTCGTCGTCGGCACCGTCCCGGACGGCACCGGTGCCGACGACCTGCGCAAGCTGGTCCTCGACGTCCGCGGCCGCATCCAGGGCGACCGCCCGGCCGTCGTGGCCCTCTTCACCACGGCGAACGACCGCCCGCTGACCGTCATCGCCACCAACGAGGCCGCCCGCGAGCGCGGTCTCAAGGCCGGTGACCTGGTCCGCACCGCCGCCAAGACCCTCGGCGGCGGCGGTGGCGGCAAGCCGGACGTGGCCCAGGGCGGAGGCCAGAACCCGGCCGCCGTCCCGGACGCCATCGCCGCGGTCGAGCGCCTCGTCGTCGAGACGGTCTGACCATGACGCTGCGCCGTGGCCGCCGTCTCGCCATCGACGTCGGGGACGCCCGGATCGGGGTCGCCTCGTGCGACCCCGACGGGGTGCTCGCCACTCCGGTGGAAACCGTTCCGGGCCGGGACATCCCCTTCGCCCACCGGCGGCTGCGGCAGCTCGTCGAGGAGTACGAACCCCTTGAAGTCGTGGTCGGCCTGCCCCGCTCGCTCAGCGGGCGGGAGGGGCCGGCCGCGGCCAAGGTGCGCGCCTTCGCCAACGAACTCGCCAAGGGCATCAAGCCGGTGACGGTCCGCCTGGTGGACGAGCGGATGACCACGGTCACCGCCGCCCAGGGGCTGCGGGCCTCGGGGAGGAACGCGAAGAAGGGCCGCTCGGTGATCGACCAGGCGGCCGCGGTGGTCATCCTTCAGAACGCTCTTGAGACCGAACGGGTATCAGGTAATCCGCCCGGTGAGTGCGTCGAAGTGGTTGTCTGATCGCGGTACGGTAACGTTCCGCGCGATGCGGCGGCATTCGAACAAGTCGTCGCCCACCACTTCAGAGGCGGAACCGGGTGTCGCGGCGGACAGGGCCGTGGCCTCCGTCTCGCGGCTCTAGGGGACCGATGACTGAGTATGGCCGGGGCCGTGGCCCCGAACCGTGGCACCCGGAGGACCCCCTGTACGGGGACCAAGGGTGGACCGGGCACGAGGCCCAGCAGGCTCAGATGCCCTATGCCGGCGGTCCCCAGCAGCAGTACCCGCAGGAGCCGCAGTACCAGCAGGACCCTCAGTACGCGCAGGGCCGGCAGTACCCGCAGGATCCGCAGTACCCGCAGGACCCCCAGTACCAGCAGCAGTACGTGCAGCAGGGCCAGTACCCGGACCAGCAGCAGGGGTATGCCCCGCAGCAGCCCCACCAGGGCGCCCACCAGCAGGTCTACCAGCCGCAGCAGCCGCAGTACGACGGCCAGGGCCAGGGCTGGGACACCGGCCAGGTCCAGGCCCAGCCCCAGGCCCAGTACGCCGCTGTCCCGCAGGCCGACCCGTACCTCGGCGCGGACCCGTACGCCCAGCAGCCGGTGGGCGGCTACCCGGGCGAGGCCCCGGACCTCTACGGCACGCCCGAGGCCTACCCGCCGCCGCAGCCCCCGGGCCGGCGCAACCTGGTCACGGAGCAGGAGGCGGAGCCGGAGTACGCCGACGAGGCGGCGGAGGCGGCCGACGAGGCCGCCTTGGCCCCTTCGGGCCCGGCCGACGACGGCGACGACTCCGACACCCCGGGCGGCGGCGGACGCCGCGGCCGCTCGAAGGACAAGAAGCCCAAGGGCCGCAACGGCGCGGCCTGCCTGATCGCCGCCGTCGTGATCATCGGCGTGCTCGGCGGTGGCGGCTACTACGGCCTCGACTACATCAAGTCCAAGTTCAGCACCGGCGAGGACTACGCGGGCGAGGGCGAGGGCTCCGTCACCATCGACATCCCCAAGGGCACCGGCATGGGGGAGATGGGCCGCATCCTGAAGGCGCACGGCGTCGTCAAGAGCGCCGACGCCTTCGTCGCCGCCGCCAAGGCCAACCCCAAGGGCGGCGCCATCCAGGCAGGCTCCTACACGATGAAGGAGCACATGTCGGGCAAGGCGGCCGTCGACCTGATGGTGGGCGGCGCCGGCGTCAACGCCCTCGACGTCATCCCCGGCTGGAAGACCAGCCAGGTCTACAAGGCCATCGACGAGCGGCTCAAGCTCAAGGAGGGCACGACCAAGGACGTCGCCACCAAGGAGGCGAAGAACCTCGGTCTGCCCGACTGGGCCGCCAACAAGGACCTCAAGGACCCGCTGGAGGGCTTCCTCTACCCGGCCCGCTACGACCTCAGCAAGGACGCGACCCCGCAGTCGATGCTCAAGCAGATGGTCGCCAAGTCCAACGAGGCCTACGAGAGCGCGGACGTCAAGGGCCAGGCCTCCAAGCTGGGCCTCTCGAGCCCGCTGCAGCTCATCACCGTCGCGAGCCTCGTCCAGGCCGAGGGCAAGTACCAGCACGACTTCGACAAGATCTCCCGGGTCGTCTACAACCGGCTCAAGCCGGGCAACACGGAGACCTACGGTCTGCTCGACTTCGACTCCACGGTCAACTACATGAGGGGCCAGAGCACCCTGGACGTCGGTTCCGTCAACGACCTGCGCAAGCTCGACGACCCGTACAACACGTACAAGATCAAGGGCCTGCCGCCCGGACCGATCGGCAGCCCGGGCCCGGACGCGCTCAAGTCGGCGATCAACCCGGCCACGGGTCCCTGGTACTACTTCGTGTCGGTGAACGAGAACGAGACCCTGTTCGCCGTGACCAACGAAGAGCACAACAGGAACCGCCAGAAGTACGAAGAGGAGAGGAAGAAGGAAGGGCAGTGATACGCGCAGCCGTGCTCGGTTCACCGATCGAGCACTCCCTTTCACCGGTGCTGCACCGCGCCGCGTACCAGGAGCTCGGCCTCGACGACTGGTCGTACGACCGCTTCGAGATGGACGAGGACGCGCTCCCGCAGTTCGTCGCCGGCCTCGGTCCCGAGTGGGCCGGGCTGTCCCTGACGATGCCGCTCAAGCGCGCGGTCATCCCGCTGCTCGACGGCATCAGCGACACCGCCGCGTCGGTCGAGGCGGTCAACACGGTGGTCCTGACCAAGGACGGCCGGCGCCTCGGCGACAACACCGACATCCCCGGGATCGTCTCCGCGCTCCACGAGCGAGGCGTCGACAAGGTGGAACGCGCCACCATCCTCGGCGCGGGGGCCACCGCCTCCTCGGCCCTGGCCGCCCTCGCCCGGATCTGCTCCGGCGAGGTGACCGTGTACGTGCGCTCCCGGGCCCGCGCCGACGAGATGCAGGAGTGGGGCGAGCGCCTCGACGTGGCGGTCCGTACGGCCGACTGGGCGGACGCCGCCGAGGGGCTGGGGGCGCCGCTGGTCATCGCGACGACCCCGGCACGGGCCACGGACTGGCTGGCCGAGCACGTAGCGGCCGGAGCGGGAACCCTCTTCGACGTCCTGTACGACCCCTGGCCGACCGCGCTCGCGGCGGCCTGGTCGGAGCACGGCGGGCGGCTCCTCGGAGGCCTGGACCTCCTCGTCCACCAGGCGGTCCTCCAGGTCGAGCAGATGACCGGCCGGCACACGGCGCCGCTGGCGGCCATGCGGGCGGCCGGGGAGGCCGCGCTGCGCGCCCGCCACTGATCCGCCGCCCCGCGGGCACCCGCCGCCACCGCACCTGATGCACTGCCCGGGCCGATCTTGCCCGGGTCCGGCCGCACTCGCCAGGGTGAGCCCGGGTGCACCGCCGTCCGCCAGCTGGACCGGAGGGCGGCGCACCGGCCCGGACGTGGGAGGATCGGGTGTGGCGGGTCCGGGCCGAGCACCCGGCCGCGTCGCCGCAGTACCCAGGCGCGAGCATGAGGAGCATCGTTGAGCAGGTTGCGTTGGCTGACCGCAGGAGAGTCGCACGGACCGGCACTGGTCGCGACGCTGGAGGGCCTTCCCGCCGGCGTTCCGGTCACCACCGAGCTGGTGGCCGACCACCTGGCCCGGCGCCGGCTCGGCTATGGCCGCGGTGCCCGGATGAAGTTCGAGCAGGACGAGGTCACCTTCCTCGGCGGCGTCCGCCACGGCCTGTCCCAGGGCTCCCCGATCGCCGTCATGATCGGCAACACGGAGTGGCCCAAGTGGGAGACCGTCATGTCGGCCGACCCGGTCGACCCGTCGCTGCTCAAGGACACCGGCCGCAACGCGCCGCTGACCCGGCCGCGCCCGGGCCACGCCGACCTGGCGGGCATGCAGAAGTACGGCTTCGACGAGGCCCGGCCGATCCTGGAGCGCGCCAGCGCCCGTGAGACCGCCGCCCGCGTCGCCCTCGGCGCCGTCGCCCGCTCCTTCATCAAGGAGGTCGCGGGCATCGAGATCGTCTCGCACGTGGTGGAGCTGGCCTCGGCCAAGGCCCCGTACGGCGTCTACCCGACCCCCGCCGACGTCGAGAAGCTCGACGCCGACCCGGTGCGCTGCCTCGACGCCGACGCGTCGAAGGCGATGGTCGCCGAGATCGACCAGGCCCACAAGGACGGCGACACCCTCGGCGGCGTCGTCGAGGTCCTCGCGTACGGGGTCCCGGTCGGCCTCGGCTCGCACGTGCACTGGGACCGCCGCCTGGACGCGCGCCTCGCGGCCGCGCTGATGGGCATCCAGGCGATCAAGGGCGTCGAGGTCGGCGACGGCTTCGACCTGGCCCGCGTGCCCGGCTCGCAGGCGCACGACGAGATCGTGGCCACCCCCGAGGGCATCAAGCGCACCTCCGGCCGCTCCGGCGGCACCGAGGGCGGTCTGACCACCGGTGAGCTGCTGCGCGTACGCGCCGCCATGAAGCCGATCGCGACGGTGCCCAAGGCGCTCGCCACGATCGACGTCGCCACCGGCGAGGCCGCCGCCGCCCACCACCAGCGCTCCGACGTCTGCGCCGTCCCCGCGGCCGGGATCGTCGCCGAGGCGATGGTCGCCCTCGTCCTCGCGGACGCGGTCGTGGAGAAGTTCGGCGGCGACTCGGTGCCCGAGACCCGGCGCAACGTGCGGTCGTACCTCGACAACCTGCAGATCCGGTGACGGGCGGACCACTGGTCGTCCTCGTCGGGCCCATGGGGTCCGGCAAGTCCACGGTGGGGGCGCTGCTCGCCGAGCGGCTCGGCGCCCCCTACCGGGACACCGACGCCGACATCGTCGCGGCCCAGGGCCGCGAGATCTCCGACCTCTTCGTCGACGAGGGCGAGCCGTACTTCCGCGAGCTGGAGCGGCAGGCGGTCGCCGCCGCCGTCGCCGAGCACACCGGAGTCCTCGCCCTCGGCGGCGGCGCCGTCCTCGACGCGGGCACCCGGGAGCTGCTGGCCGGCCTGCCCGTCGCCTACCTGTCGATGGACGTCGAGGAGGCCGTCCGGCGCGTCGGCCTGGGCGCCGCCCGCCCGCTGCTCGCCGTCAACCCGCGCCGCCAGTGGCGCGAGCTGATGGAGGCCCGCCGCCCCCTGTACACCGAAGTCGCGCGCGTCGTGGTGGCCACCGACGACCGCACCCCCGAAGAGGTCGCCCAGGCGGTCCTCGACGCTCTGGAGTTGAAGGACGTATGACAGACCAGGTGACGCGCATCCAGGTCGGCGCCAGCGCCGGACACGACGCGTACGACGTGCTGGTGGGCCGGCAGCTGCTCGGCGAGCTGGGCGGCCTGATCGGTACGAAGGCCCAGCGGGTCGCCGTGATCCACCCCGAGGCGCTGGCCTCGACCGGCGAGGCACTGCGCGACGATCTGGCCGCGCAGGGCTACGAGGCGGTCGCCATCCAGGTGCCGAACGCCGAGGAGGCCAAGACCGTCGAGGTCGCGGCGTACTGCTGGAAGGCGCTCGGCCAGTCCGGGTTCACCCGCACCGACGTGATCGTCGGCGTCGGCGGCGGAGCCACGACCGACCTCGCGGGCTTCGTCGCGGCCTCCTGGCTGCGCGGGGTGCGCTGGATCGCCGTACCGACCACCGTCCTGGCGATGGTGGACGCGGCCGTCGGCGGCAAGACCGGCATCAACACCGCCGAGGGCAAGAACCTGGTCGGAGCCTTCCACCCGCCGGCCGGCGTGCTGTGCGACCTGGCGGCGCTGGACTCCCTGCCGGTCAACGACTACGTCAGCGGCCTCGCCGAGATCATCAAGGCCGGATTCATCTCCGACCCGGCGATCCTCGACCTGATCGAGGCGGACCCGGCCGCGGCCCGCACGCCCGACGGCCCGCACACCGCGGAACTCATCGTCCGCTCGATCCAGGTCAAGGCGGACGTCGTCTCCAGCGACCTGAAGGAATCGGGCCTGCGGGAGATCCTCAACTACGGGCACACGCTCGCGCACGCCATCGAGAAGAACGAGCGCTACAAGTGGCGGCACGGCGCGGCCGTGTCGGTCGGCATGGTCTTCGCGGCCGAGCTCGGCCGGCTCGCGGGCCGGCTCGACGACGCGACGGCCGACCGCCACCGGGAGATCCTGGCCGCGGTCGGGCTGCCGCTGACGTACCGGGGCGACCAGTGGCCCAAGCTGCTCCAGACCATGCAGGTCGACAAGAAGTCCCGCGGCAACCTGCTGCGCTTCATCGTCCTCGACGGCCTGGCCAAGCCCACCGTCCTGGAGGGACCCGACCCGGCGCACCTGATCGCGGCGTACGGCGAGGTGTCGGCGTGAGCCGCAAGGTGCTCGTGCTGAACGGGCCGAACCTGGGCCGGCTGGGGTCGCGCGAGCCCGACGTGTACGGGGCCACCTCGTACGCCGGGCTCGTCGAGAGCTGCCGCACCCTGGGCGAGGAGCTCGGCTTCGACGTCGAGGTCCGCGAGACCAACGACGAGGGCGCGATCGTGCGCTGGCTGCACGAGGCGGCGGACGGCAAGATCCCGGTCGTGATCAACCCGGGTGCCTTCACGCACTACTCGTACGCCATGCGGGACGCGGCGGCGCAGCGCACCGCGCCGCTGATCGAGGTGCACATCTCCAACCCGTACGCCCGCGAGGAGTTCCGGCACACGTCGGTCATCGCCTCGGTGGCGACCGGGACGGTGGCGGGCTTCGGCATCGGTTCGTACCGGCTGGCGCTGCGCGCGCTGGCGGACGAAGTCGCACTCTGACGGTGCTGGTGGGCGGCTTCCGCCCCGCGGTCATATAACGTTCTCGCATCAGTGGGCAGAACGGGACGGAGTGGCAGCGGATGCAGCAAGGAGTGGGGGGCGGCGGCGCGGGCTGGGGGCAGCCGGGACACCAGTCGGCCGTGCCCCCGCAGCCGCCCATACCCCCTGCGCACGGGTGGCCGGTGCCGGTGCCGCCGCACGCGCCCCCGCAGGCGCAGGCCCCGCACGTGGCACCGCACTCCCCGCCGCCGCCCGTGCCCGAGGCCACGGGGCACATTCCGCTGCCTCCCGCGGTGAGCGGGACCGGCGGAGCCACGCTGGCCGTGCTGCTGATCGGCCCGGCGGGCGCGGGCAAGACCACCGTGGCCCGGCACTGGGCGAGCACCCGGCCGGTGCCGACCGCCCACGTGAGCCTGGACGACGTCCGCGAGTGGGTGTGCTCGGGCTTCGCGGACCCGCAGGCCGGCTGGAACGACCACTCCGAGGCCCAGTACCGGCTGGCCCGCCGCACCTGCGGCTTCGCCGCCCGCAACTTCCTGGCCAACGGGATCTCCTGCATCCTCGACGACGCCGTCTTCCCCGACCGGCCGGTGGTGGGCCTGGGCGGCTGGAAGCGGCACGTGGGGCCCGCCCTGCTGCCCGTCGTCCTCCTGCCCGGCCTGGAGATCGTCCTGGAGCGCAACGCCGCCCGCTCGGGCAACCGGCGCCTCTCGGACGAGGAGGTCGCCCGCATCCACGGCCGCATGGCGGGCTGGTACGGCTCGGGCCTGCCGATCATCGACAACTCGGACCTGGACGTCGAGGCCACCTCCCGGGCCCTGGACGAGGCCCTGGCCCGGACCCTCGGCACGCCCGCCTTCTGACCGGTCAGGTTTGGAGAAGCGTGGAGCCGCACCCCGCGGCTAGCGTGAATTCCACGCCGAACCACCGCTTCAGGAGTGATCATGACCACCTCTCCCACCCAGGGAATCAAGACCGTCCTGCACCCCGTCTCCGACCTGGCCGCGGCCAAGGACGTCTACACCGCGCTGCTGGGGGTCGCCCCGACGGTCGACGAGCCGTACTACGTCGGCTACGAGGCCGGCGGCCAGCAGATCGGGCTGGTGCCCGGCGGCGCCCAGCAGGGCATGGCCGCGCCCGTGGCGCACTGGCACGTGCCGGACATCGAGGCCAAGCTCGCCGAGGTGACCGCAGCCGGGGGCAAGCTCAAGGACCCCGTGCGCGACGTCGGCGGCGGCCGCCTCGTGGCCACCTTCACCGACCCCGACGGCAACGTCCTCGGGCTGCTCCAGGACCAGTGAGCGCGCCCCGCCCAGCTGGTTAGATCGAGCAAGGCCGCCCGAACCGACGTACGGAGACACGATGAGCATGGCCAGGCCCGCGTCGCACGATGCCGACAGCCACGACCTGATCCGCGTGCACGGCGCGCGCGTGAACAACCTCAAGGACGTCAGCATCGAGATCCCGAAGCGCCGCCTGACGGTGTTCACCGGTGTCTCCGGCTCGGGCAAGAGCTCGCTGGTGTTCGACACGATCGCCGCCGAGTCGCAGCGGCTGATCAACGAGACCTACAGCGCCTTCGTCCAGGGCTTCATGCCGACGCTGGCCCGGCCCGAGGTCGACGTACTCGACGGCCTCACCACCGCGATCACCGTCGACCAGCAGCGGATGGGCGGGGACCCGCGCTCCACGGTCGGCACCGCCACCGACGTCAACGCCATGCTGCGGATCCTGTTCAGCAGGCTCGGCAGGCCGCACATCGGCTCCGCCAAGGCCTTCTCCTTCAACGTCGCCTCCATCAGCGGCGCCGGGGCGGTCACCGTCCGGCGCGGCGGCCAGGAGGTCAAGGAGAGGCGCAGCTTCAGCATCACCGGCGGCATGTGCCCCCGCTGCGAGGGCCGGGGCGCGGTCACCGACATCGACCTCACGCAGCTCTACGACGACACCAAGTCCCTCAACGAGGGCGCGTTCACGATCCCGGGCTACACCGGGGGCGGCTGGAACAGCCGCCTCTACATCGAGTCGGGCTTCTTCGACCCGGACAAGCCGATCCGCAAGTACACCAAGAAGGAGCTGCAGGACCTCCTGCACCGCGAGCCCACCCGCATGAAGATCGCGGGCATCAACATGACGTACGAGGGCCTGGTCCCGCGCGTGCAGAAGTCGATGCTGTCCAAGGACACCGAGTCCATGCAGCCGCACATCCGGGCCTTCGTGGAACGGGCGGTCACCTTCACCACCTGTCCCGACTGCGCCGGAACCCGGCTGAGTGAGGGCGCGCGGTCCTCGAAGATCAAGCGGAAGAACATCGCGGACCTGTGCGCGATGGAGATCCGGGACCTGGCCGAATGGGTCCGCGCGCTCGACGAGCCCTCCGTGGCGCCCCTGCTCGCCACCCTGCTGGCAACCCTGGACTCGTTCGTGGAGATCGGCCTCGGCTACCTCTCCCTCGACCGCGCCTCGGGCACGCTGTCGGGCGGCGAGGCGCAGCGCGTCAAGATGATCCGCCACCTCGGCTCCTCGCTCACCGACGTCACGTACGTCTTCGACGAGCCCACCACCGGCCTGCACCCGCACGACATCCAGCGGATGAACAAGCTGCTGCTGCGCCTGCGGGACAAGGGCAACACGGTCCTCGTCGTGGAGCACAAGCCGGAGACGATCGCGATCGCCGACCACGTCGTCGACCTCGGCCCCGGCGCCGGCTCGGGCGGCGGCACCGTCTGCTTCGAGGGCACCGTGGAAGGCCTGCGGACCGGCGGCACCATCACCGGCCGGCACTTCGACGACCGGGCCTCGGTCAAGGAGAGCGTGCGCAAGCCCACCGGGACGCTGGAGATCCGGGGAGCCGGTGCCCACAACCTCCGCGACGTCGACGTCGACATCCCGCTCGGGGTGCTCACCGTCGTCACCGGCGTCGCGGGCTCCGGCAAGAGCTCGCTCGTGCACGGCTCGATCCCCGCCCGCGAAGGGGTGGTCTCGGTCGACCAGGGCGCCATCAAGGGATCCCGGCGCAGCAACCCGGCCACCTACACCGGGCTGCTCGACCCGATCCGCAAGGCGTTCGCCAAGGCCAACGACGTGAAGCCGGCCCTGTTCAGCGCCAACTCCGAGGGCGCCTGCCCGACCTGCAACGGCGCCGGGGTCATCTACACCGACCTGGCGATGATGGCCGGAGTCGCCACCACCTGCGAGGAGTGCGAAGGCAGGCGGTTCGACTCCTCGGTCCTCGACTACCACTTCGGCGGCCGCGACATCAGCGAGGTGCTCGCGATGTCGGTGACCGAGGCCGAGGCGTTCTTCGGGTCGGGGGAGGGCCACCTCCCGGCCGCGCACCGCATCGTCGCGCGCCTCGCCGACGTCGGCCTCGGCTACCTCACCATCGGCCAGCCGCTCACCACCCTCTCCGGCGGCGAGCGCCAGCGGCTCAAGCTGGCGACCCACATGGCCGACAAGGGCGGGGTCTACGTCCTCGACGAGCCGACGGCCGGCCTGCACCTCGCCGACGTCGCGCACCTGCTGGGCCTGCTCGACCGGCTCGTCGACTCCGGCAAGTCGGTGATCGTCGTCGAGCACCACCAGGCCGTCATGGCGCACGCCGACTGGATCATCGACCTCGGGCCCGGCGCGGGCCACGACGGGGGCCGGGTCGTCTTCGAGGGCACCCCCGCCGAGCTCGTCGCCGAGCGGGCCACCCTCACCGGCGAGCACCTCGCGGCGTACGTCGGCGGCTGACCGGGCGGGATCCGGCCCGGGCCCGGCGGCCGGCCCGGCCCCGGCCGGGCCCGGGCCGGGGCCGCCGCCGGGCCCCGGCCCCGTACGGATGCGCTCACCAGGCCGGATGCGCGGGGCGCTCGTACGCTCGAAGACATGTCAGACGTGTACGCGGCCCGCCGTGGCCTGCTTCGCGACCGATGTGCCGCCGCGGGGAACGCCGCCGCACTGATCACGCGTCCGGCGAACGTCCGCTACCTCGCCGGGGCGTCCCCGCCGTCCGCAGTACTGCTCGTCGGCCCGGACGGCGAGGACATGCTCTTCACCGTCGGGCCGCCCACCGGCGAAGCCGACGAGGGCCGCCTCGACGAGCGGCTCAGGCTCTCCGTACTGGCCGGCCCCGGGAGCGACGCGGCGGTGGCGGCCGGGGACATGGCCGGCTCGCTGCGCGTCGAGTCGCTGGCCGTCGAGGAGCACCACCTCACGGTCGCCCGCCACCGCGCCCTGCGCTCCGTCGCCCCCAAGCTGCGCCTCGTGGACCTGGGGGCCGCCGTGGAGCAGCAGCGCCTGGTCAAGGACGAGGAGGAGATCGCCTGCCTGCGGATCGCCGCCGAGATCGCCGACCAGGCCCTCGGCGAGCTGCTGGAGTCGATCCTGGTGGGCCGGACCGAACGCCACCTCGCCCTGGAGCTGGAACGCCGCCTCGTCGACCACGGCGCCGACGGGCCCGCCTTCCCGACCTCCGTCGGCACCGGGCCGAACTCCGGCAGCTCCCGGCACCGGCCCTCCGACCGCCGGGTCGAGGAGGGGGACTTCCTCTCCGTCTGCCTCGGCGCGAACTACCGCGGCTACCGCTGCGAGATCGGCCGGACCTTCGTGATCGGCACCAGCCCCGCCGACTGGCAGATCGAGCTCTACGATCTTGTTTTCGCGGCTCAGCGGGCCGGCCGCGAGGCGCTCCTGCCCGGGGCCGCGTACCGCGAAGTCGACCGCGCGGCGCGCTCCGTACTGGACTCCGCGGGCCATGCCGAAGCCCTCGCTCCGTCGACCGGACACGGTGTCGGCCTCGAAATCGACGAGGACCCGCAGCTTGCACCTACGGCAATGGGTAAACTGGACGCTTGCGTGCCGGTCACCGTCGAACCGGGGGTTCACCTCCCGGGCCGGGGAGGTGTCCGGATCGATGACACGCTCGTCGTGCGCCCCGAGGCGGACGGCGGTCCCGAGCTACTCACCATTACGACCAAGGAGCTGCTCGCGCTCTAGCCCGCCGCGGCGGGCTGTGCGCGCACCCGTGGTCTTCCAGTGCAGGAGATTCCGCAACCGTGGCTTCCACGAACGACCTCAAGAACGGCATGGTGCTCAAGCTCGATGGCGGCCAGCTCTGGTCCGTCGTCGAGTTCCAGCACGTCAAGCCCGGCAAGGGCCCGGCCTTCGTGCGCACCAAGCTCAAGCACGTGCTCTCCGGCAAGGTCGTCGACAAGACGTTCAACGCCGGCACGAAGGTCGAAACGGCCACCATCGACCGCCGCGACATGCAGTTCTCGTACATGGACGGCGACTACTTCGTCTTCATGGACATGAGCACCTTCGACCAGCTGATGGTCGACAAGAAGGCCGTCGGCGACGCCGCCAACTTCCTCATCGAGGGCTTCACCGCCTCCGTGGCCCAGCACGACGGCGAGGTGCTCTACGTCGAGCTCCCGGCCGCGGTCGAGCTGACCATCGAGCACACCGACCCGGGCGTCCAGGGCGACCGCTCCACCGGCGGCACCAAGCCGGCCAAGCTGGAGACCGGTCACGAGATCCAGGTCCCGCTGTTCGTGAACACGGGCGAGAAGGTCAAGGTCGACACCCGTACCTCCGACTACCTCGGCCGGGTGAACAGCTAACCGTGGCTGCCCGCAGCAACGCGCGCAAGCGCGCCTTCCAGATCCTGTTCGAGGCCGACCAGCGCGGGGTGCCCGTGCGCGAGGTCCTCGCGGACTGGATCCGCCACGCGCGCTCGGACGACCGGCAGCCGCCCGTCAGCGCCTTCACGATGGATCTCGTCGAGGGGTACGCCGACAAGGTGAACCGCATCGACGACCTGATCGTCACCTACGCCGTGGACTGGGAGCTCGACCGCATGCCGGTCGCCGACCGGAACATCCTGCGGCTCGGTGCCTACGAGCTGATCTGGGTGGACGACACCCCGGACGCCGTGGCCATCGACGAGGCCGTCCAGCTGGCCAAGGAGTTCTCGACGGACGAGTCCCCCTCGTTCGTGAACGGGCTGCTGGCCCGCTTCAAGGACCTGAAGCCGAGCCTGCGCCGGGGCGAGTAGCCCAGGCGGTTCGGCGAGCACGGAGGGCCCGCAGCGCACGCGCGCTGCGGGCCCTCCGTGCGTTCGTGCGCGGCAGGTACGCGAAAACCGGTGTGGGCCGGGAGCCACTCCTGGCTCCCGGCCCACACCGGTAACGTTTCTGCTGGTCCTGGGCGCGGGGACTAGATGTCCTCGTGCGCCACGGCGCGACGCGCATCCGCGTCGAGCACGCCCCAGCTGATGAGCTGCTCGGTCAGGACCGAGGGGGACTGGTCGTAGATGACGGCCAGAGTGCGCAGGTCGTCCTGGCGGATCGACAGCACCTTGCCGTTGTAGTCCCCGCGCTGGCTCTGGATGGTGGCGGCGTACCGCTGGAGCGGGCCGGCCTTCTCCGCGGGCACGCCCGCGAGGCGCTCCAGGTCGAGGCGCAGCTTCGGCGGCGGCTCGGCGGCCCCGCCCGGAGTGGTGCCCGGCAGCAGCTCCTGCACCGGAACCCCGTAGAAGTCCGCCAGCTCGGCGAGGCGCTGGACGGTCACGGCGCGGTCCCCGCGCTCGTACGACCCGACCACCACGGCCTTCCACCGGCCCTGGGACTTCTCCTCGACACCATGGAGGGAGAGGCCCTGCTGGGTGCGGATGGCGCGGAGCTTGGCCCCGAGCTGTTTGGCGTATTCGCTGGACATAACGCTCCCGGACGCTGTGACGCTGTGACGACATGGACGCTGACGACATGGACCACGTGCGGCTCCGCCGCGCGGCTGGTAACTCACTGTGAGGTTACGCAGCGTTACTTGGATGCGTCAAGCCGAATGATGTCGGACGCCTTCGCACGAGGGGCGCCGGCAGGGCCCCGTGCCGGTTCCCCGCCCGGGCCCTGGTACCGTGGAGGACGTACATCAGACGTCCTTTAAGGTCCGTCCCGTGAGGCGGAGAAGGAGGTCCTTTTCATGGACGCTCAGGCTGCTCAGAACGTCGGTGCCCAGGGCACCGAGGCGATGCGCCCCGTGCTCGAGGCACAGGACATCGCGCGGGTGCTCACCCGCATCGCCCACGAGATCGTCGAACGCGCCAAGGGCGCCGACGACGTGGTGCTCCTCGGCATTCCCACCCGCGGCGTGTACCTCGCCCGCCGGCTGGCCGCCAAGCTCGAAGAGATCACCGGCACGAAGATCCCGGTCGGATCCCTCGACATCACCATGTACCGCGACGATCTGCGGATGAAGCCGGCCCGCGCGATCGGCCGCACCGAGATCCCCGGCGACGACATCGACGGACGCCTCGTCGTCCTCGTCGACGACGTGCTCTTCTCCGGCCGCACCATCAGAGCCGCCCTGGACGCGCTGGGCGACCTCGGCCGCCCCCGCGCCGTGCAGCTCGCGGTCCTCGTCGACCGCGGCCACCGCGAGCTGCCGATCCGCGCCGACTACGTCGGCAAGAACCTCCCCACGTCGCTGCGGGAGACCGTCAAGGTCCAGCTCCAGGAGGAGGACGGCCGAGACGCCGTGCTGCTCGGCCAGCGGACCGACACGGCCGCCGGGCAGTAGCCCGTACGAGTGAGGGGCCCCGAACGCGGGGGCCCGCGCGCGAGCCTGCCCGCCGGGCCGCACTCCATCCCGCCGCATCCCGGCCCCCCGGCCGCTGCGCCCTGCCCGCCGCTCTGACCTCATCGACAAACGGAGCACCCTGATGAAGCGCCACCTCATCTCGGCCGCCGATCTCACGCGCGACGACGCCGTCCTCATCCTCGACACCGCCGAGGAGATGGCACGCGTCGCGGACCGGCCGATCAAGAAGCTGCCCACCCTGCGCGGCCTCACCGTCGTGAACCTCTTCTTCGAGGACTCGACCCGCACCCGGATCTCCTTCGAGGCGGCCGCCAAGCGGCTGTCCGCCGACGTCATCAACTTCTCCGCCAAGGGCTCCTCGGTCTCCAAGGGCGAGTCCCTCAAGGACACCGCGCTGACCCTGGAGGCCATGGGCGCCGACGCGGTCGTCATCCGCCACCACGCCTCCGGCGCCCCCTACCGGCTCGCGACCTCCGGCTGGATCGACTCCGCGGTGGTCAACGCGGGCGACGGCACCCACGAGCACCCCACCCAGGCCCTGCTGGACGCCTTCACCATGCGCCGCCGCCTGGTCGGGCGCGACGCCGGCCTCGGCAAGGACCTGAACGGCCGCCGCATCACGATCGTCGGCGACGTCCTGCACAGCCGCGTCGCCCGCTCCAACGTGCAGCTGCTCCACACGCTCGGCGCCGAGGTCACGGTCGTGGCCCCGCCCACCCTGGTCCCGATCGGCGTCGAGAGCTGGCCCTGCGAGGTCTCGTACAGCCTCGACGACGTGCTGCCGAAGTCCGACGCGGTCATGATGCTGCGTGTGCAGCGCGAACGAATGAACGCCGCCTTCTTCCCGACCGAGCGCGAGTACTCCCGCCGGTACGGGCTCGACGGCGACCGCATGGCCAAGATGCCCGAGCACGCCATCGTCATGCACCCCGGCCCGATGAACCGCGGCATGGAGATCACCGCCGAGGTCGCCGACTCCGACCGCTGCACGGCCGTCGAGCAGGTCGCCAACGGCGTCTCCACCCGGATGGCCGTCCTGTACCTGCTGCTCGGCGGCTCCGAGCCGGCCGTCACCACCACCAGCACGCCCCGCATCGAGGAGAGCAAGTAAAGATGAGCAAGATCCTGATCCGTGGCGCGAAGGTACTCGGTGGCGAGGCGCAGGACGTCCTGATCGACGGCGAGACCATCGCCGAGGTCGGCACCGGACTCTCCGCCGAGGGCGCGACCGTCATCGAGGCCGAGGGCCAGGTCCTCCTCCCCGGCCTCGTCGACCTGCACACCCACCTGCGCGAGCCCGGCCGCGAGGACTCCGAGACCGTCCTGACCGGCACCCGCGCCGCCGCCTCCGGCGGCTACACCGCCGTCTTCGCCATGGCGAACACGTTCCCCGTCGCCGACACCGCCGGCGTCGTCGAGCAGGTCTGGCGCCTCGGCAAGGAGTCCGGCTACTGCGACGTGCAGCCCATCGGCGCCGTCACCGTCGGCCTGGAGGGCAAGCAGCTCTCCGAGCTGGGCGCCATGCACGACTCCGCCGCCCGCGTCACCGTCTTCTCCGACGACGGCAAGTGCGTGGACGACGCCGTGATCATGCGCCGCGCCCTGGAGTACGTGAAGGCCTTCGGCGGCGTCGTCGCCCAGCACGCCCAGGAGCCCCGCCTGACCGAGGGCGCCCAGATGAACGAGGGCGTCGTCTCCGCCGAGCTGGGCCTCGGCGGCTGGCCGGCCGTCGCCGAGGAGTCGATCATCGCCCGCGACGTCCTCCTCGCCGAGCACGTCGGGTCCCGCGTGCACATCTGCCACCTCTCCACCGCCGGCTCCGTCGAGATCGTCCGCTGGGCCAAGTCCCGCGGCATCGACGTCACCGCCGAGGTCACCCCGCACCACCTGCTCCTCACCGACGAGCTGGTCCGCTCGTACAACGCGGTCTACAAGGTCAACCCGCCGCTGCGCACCGAGCGCGACGTCATGGCCCTGCGCGAGGCGCTCGCCGACGGCACGATCGACATCGTCGCCACCGACCACGCCCCGCACCCGCACGAGGACAAGGACTGCGAGTGGGCCGCCGCCGCCATGGGCATGGTCGGCCTGGAGACCGCGCTCTCCGTCGTCCAGCAGACGATGGTGGAGACCGGACTGCTCGACTGGGCGGCCGTCGCCGAGCGCATGTCCTTCGCGCCGGCGCGGATCGGCGGCCTGGACAACCACGGCCGCCCCGTCTCGGCAGGTGAACCCGCGAACCTGACCTTGGTCGATACCTCGTACCGTGGTGTCGTGGACCCCGCACACTTCGCCTCCCGCAGCCGCAACACGCCTTACGAGGGCCGTGAGCTGCCGGGACGCGTCACTCACACCTTCCTGCGGGGCCGGGCAACGGTCGTGGACGGGAAACTGGCGTGACACCTGCAGTAATCCAACTGGCCGCAGAGGCTGCCGAGCGACGGTCGGCTGAGGTGACGGACTGGGGCGCACGCGTGTCGTGGGTGATCGGTCTGCTCGTCTTCATCGCGTTCGTGTACTGGCTGATGCGGCAGGGCTGGAAATGGCGCGGCGCCCTGCAGAGCGATCTGCCGGAGCTGCCCGCCGCCCCCGGCGGCCTCCCCGAGCACCGGCTGGCCCTGACCGGCCGGTACCACGGGTCCACCACCGCCGGGCAGTGGCTCGACCGGATCGTCGCCCACGGCCTGGGTGTGCGCAGCCGGGTCGAGCTCACGCTCACCGACGCGGGCCTCGACGTGGTCCGTCCGGGTGCAGGCGACTTCTTCGTACCGGCCGCGCAGCTGCGCGGCGCCCGCCTCGACAAGGGGATCGCGGGCAAGGTACTCACCGAGGGCGGTCTCCTCGTCGTCACGTGGGCGCACGGCGACAAGCTGATCGACTCCGGATTCCGCTCCGACCGCGCGGCCGAACACGCCGCCTGGGTCGAGGCCATCAATCTCATGAACCAATCCATCACGACGGAAGGCGCCGAACGATGACGACCTCCACCAGGGGAGCAGCCAAAGCTCCCGCCGTTCTCGTCCTGGAGGACGGTCGGATCTTCCGCGGCCGGGCCTACGGCGCCGTGGGGGAGACCTTCGGCGAGGCCGTGTTCTCCACCGGCATGACCGGTTACCAGGAGACCCTCACCGACCCGTCGTACCACCGGCAGGTCGTCGTGATGACCGCCCCGCACGTGGGCAACACCGGCGTCAACGACGAGGACCCCGAGTCCTCCCGGATCTGGGTCGCCGGGTACGTCGTGCGCGATCCCGCCCGTGTCCCGTCCAACTGGCGTTCGCAGCGTTCGCTGGACGAGGAGCTGGTCAGGCAGGGCGTCGTCGGGATCTCGGGTATCGACACCCGGGCGCTGACGCGTCACCTGCGTGAGCGCGGTGCGATGCGCGTCGGGATCTTCTCGGGGGCCGCCTGGGAGGGTGTCCGTGACGAGGCGCTGCTGGCCAAGGTGCAGGACGCCCCGCAGATGAAGGGTGCGAACCTTTCGGCGGAGGTCGCCACCAAGGAGGCGTACGTCGTCCCCGCGATCGGTGAGAAGAAGTTCACGGTGGCCGCCGTGGACCTCGGGATCAAGGGCATGACTCCGCACCGGATGGCTGAGCGCGGCATCGAGGTGCACGTGCTGCCGGCGACCGCGACCGTCGAGGACGTGTACGCGGTCAACCCCGACGGCGTGTTCTTCTCCAACGGGCCGGGCGACCCGGCCACCGCCGACGGTCCCGTCGCCGTCATGCAGGGCGTCCTCGCCCGCAAGACGCCGCTCTTCGGGATCTGCTTCGGCAACCAGATCCTGGGCCGCGCGCTGGGCTTTGGCACGTACAAGCTGAAGTACGGCCACCGCGGCATCAACCAGCCGGTGCAGGACCGCACCACGGGCAAGGTCGAGGTGACCGCGCACAACCACGGCTTCGCCGTCGACGCGCCCCTCGACAAGGTCTCGGACACCGCCTACGGCCGTGCCGAGGTCTCCCACGTCTGCCTGAACGACCAGGTCGTCGAAGGCCTCCAGCTGCTGGACCAGCCGGCCTTCTCCGTCCAGTACCACCCCGAAGCGGCAGCCGGCCCCCACGATGCCGCCTACCTCTTCGACCGCTTCGTAACCCTGATGGAGGCCGAGCGTGCCTAAGCGCACCGATATCCAGTCCGTCCTGGTCATCGGCTCCGGCCCGATCGTCATCGGCCAGGCCGCCGAGTTCGACTACTCCGGCACCCAGGCCTGCCGCATCCTCAAGGCCGAGGGCCTGCGGGTCATCCTGGTGAACTCCAACCCCGCGACGATCATGACCGACCCGGAGATCGCCGACGCCACCTACGTCGAGCCGATCACCCCCGAGTTCGTCGAGAAGATCATCGCCAAGGAGCGCCCCGACGCGCTCCTGCCGACCCTCGGCGGCCAGACCGCACTCAACACCGCGATCTCCATGCACGAGCAGGGTGTGCTGGAGAAGTACGGGGTCGAGCTCATCGGCGCCAACGTCGAGGCCATCAACAAGGGCGAGGACCGCGACCTCTTCAAGGGCGTCGTCGAGGCCGTCAAGGCCAAGATCGGCTACGGCGAGTCCGCCCGTTCGGTCATCTGCCACTCGATGGACGACGTCATCAAGGGCGTCGACACCCTCGGCGGCTACCCCGTCGTCGTGCGTCCCTCCTTCACCATGGGCGGCGCCGGCTCCGGCTTCGCGCACGACGAGGACGAGCTGCGCCGCATCGCCGGCCAGGGCCTGACGCTCTCCCCGACCACCGAGGTGCTCCTGGAGGAGTCCATCCTCGGCTGGAAGGAGTACGAGCTGGAGCTGATGCGCGACACGAAGGACAACGTGGTCGTCGTCTGCTCCATCGAGAACTTCGACCCGATGGGCGTCCACACCGGCGACTCCATCACCGTCGCCCCGGCGATGACGCTGACCGACCGCGAGTACCAGCGGCTGCGCGACATCGGCATCGCGATCATCCGCGAGGTCGGCGTCGACACCGGCGGCTGCAACATCCAGTTCGCGATCGACCCGACCGACGGCCGCGTCATCGTCATCGAGATGAACCCGCGCGTCTCGCGCTCCTCGGCGCTCGCGTCGAAGGCCACCGGCTTCCCGATCGCCAAGATCGCCGCCAAGCTGGCCATCGGCTACACCCTCGACGAGGTCCCCAACGACATCACCGAGAAGACGCCGGCCTCCTTCGAGCCGACCCTCGACTACGTCGTCGTCAAGGCCCCGCGCTTCGCCTTCGAGAAGTTCCCGCTGGCCGACGCCACCCTCACCACCACCATGAAGTCGGTGGGCGAGGCCATGGCCATCGGCCGCAACTTCACCGAGGCCCTCCAGAAGGCCCTGCGCTCCCTGGAGAAGAAGGGCTCGCAGTTCACCTTCGTCGGCCCCGTCGGCGACAAGGAAGAGCTCCTCGCCACCGCCGTCCGCCCCACGGACGGCCGGATCAACACCGTCATGCAGGCCATCCGCGCCGGCGCCACCCAGGAAGAGGTCTTCGAGTCCACGAAGATCGACCCCTGGTTCGTGGACCAGCTCTTCCTGATCAAGGAGATCGCGGACGAGCTGGCCGCCGCCGAGAAGCTCCACCCCGAGCTGCTCGCCGAGGCCAAGCGCCACGGCTTCTCCGACGCCCAGATCGCCGAGATCCGGGGCCTGCGCGAGGACGTCGTCCGCGAGGTCCGCCACGCCCTCGGCGTCCGCCCCGTCTACAAGACGGTCGACACCTGCGCCGCCGAGTTCGCCGCGAAGACCCCGTACTTCTACTCCTCCTACGACGAGGAGTCCGAGGTCGCCCCGCGTGAGAAGCCCGCGGTGATCATCCTGGGCTCCGGCCCGAACCGCATCGGCCAGGGCATCGAGTTCGACTACTCCTGCGTCCACGCCTCCTTCGCCCTGAGCGACGCCGGCTACGAGACCGTGATGGTCAACTGCAACCCGGAGACCGTCTCCACCGACTACGACACCTCCGACCGCCTGTACTTCGAGCCGCTGACGCTCGAGGACGTGCTGGAGATCGTCCACGCCGAGTCGCTGGCCGGCCCGATCGCCGGCGTCGTCGTCCAGCTCGGCGGCCAGACCCCCCTGGGCCTGGCCCAGGCCCTCAAGGACAACGGCGTCCCGGTCGTCGGCACCCCGCCGGAGGCCATCCACGCCGCCGAGGACCGCGGCGCGTTCGGCCAGGTCCTGGCCGAGGCCGGCCTGCCCGCCCCCAAGCACGGCACCGCCACCACCTTCGCGGGCGCCAAGGCCATCGCCGACGAGATCGGCTACCCCGTCCTGGTGCGCCCCTCGTACGTGCTCGGCGGCCGCGGCATGGAAATCGTCTACGACGAAGACCGGCTGTCCTCCTACATCGCGGAATCCACCGAGATCTCCCCGACCCGCCCCGTCCTGGTCGACCGCTTCCTCGACGACGCCATCGAAATCGACGTCGACGCCCTCTACGACGGCACCGAGCTCTACCTCGGCGGCGTCATGGAACACATCGAGGAAGCCGGCATCCACTCCGGCGACTCGGCCTGCGCCCTGCCCCCCATCACCCTGGGCGGCCACGACATCAAGCGCCTGCGCGCCTCCACCGAGGCCATCGCCAAGGGCGTCGGCGTCCGCGGACTGATCAACATCCAGTTCGCGATGGCGGGAGACATCCTCTACGTCCTGGAGGCCAACCCGCGCGCCTCCCGCACCGTCCCCTTCACCTCCAAGGCCACCGCGGTCCCCCTCGCCAAGGCCGCCGCCCGCATCTCGCTCGGCGCCACCATCGCCGAACTCCGCGAAGAGGGCATGCTCCCCAAGACCGGCGACGGCGGCACCCTGCCGCTCGACGCGCCGATCTCCGTCAAGGAGGCCGTCATGCCGTGGTCGCGCTTCCGCGACATCCACGGCCGCGGCGTCGACACCGTCCTCGGTCCGGAGATGCGCTCCACCGGCGAGGTCATGGGCATCGACTCCGTCTTCGGCACCGCCTACGCCAAATCACAGGCCGGCGCCTACGGGCCGCTGCCCACCAAGGGCCGCGCGTTCATCTCCGTCGCCAACCGCGACAAGCGCTCGATGATCTTCCCGGCACGCGAACTCGTCAACCACGGCTTCGAACTCATGGCCACCTCCGGCACCGCCGAAGTCCTGCGCCGCAACGGCATCAACGCCACCATCGTGCGCAAACTCAGCGAAGGCGAAGGCCCCGACGGCGAGAAGACCATCGTCCAGCTCATCCACGACGGCCAGGTCGACCTCATCGTCAACACCCCGTACGGCACCGGCGGCCGCCTCGACGGCTACGAGATCCGCACCGCGGCCGTGGCCCGCGGTGTCCCGTGCCTGACCACGGTCCAGGCGCTCGCCGCGGCCGTCCAGGGCATCGACGCGCTCAACCACGGCGACGTGGGCGTGCGCTCGCTCCAGGAGCACGCGGAGCAGCTGACCGCGGCCCGCGACTAGAAGCCGTACGAGGAGGGGGACACGGATGCGCGACGCGCATCGGTGTCCCCCTCGTCATGAGCGCACAAGGGATCTTCTCGACATGTACAAGCTCTTCTTCAACCTGGTCTTCAAGCGGATGGACCCGGAGCAGGCCCACTACCTGGCCTTCCGCTGGATCCGGCTCGCGGCCCGCACCCCGGTGCTGCGCACCTTCGCCGCGGCCGCCCTGGCCCCGCGGTACAAGGAGCTGCGCACGGAGGCCCTCGGCCTGCGGATGCACGGCCCCTTCGGCCTCGCGGCCGGCTTCGACAAGAACGCCGTCGCGATCGACGGCATGTCGATGCTCGGCTTCGACCACGTCGAGATCGGCACGGTCACCGCGCAGGCGCAGCCCGGAAACCCGAAGAAGCGGCTGTTCCGGCTCGTGCCGGACCGCGCGCTGATCAACCGCATGGGCTTCAACAACGAGGGCTCCGAGGCCGTGGCGGCCCGCCTGGCGGCCCGTACGGCGGTCTTCAGGACCGTCGTGGGCGTCAACATCGGCAAGACGAAGGTCGTCCCCGAGGAAGAGGCCGTGGGGGACTACGTCGCCTCCACCGAGCGCCTGGCCCGCCACGCCGACTACCTCGTGGTGAACGTCTCCTCGCCGAACACCCCCGGCCTGCGCAACCTCCAGGCCACCGAGTCCCTGCGTCCGCTCCTGACGGCCGTACGGGAGGCCGCGGACCGCACCGTGACCGACCGCCGGGTCCCGCTGCTCGTCAAGATCGCCCCGGACCTCGCGGACGAGGACGTGGACGCGGTCGCCGACCTGGCGCTGGAGCTCGGCCTGGACGGCATCATCGCGACCAACACCACCATCGCGCGCGAGGGGCTGGGCCTGAAGTCCTCCCCGGACCTCGTGAAGGAGACCGGAGGCCTGTCCGGTGCCCCGGTCAAGGAGCGCTCCCTGGAAGTCCTGCGACGGCTGTACGCTCGTGTGGGCGACCGGATTGTCCTGATTGGCGTGGGCGGCATCGAGAACGCCGAGGACGCCTGGCAGCGGATCCTCGCCGGCGCCACCCTGATCCAGGGCTACAGCGCCTTCATCTACGAGGGCCCGTTCTACGCCCGGGCCATCCACAAGGGCCTGGCCGCCCGCCTGGCCGTCAGCCCCTACGCGACCCTCGCCGACGCGGTCGGCGCCGAGACCCGAAAGGCAGCCCTGTGACCCCCTTCGGCACCCGCCTCCGCGAGGCGATGGACACCCGCGGCCCGCTCTGCGTCGGCATCGACCCGCACGCCTCGCTGCTGGCCTCCTGGGGCCTGGACGACAACGTCGCGGGCCTGGAGCGGTTCTCCCGCACCGTGGTGGAGGCGCTGGCCGGGCAGGTGGCCGTCTTCAAGCCGCAGGCCGCCTTCTTCGAACGCTTCGGCTCCCGCGGCGTCGCCGTACTGGAGAACACCGTCGCCGACGTCCGCGCGGCGGGCGGCCTGGTCGTCATGGACGCCAAGCGCGGCGACATCGGCTCCACCATGGCCGCGTACGCCGAGACCTTCCTGCACAAGGACTCCCCGCTGTTCTCGGACGCCCTCACGGTCTCCCCGTACCTCGGCTACGGGTCCCTGAAGCCGGCCGTGGACCTGGCGCGGGAGAACGGCGCCGGCCTGTTCGTGCTGGCCCTCACCTCGAACCCCGAGGGCGCCGAGGTGCAGCGGGCGGTGCGCGAGGACGGCCTGACCGTCGGCGCGACCATGCTGCGCCACCTGGCGGCCGAGAACGCCGGTGCCGAGCCGCTGGGCTCCTTCGGCGCGGTGGTCGGCGCCACCCTCGGCGACCTGTCCTCCTTCGACCTGGACATCAACGGCCCCCTGCTGGCCCCGGGCGTCGGCGCCCAGGGCGCCTCCGCCGCCGACCTCCCGGCGGTCTTCGGCGAGGCCGCGCGCAACGTGGTCCCGAACGTCTCCCGCGGTGTGCTCCGCCACGGTCCTTACCCGGCGGGGCTCCAGGACGCGGCGGCGCGCTTCGCGGCCGAGATCCGTGAGGCCGTGCCGGCCTAGCGGAGGTCCGCGGGCCCCGGGCGCGCTCGGGTCTCGTTCGAGCTGACGGAATTCGAACGTACTTCCTCGGACAAAACAGGGGTGTTTTGTCCGTGATGTACGGTTCAGTGGAGGCTGACCAGGACTTTTCGTCCGTTCTCGCTGACTGGAGCGGTCCGGGCCGCTAGTCTCCGATCAGAGTGACGAGCAGCGAACGAGTTCCACCGCTGTTCGGGCATTCGCCTGGTGTGGCGCCCTAGGGCTCCCCACTGGTCCGTATCCGACAGTTCGACATCCGAGGTGACGTAGGCGTGGCTCTTCCGCCCCTTACCCCTGAACAGCGCGCAGCCGCGCTCGAAAAGGCCGCCGCGGCTCGCCGGGAGCGGGCCGAGGTGAAGAATCGACTCAAGCACTCCGGCGCCTCGCTCCAAGAGGTCATCAAGACGGGCCAGGAGAACGACGTCATCGGCAAGATGAAGGTCTCCGCCCTGCTGGAGTCCCTGCCTGGCGTGGGCAAGGTCCGCGCCAAGCAGATCATGGAGCGCCTCGGCATCTCCGAGTCCCGGCGTGTCCGAGGTCTCGGTTCCAACCAGATCGCGTCTCTGGAGCGTGAGTTCGGCACTCCTGCCGGCTGACGCGTTGCCTGAAGTTCTCCCGGCGTTCTCAGGCAGTCCCGAGAACCTGGATAATCGCTCTATGGCAGCAGAGGTTCGTCCGCGGCTGACCGTGCTCTCCGGCCCCTCGGGGGTCGGCAAGAGCACGGTCGTCGCGCATATGCGCAAGGTCCACCCCGAGGTATGGCTCTCGGTGTCGGCCACCACCCGCAAGCCGCGGCCCGGTGAGCGACACGGAGTCCATTACTTCTTCGTCAACGACGACGAGTTCGACAAGCTGATCGCCAACGGCGAGCTGCTGGAGTGGGCCGAATTCGCGGGCAACCGCTACGGCACACCGCGCGGCGCGGTGGTGGAACGACTGGAGAACGGCGAACCCGTTCTCCTGGAGATCGACCTCCAGGGCGCGCGACTCGTCCGCGAGTCCATGCCCGAGGCCCAGCTCGTCTTCCTCGCACCGCCGAGCTGGGACGAGCTGGTCCGCCGGCTCACCGGCCGTGGCACCGAATCACCGGAGGTCATCCAGCGCAGACTGGAGTCCGCCAAGGTCGAGCTCGCTGCCGAGTCCGAGTTCGACACCACCCTGGTCAACACCTCCGTCGAGGACGTGGCGCGCGAGCTGCTAGCCTTGATGGAAGTTGTCTGATCGTTGATCGATGTTCATTTCGGTCAATGCTTGATCATTCACCCATTCTTCGGAAGGTAGAGCGTGTCCTCTTCCATCACCGCGCCCGAGGGCATCATCAACCCGCCGATCGACGAGCTGCTCGAGGCCACGGACTCGAAGTACAGCCTCGTGATCTACGCGGCCAAGCGTGCGCGTCAGATCAACGCGTACTACTCGCAGCTCGGTGAGGGCCTGCTCGAGTACGTCGGCCCGCTGGTGGACACCCACGTCCACGAGAAGCCGCTTTCGATCGCGCTGCGCGAGATCAACGCGGGTCTGCTGACCTCCGAGGCCATCGAGGCCCCGGCCCAGTAAGGCACCGAGAATTCCTTTCACCACAGGCCCGGCAGAACATCTGCCGGGCCTGTGGTGTGTCATAGACACGTACGACGATCAGCGAGAGAGGGCGTGTGCGGTGGGTAAGCCGAAGATCGTGCTCGGAGTCAGCGGCGGCATCGCCGCTTACAAGGCGTGCGAGCTGCTGCGCCGGCTCACCGAGTCCGGGCACGAGGTGCGGGTCGTCCCCACGGCGGCGTCCTTGAACTTCGTGGGCGAGGCCACCTGGGCCGCGCTCTCCGGCAATCCGGCCGGCACGCAGGTGTGGGAGACCGTCCACGAGGTCCCGCACGTGCGCATCGGGCAGAACGCCGACCTCGTCGTCGTCGCCCCCGCCACCGCCGACATGCTCGCCAAGGCCGCTCACGGCCTCGCCGACGACCTGCTGACCAACACGCTGCTCACCGCGCGCTGCCCGGTGGTGTTCGCTCCCGCCATGCACACCGAGATGTGGGAGCACCCCGCCACCCAGGAGAACGTGGCCACGCTGCGCCGCCGCGGCGCCGTCGTCATCGAGCCCGCCGTCGGCCGGCTCACCGGCAAGGACACCGGCAAGGGGCGGCTGCCCGACCCCGAGGAGATCTTCGAGGTGTGCCGCAGGGTCCTGGCGCGCGGGGTGGCCGGGCCCGACCTGGCCGGCCGGCACGTGGTGATCAGCGCGGGCGGCACGCGCGAGCCGCTCGACCCGGTCCGCTTCCTCGGCAACCGCTCCTCCGGCAAGCAGGGCTACGCGCTCGCCCGCACGGCCGTCGCCCGCGGGGCCCGGGTCACCCTCGTGGCGGCCAACACCGCGCTGGCCGACCCGGCCGGGGTGGACGTCGTACGGGTCGGGACGGCCGTACAGCTGCGCGAGGCGGTGCTCAAGGCGGCGGCGGACGCCGACGCCGTCGTGATGGCCGCGGCCGTGGCCGACTTCCGGCCGGCCGAGTACGTGACCGGCAAGATCAAGAAGAAGGACGGGCAGGATCCGGCCCCCGTGGCGCTCGTCCGCAACCCCGACGTCCTCGCCGAGATCTCGGCCGACCGGGCCCGGGAAGGCCAGGTCGTGGTCGGTTTCGCCGCCGAAACGGACGACGTGCTGGCGAACGGGCGGGCCAAATTGCTCCGCAAGGGGTGTGATCTTCTCGTCGTGAACGAGGTGGGTGAAGCCAAGACCTTCGGTTCCGAGGAGAACGAAGCCGTCATCCTGGCCTCCGATGGGACGGAAACCCCGGTTCCCTATGGTCCGAAGGAAGCGCTGGCCGAAGTGATTTGGGATCGGATCGCCGGACGACTCGCCCCCCGACGCGCCTGAGTGACGACCCTTCTCGTAGCGGATTCCATGAGCCAGAATGGAGTGCCGCAGGTCACATGGCTCCCATTGGGCGAGACAGGTGGTCCGGCAAACGGTGGCGACCGATAAACTGCACACTCGGAACGTGATCGGGCGCAGCCCCCGGTGTGGTTCCGCCAAATGATCAGCCAGCAGCCGCTGCAACCCCAGGGAGCGTTGTGTCCCGTCGCCTGTTCACCTCGGAGTCCGTCACCGAGGGTCACCCCGACAAGATCGCTGACCAGATCAGCGACACGATCCTCGACGCACTTCTCACCGAGGACCCGACCTCGCGTGTGGCCGTGGAGACCCTCATCACCACCGGTCTCGTCCACATCGCCGGTGAGGTGACGACGAAGGCGTACGCGCCGATCGCGCAGCTCGTCCGCGACAAGATCCTCGAGATCGGCTACGACTCCTCGAAGAAGGGCTTCGACGGCGCCTCCTGCGGCGTGTCGGTGTCCATCGGCGCGCAGTCCCCGGACATCGCGCAGGGCGTCGACACCGCGTACGAGAAGCGGGTCGAGGGCGACGAGGACGAGCTCGACAAGCAGGGCGCCGGCGACCAGGGCCTGATGTTCGGCTACGCGTGCGACGAGACCCCCGAGCTCATGCCGCTCCCGATCCACATCGCGCACCGGCTCTCGCGCCGCCTGTCCGAGGTCCGCAAGAACGGGACCATCCCGTACCTGCGCCCCGACGGCAAGACCCAGGTCACCATCGAGTACGACGGCGACAAGGCCGTCCGCCTCGACACCGTCGTCGTGTCCTCTCAGCACGCCTCGGACATCGACCTGGACTCGCTGCTCGCCCCGGACATCCGCGAGTTCGTCGTCGAGCACGTCCTGGCGCAGCTCGTCGAGGACGGCATCAAGCTCGACACCGAGGGCTACCGCCTGCTGGTCAACCCGACCGGCCGCTTCGAGATCGGCGGCCCGATGGGCGACGCCGGCCTCACCGGCCGCAAGATCATCATCGACACCTACGGCGGCATGGCCCGCCACGGCGGCGGCGCCTTCTCGGGCAAGGACCCGTCCAAGGTCGACCGCTCCGCCGCGTACGCCATGCGCTGGGTCGCCAAGAACGTGGTCGCCGCGGGCCTCGCCTCGCGCTGCGAGGTCCAGGTCGCGTACGCCATCGGCAAGGCCGAGCCCGTCGGCCTCTTCGTCGAGACCTTCGGCACCGCCAAGGTGGAGGTCCAGAAGATCGAGGACGCGATCGGCCAGGTCTTCGACCTCCGCCCCGCCGCGATCATCCGCGACCTCGACCTGCTGCGCCCGATCTACGCCCAGACCGCCGCGTACGGCCACTTCGGCCGCGAGCTGCCGGACTTCACCTGGGAGCGCACCGACCGCGTGGACGCGCTGCGCGCGGCCGCCGGTCTGTAGGACCCCCGCGTACCGCGCGTACGCAGCCGTACGGCCCCGGACCTCGCGGTCCGGGGCCGTACTGCGTCGGCGCCCCCCGCCCGCCCGGGGAGCGCCCGGGACCGCGCACCGGCTCCCGCTGTCGGTGCCGTTTGGTAAGAATGCAGCTGTGAGCAGCGAGAACGAATCCGAGCCGACGGGCGCCGCCGGCGCCCCGCCGGAGCAGCTCGCGCTGATGCGGGAGATGGTCGCCGAGGCGAAGGCCAAGGCCCCCAAGGCCAAGCCGCGCACCTGGCGCGGCGCCGCCGTCGCCGAGGAACTCCCCGTGGCCCGCGTCCTCGTCAACAAGGGCGTGCTCCACCTCGACCGGCTCTTCGACTACGCCGTCCCCGCCGAACTCTCCGAGGCGGCCCGGCCCGGCGTCCGCGTCCGGGTCCGCTTCGGCGCGGGCGGCCACCGCGTGCACGGCGGACGCCGCGAGGGCGGCGGCCTCATCGACGGATTCATCGTCGAGCGGCGCGCCGAGTCCGACTACCACGGAGCCCTCGCCGCCCTCGCCCAGGTCGTCTCGCCCGAGGTCGTGCTCACCCCCGGCATGCTGGCCCTGGCCCGGGCCGTCGCCGACCGGTACGCCGGCAGCCTGGCCGACGTACTCCAGCTCGCCCTGCCCGCCCGCAGCGCCCGCGCCGAGGCCAAGCCCTCGCCCGAGCCGCTGCCCCCGCCCCCGGCGCCCGAACCGGGCGGCTGGGCGCGGTACGGCGCCGGCCCCGCCTTCCTGCGCGCGCTGGCCACCGGCGGTGCGCCGCGCGCCGTCTGGACCGCCCTGCCCGGCCCCGGCTGGGCCGACGAGCTGGCCCGGGCCATGGCCGCCACCCTCGCCTCCGGCCGCGGCGCCCTCGCCGTCCTGCCCGACGGACGCACCGCCGCCAGGGTCGACGCGGCACTGACCGCCCTGCTCGGCGAAGGCCGGCACGCACTGCTGACCGCCGAATCCGGGCCCGAGAAGCGCTACCGCCAGTGGCTCGCCGTGCACCGGGGCTCGGTCCGCGCCGTCATCGGCACCCGGGCCGCGATGTTCGCACCCGTACGGGACCTGGGGCTGGTCGCCATCTGGGACGACGGCGACTCCAGCCACAGCGACGACCACGCGCCGTTCCCGCACGTACGGGAGGTGCTGGAGCTGCGCGCCGTCGGCGACGGCTGCGGATTCCTGGCCGGGAGCACCAGCTGCACCGTGGAGGCCGCGCAGCTGGTCGAGACGGGCTGGGCGCGCCCGATCGTCGCCGACCGCGAGACGGTACGGGCCTGCGCGCCCCGGATCCGGACCGTGGGCGACGAACTCCTGGCCCGGGACGGGGCGGCCCGCACCGCCCGGCTGCCGAGCCTGGCCTGGGAGACCGTACGGGAGGGGCTGAAGTCGGGGCCGGTGCTCGTCCAGGTGCCGCGGCGGGGCTACGCGCCGCGGCTGGCGTGCGAGCGGTGCCGCGCTCCTGCCCGCTGCACGGTCTGCGCGGGGCCGCTGGAGGCCCCCGACGCACGGGATCTGCACTGCGGCTGGTGCGGCCGGCAGGAGAGCGCCTGGCACTGCGAGGAATGCGGGTCGCCGCGGCTGCGCGCCCAGGTGGTGGGGGCCCGGCGGACGGCCGAGGAGCTGGGGCGGGCCTTCCCGGCCGTGCCGGTACGGACGTCGGGGCGCGACCACATCCTGGACGAGGTGCCGGACCGGCCCGCGCTGGTGGTGTGCACCCCGGGGGCCGAGCCGGTCGCGGCGGGCGCCGGGTACGCGGCGGCCCTGCTGCTGGACGGCTGGGCGATGCTGACCCGGCCCGATCTGCGGGCCGGGGAGGACGCGCTGCGCCGGTGGATAGCGGCCGCCTCGCTGGTGCGGGGCGAGGGGCAGGTCGTGGTGGTCGCGGAGCCGACGCTGCGGCCGGTCCAGGCCCTCGTGCGGTGGGACCCGGTGGGCCATGCCGTACGGGAGCTCGCGGAGCGGGCCCAGCTCGGGTTCCCGCCGGTGTCCCGGATGGCCGCCGTGGCCGGCCGGGGCGAGGCCGTGGAGGCCTTCCTGGCCGGAGCCGGGCTGCCGGCGGACGCGGAGGTGCTCGGTCCGGTCCCGGTGCCGGGACGGCGCGGGGAGCCCTCGCCGGGAGAGCGGGCCCTGGTCCGCGTCCCGCCCGGCAGCGGGGCCGCGCTGGCGGCCGCCCTCAAGTCCGCCCAGGCGGCCCGGCTGGCCCGCGGGGTCCCGGCGGCGGAGGCGGTCCGGGTCCGGATCGATCCGCCGGACATCGGCTAGTGTCCTGAGTCGGAGATTCGTCGGCAGTAGGCGGCGACTTTGTCGAGGATCTCGTCGGCTGTCTTTGTCCAGACGAAGGGCCGGGGGTGCTCGTTCCAGTCGGCGAGCCAGGCCCGGATGTCGTGTTCGAGGGCCTGGACGGAGCGGTGAACGCCCCGGCGGAGCTTCTTCGTGGTGAGTTCGGCGAACCACCGCTCGACCAGGTTCAGCCACGACGAGCCGGTCGGGGTGAAGTGCAGGTGGAAGCGCGGGTGGGCGGCCAGCCAGGTCGTCACCGCCGGAACCTTGTGGGTGACGTAGTTGTCGAGGATCAGGTGGACTTCGAGGTCTGCCGGCACTTCCTTGTCGAGCTTGAGCAGGAACTTCTTGAACTCCACCGCGCGGTGGCGGCGGTGGAGCGAGCCGATGACCTTGCCGGTCGCCGTGTCCAGGGCGGCGAAGAGCGTGGTGGTGCCCGCGCGCACATAGTCGTGGCTGCGGCGTTCGGGCACCCCGGGCATCATCGGCAAGACCGGCTGCGATCGGTCCAGGGCCTGGATCTGCGACTTCTCGTCCACACACAGCACCAGGGCCCGCTCCGGCGGATCCAAATACAGGCCGACCACGTCACGGACTTTGTCGATGAACAACGGGTCTTTGGACAGCTTGAACGTCTCGGCCCGGTGCGGCTGGAGGGCGAAGGCCCGCCAGATCCGGGAGATCGCCGACTGCGACATCCCGGTCGCCGCGGCCATCGACCGCGTCGACCAGTGAGTCGCACCCTTCGGCGTCTCCTCCAGCGTCTTGACGATCACACGTTCCACATCGCCGTCGGTGATCTTCCGCGGGACACCGGGCCGGGGTTCATCGCACAAGCCGTCGAGCCGGCGTTCCAGGAAGCGTCGCCGCCAGGCCCGAACGGTGTCCGTCGTGATGCCCAGCCGCCGGGCGACCTCCGCGATCGCGTGCCCGTCTGCACTTTCCAGCACGATGCGTGATCGCAATGCCAACGACTGAGCACTCGAACGACGACGCACCCACGACTGCAACATCTCCCGCTCGGCATCGGACAGCACCACCGGCGGGATCTTCGGTCCAGGACGACTCACACCAGACCAACGACGAATCTCCGACTCAGGACACCCCCTAGGGGGCGCTTCGCCGGCGGGCGCGGCCCGCGGTGTCTGCCACGCGCGCAGCCGAACGCCCCCGGCGGGGGCGGCCACGGGGGCCGTCTCCACCGGGGGCGGGAACGGGTGCGGGTACGGCGTCAGACCGGCCGGCCGTCGGAGGGTCGGCGTCCCGGCGGCCGGCGGCGGATCAGCCGTTGCGGATCACCCGCGACGGGTCAGCCGTTGCGCGGGCCCGGGAAGGCGGCCGCGGAGCGGGACGGGACCGCGGTCTGGGACTCCTCGCGCTGCGGCTGCGGCGGGACCGAGCGGGCCGCCGGGACCGTGGGCAGAGGCCCGAGGGTCCGGGTGGTCGTACCCTCGGCCAGCGGCTCCGCGGACTCCGCGGCCTGGGCCCGCCGGGCCCCGTACCGCCGGTGCACGGCCTGCTTGGTGACGCCGAGCGCGGAACCCACCGCGTCCCAGGAGAAGCCGAGCGAGCGGTCGAAGTCCACCGCCGCGGTCACCAGCGTCTCGACGCTGTCCCGCAGCTCCTGCGCGAGACGGACGGTGGGGGCGGGGGCCCGGCCATAGACGACGAAGCCCGTGGAAGGACCGGAGCGGCGCGGGCGGTACACGTTGCCGAGCTGGGCGGTGAGCGTACGCAGAGCATCCACCTGCCGGCGAACCCGCTCGATGTCCCGCACCAGGAGATGCAGGCTGGCCCGTGCTTGGGCGTCGTGGGTGGCGTGGTCGGCCATGAAGAAGCCTCTCGAACCGGTGCTGAAGAGCGGATCGGGCCGCAGACACCGATCTCATCGCGCGGCCCGGTTTCGGTCAATCTCTCTTGACCAACGCGCCAAACGGCACTGAAGTCACGCACCGGGGGCGTGTCGGCATATGCGAGAGGCGCGCGTGTGTGCGTACGCCCCCTGACGGGGCGTACGGGCCCCGAGAGGCCCCCGGGGATGCCCCCGTACCGGGCCGGGCGGCCCCAACGGCGCCGGGAACATAGACTGGTGCGCTGCTGACAGCCGAGATAGCGAGGTAGGACCCAGTGAAGCTCGTCTTCGCAGGCACCCCCGAGGTCGCCGTGCCCGCCCTGGACGCCCTCATCGCCTCCGGGCGGCACGAGGTCGCCGCCGTCGTCACCCGGCCCGACGCACCGGCCGGCCGCGGCCGACGGCTCGTCGCCAGCCCGGTCGCCGAGCGCGCCGCGGAGGCCGGCATCGAGATCCTCAGGCCCGCCCGCCCCCGCGACCCGGAGTTCCAGGCCCGGCTGCGCGAGATCGCCCCGGACTGCTGCCCGGTCGTCGCGTACGGCGCGCTGATTCCCAAGAGCGCCCTGGAGATCCCCCGGCACGGCTGGGTCAACCTGCACTTCTCACTGCTGCCCGCGTGGCGCGGGGCCGCGCCCGTCCAGCACTCGATCATGGCGGGCGACCAGGTCACCGGCGCCTCCACGTTCCTCATCGAGGAGGGCCTGGACACCGGACCCGTCTACGGGCACCTCACCGAGGAGATCCGCCCCACCGACACCAGCGGCGACCTGCTGACCCGGCTCGCCTTCGCAGGCTCCGGCCTGCTGGCCGCCACCATGGACGGCATCGAGGACGGAGCGCTGCGCGCCGTGGCACAGGCCGCCGACGGCGTCTCGCTCGCCCCCAAGATCACCGTCGAGGACGCCCGCATCGACTGGCACGCCCCGGCGATGCGCGCCGACCGCCTCGTGCGCGGCTGCACGCCCGCGCCCGGAGCGTGGACCGTCTTCCGCGGCGAGCGGCTCAAGCTGATCTCCGTCGGCCTGGTCACCGACCGCACGGACCTGACGCCCGGCGAGCTCGCCGCGGCCAAGAACAACGTGTACGTCGGCACCGGCTCGCACGCCGTGGAACTGCTCTGGGTACAGCCCCAGGGCAAGAAGCCCATGCGCGGCGCGGACTGGGCGCGCGGGGTGCGCATCGCTGCCGGCGAGCGCCTCGGCGCCGCCGACGTAGGCTGATCCGTACCGGCGGTCCCGCGGCGCCGACCCGGCCGCATCCCGTCACACCCCGCAGACGCCGTACCTCGTACACCCCGTAAACCCGGAGCACCTTTCACGTGAGCGATCAGTCCCGTCCCCCGCGCAGCGCCGCAGGCCAGCGGCAGGCCAAGCCGTACCGCCGTCCCAAGAAGGACCCCGTCCGGATGCTGGCCTTCGAGGCGCTGCGGGCGGTGGACGAGCGCGACGCGTACGCGAACCTTGTCCTGCCCCCGCTGCTGCGCAAGGCCCGCCAGACGGAGGGCTTCGAGGCGCGGGACGCGGCGCTGGCCACCGAGCTCGTGTACGGGACGCTGCGCCGGCAGGGCACGTACGACGCGGTCATCAAGGCCTGCATCGACCGGCCGCTGCGGGAGGTGGACCCGCCGGTGCTGGACGTGCTCTCGCTCGGCGCCCACCAGCTGCTGGGGACCCGGATCCCCACGCACGCGGCGGTGTCGGCCAGCGTGGAGCTGGCCCGGGTGGTGCTCGGGGACGGACGCGCCAAGTTCGTGAACGCCGTGCTGCGCAAGATCGCCGCGCACGACCTGGACGGCTGGCTGGAGCGCGTGGCCCCGCCGTACGAGGAGGACGCCGAGGAACACCTGGCGGTGTACCACTCGCACCCGCGGTGGGTCGTCAGCGCCCTGTGGGACGCCCTCGGCGGCGGCCGGGCCGGCATCGAGGACCTCCTCGAAGCCGACAACGAGCGGCCCGAGGTCACGCTCGTGGCGCGGCCCGGGCGGTCCACGACGGACGAGCTCACGGAGGCGGTCGGCGAGGACTCGGCGCTGCCGGGGCGCTGGTCGCCGTACGCGGTGCGGATGGCCGAGGGCGGCGAGCCGGGCGCGCTGGAGGCGGTGCGCGACGGGCGTGCGGGCGTCCAGGACGAGGGCAGCCAGCTGGTGGCGATGGCCCTCGCGGCCGCACCCGTCGAAGGCCGGGACGAGCGCTGGCTGGACGGCTGCGCGGGACCCGGCGGAAAGGCCGCCCTGCTGGGCGCCCTGGCGGCGCAGCGCGGGGCGTTCCTGCTGGCCTCCGAGAAGCAGCCGCACCGGGCGCGGCTCGTGGAGCGCGCCCTGGCCGGCAACCCGGGCCCGTACCAGGTCATCGCGGCCGACGGCACCCGGCCGCCGTGGCGGCCGGGCTCCTTCGACCGGGTCCTGATGGACGTCCCCTGCTCCGGGCTGGGCGCGCTGCGCCGGCGCCCGGAGGCCAGGTGGCGGCGGCGCCCGGAGGACCTGGAGGGCTTCGCCCCGCTCCAGCGGGCACTGCTGCGGGAGGCCCTGTCGGCGGTCCGGGTGGGCGGGGTCGTGGGCTACGCGACGTGCTCGCCGCACCTGGCGGAGACCCGGGTCGTGGTGGACGACGTCCTGCGCGGCCGCGGCGCAGGCGCCTCGCCGGTGGACGCCGAACTGATCGACGCCAGGCCGTACATGGCGGGCGTCCCGGCCCTGGGCGACGGCCCGGACGTACAGCTGTGGCCGCACCTGCACGGGACGGACGCGATGTACCTGGCGCTGATCCGGCGGACGGGGTAGCGGGGGGCTTCGGGGGGCGGGATCCGCGCGCTGGGGGTCGGTGGGTGGGGCGGGGGCTTCGGGGGCGGGATCCATGTGCTCGGGGTCGGTGGTGTGTCCGGGGGCGTCCCGTCAGTCCACTGTCCTTCCGTGTCGGGTCGGTCCCTCAAGGGCGCTCACTTCGTTCGCGTCGCTGCGCGATGGCCTTCGGCCACCCTTGACCGACCGCCCCGCCCCGGAAAGACAACAGACTGCCGGGAAGCCCCCGAAGGAATGGCCGGGAGGATACCGAGGAGGAGCGGGCCCTCAGAGATCCTGACCGGCACTCTTCGCCGGCCGTAATCCCCTTCCGGGGCCACCGGCCGGCGGCCAGCCCCGGGGCGCGTCAGATCGCTACACGCTCGTGTCGGCATGGCGTCCGGCGACCGCCTGTGGCCGGACATAAGCCGCCCACGACCAGCCTCAACCCTCCAACAGGGCGCCTGCGGCCCGTTTGTCTCTTTTGGTGGTCGATTGGGACTCAAGAACCGTCTTGCAGGAGTGGGAGGTTGGGAAATCCGGCATGACACTCCCTCTCGCCCGTTTTCGTCCTCAGACGGTCCGCAGGCGCCCGCAAGCAGCCCATGACGGTCCTTTGGCGTCCTCCGGCGACCCGCAGACGCCGAAATAGTCGTCTATGGACGTCGTCTGGGCGGCTTATGTCCGGCCACGGGCGGTCGTCGGTCGCTGAGACGTGAGGAGCGTGTAGCGATCTGACGCGCCCCGTCGTCATGGCCGGGGATGGTGGTCCCGGGACGGGCAAAGGGCCGGCGAAGAGTGCCGGTCGGCATCGCTGAGGGCCCGTTCCTGTTGCTGAACCTCCCGGCCATTCCTTCGGGGGCTTCCCGGCAGTCTTATGGCATTCCGGGGCGGGGCGGTCGGTCAAGGGTGGCCGAAGGCCATCGCGAAGCGACGCGAACGAAGTGAGCGCCCTTGAGGGACCGACCCGACACGGAAGGACAGTGGACTGCCGGGAAGCCCCCGGACACACCACCGACCCCGAGCGCGTGGATCCCGCCCCCGAAGCCCCCTAGCAGCCCCCCGCGGCCCCCCGCACCATGGGAAGCGGAGAGGAGGCGCGGTCATGGTCGAGCGGGTGATCGAGGGGGGCGGGATCAGGCTCTGTGCCGAGTCCTTCGGGGATCCGGGGCATCCCGCCGTTCTGCTCGTCATGGGGGCCGGGGCTTCGATGCTCTGGTGGGACGAGGGGTTCTGTCGGATGCTCGCCGGGGGTGGGCGCTTCGTGATCCGGTACGACCACCGTGACACCGGCCGGTCCCTCACGTACGAGCCGGGGCGTCCCGGGTACACCGGCGCGGATCTGGTCGGCGACGCCGCCCGCGTGCTCGACGCGTACGGCGTCCTCGCCGCCCACGTCGTGGGGGTCTCCGCCGGAGGGGCGCTCGCGCAGCGGTTCGCGCTCGGCCACGCCGCCCGCGTGCTCTCGCTCGTCCTGATCAGCACGTCCGCGGCGGCATCCGGCGGCGGCCGGGTGCCCGCACCGCCCACCGCGGAGTTCATGCGATTCGTCTCCACCGCGCGGGCCGACTGGTCGGACGCCGACTCCGTGGCCGGGTACCAGGTCGACTTCGCGCGCCTGCTCGCCGGCGGTCGGCGTCCGTTCGACGAGGAAGCCGTTCGCAGCCTCGTCCGGCGCGACATCGGACGCGCGCACGACTTCGCCGCGGCCCGCAACCACGACCTGCTCCCCGACGGAGAGCTCCCGTCCGCGCCCCTGTCCTCCATCGCCGTGCCCACGCTCGTGATCCACGGGACCGCCGATCCGATGTTCCCGCTGCCGCACGGCGAGGCGCTCGCGGACGAGATCCCCGGGGCGAGGCTCCTGGTCCTGCGGGACGCCGGACACGGGGTGGAGCGGGCCGACTGGGGCGTGATCGTCCCCGCGATCCTCGAACAGACCGCCGCGGGTCATCACTCGTAAGAATCCCTTAATCGTCCTACGGGTCTCGCTTGAGTACTGCTACGTCCATCTTCAGTTACGGGGTCGTGGCCGGAACTGCGCCACGGCATGGCAGGCTTGGGGCATGGCCGCTCAGATTTATCCCAGCATCCTGTCCGCCGACTTCGCCCGACTCGCCGAGGAGGCGAAGGCCGTCGAGGGGGCCGACTGGCTGCATGTCGATGTCATGGACAACCATTTCGTCCCGAACCTCACCCTCGGTATGCCCGTCGTGGAATCCCTGAGCCGCGCCACGGACATCCCGCTCGATCTGCACCTCATGATCGAGAACCCGGACCGCTGGGCCCCGCAGTACGTCGAGGCCGGCGCCGGATCGGTCACCTTCCACGCCGAGGCCGCCGCCGCGCCCGTGCGGCTCGCGCGGGAGATCCGGGCCAAGGGCGCGCGGGCGTCCATGGCCCTCAAGCCCGCCACGCCCATCGAGCAGTACGAGGACATCCTCCCCGAGCTCGACATGCTGCTGATCATGACGGTCGAGCCCGGCTTCGGCGGCCAGCCCTTTCTGGACATCATGCTCCCCAAGATCCGCCGCACCCGTGAGCTCATCGCCAAGCACGGCCTCGAGCTGTGGCTGCAGGTCGACGGCGGGGTTTCGGCCACGACCATCGAGCGGTGCGCCGAGGCCGGAGCCGACGTGTTCGTCGCGGGGAGCGCCGTCTACGGGGCGGTCGACCCGTCCGCGGCCGTACGTACCCTGCGGGAGCAGGCGGACGTCGCGATCGCCGCTGCGCCCTGGGCATGCGACCACTGAAGCGAGAGTTGATGGACGGCTCGGTGAACGGGAGCTGTCCAGGCTGATCAACGGCCGCCGGATCTGACAGGATGAACGGCGAGTCGAGAGTGTGAACAGCAGTGAGGAGAACGCGGTGTCTGCAATGTCGGCGGGACGGTCAGCCCTGCGGATGGGACCCGCGGAGCTGGTGCAGGCGGCGGCCATGGCCCGCCGCTTCTACCTGGAGGGCAAGTCCAAGATCCAGATCGCCGAGGAGTTCGGCGTGAGCCGCTTCAAGGTGGCCCGGGTCCTGGAGACCGCCCTCGAGCGCGACCTCGTACGCATCGAGATCCGGGTGCCCGCCGAGCTCGACGCCGAGCGGTCCGACGCGCTGCGGGCCCGGTACGGGCTCCGGCACGCGGTGGTGGTCGAATCCCCGGCCGACGCGACCGAGGACGCGCCGGATCCGGAGAACCTGGGCGCGGTCGCGGCCGACCTGCTCGGCGAGCTCGTCAACGAGGGTGACGTCCTGGGCCTCGCGTGGGGGCGGTCGACCATCCACATGGCCGCCTCCCTGCACCGGCTGCCGCAGTGCACCGTGGTGCAGCTGACGGGCGTGTACGACGCCGGTACGGCCGAGCGCGGGTCCGTGGAGGCCGTGCGGCGGGCCGCCCAGGTCTCGGGCGGCGACGCGCACCCGATCTACGCGCCGATGCTGCTCCCCGATCCGGCGACCGCGGCCGCGCTGCGGAGCCAGACGGGCATCGCCCGGGCCTTCGAATACTTCGACAAGGTGACGGTGGCCGCGGTCTCGATCGGGTCGTGGGAGCCGGGGATCTCGACCGTCCACGACATGCTGACGGACGAGGAGCGCGCGCACTACGCCTCGCTCGGTGTCGCGGCGGAGATGTCCGCCCACCTGTTCGACTCCGAGGGGCGGCGCGTCGGGCGGGACCTCGGCGAGCGCTGCATCACCGTCGAGGCGGACCGGCTGCGGCGGATTCCCGAGGTCGTGGCCATTGCGGGCGGGCTGCGCAAGGCCTCCGCGATCGGTGCGGTGCTCCGGTCCGGGCTGGTGACCAGCCTGGTCACCGACACGGCGGTCGCGGACTACCTGCTGACCGAGTCGGAGCCGGGGCTGCGGCCGGCGCTGGACCGGGCAGACCCGGACGACTGAGTCCTCCGATTTCTTTGCCGGCCGTTCGCGGCACCCCGCGCCGCCTCCCAGGCCGGGCCCGGCGCGGGCTGCGGGGCGGATGGTGCCGCAATTGAGATCCGAACGGCGGCCCGTGCGGGGGGCTGTGGGGCGCATACTGGTCTCAATGACAAAGTCAGCAGTACCTCGCCGCCATTTGCCGTCCAGCCCGTTCAAGGCCCCCGTGGAACCGCCGCTCCGGCAGTTCAGCGTCGGCGACCGGGTCTCTCACGACGAGCACGGCCTCGGCCGTGTCGTCGGTATCGAGGAGGGGATCGCTGTACTGGTCGACTTCGGGTCGGTCCAGAAGAGAATTCTGAGTCCTTACACCAAGATGTCCGCGCTCTGAGGTCGTCGCCGTCCCGGTTACCGTCACCGGGCAGGCGATTCGCGAGCGAATCGGATATTTGGCACGATCGGTGCATGATCTTCAGGGACGTGCCCCGGTCGTTGCTGCGTTGTGTGGTGGGGGCGCTGTTCCTTTGCGCTGCGCTGGCCGGCGTCGCGGGGTGTGGTGGGCAGAGCGCCGCGCCGCCGTCTGCTTCCGCTGCGGCATCGGGCGCGCCGTCGGCCGCGGCTTCCGTGCCGGGCCCCGGAACTTCCGCGCCGCCGCCCGGCTGGGCCAAGGGGATGGCGACCGTACGGGCGGACGCGCTGCCGGCGCAGGCGCGGGAGGTGCTCGCGCTCATCGACAAGGGCGGTCCGTACGCCTACCGGCAGGACGGGACCGTGTTCGGCAACTTCGAGAAGGTCCTGCCGAAGCAGAAGCGCGGGTACTACCACGAGTTCACCGTGAAGACGCCGGGGGAGCGCGACCGCGGGGCGCGGCGGATCGTGACCGGTGAGGGTGGGGAGTTCTACTACACGGACGACCACTACGAGACCTTCAAGGCGGTCCTGCGATGACCCTGGATCCGCAGCCGCTCGGGCCGGCGCTGGCCGCTGCCGAGGAGGCGGGCTGGACGACGCTCCGGGTGGACCTGGCCGGTGTGCGCGGCAAGGCCGAGCTGATGCGGCGGTGGGGAGCGGCGCTCCGGGTGCCGTCGTGGTTCGGTGGGAACTGGGACGCGTTGGCCGATGCGCTCATCGACCTGTCCTGGCTGCCGCGGGCGCCGGGGCGGCTGCTGGTGGTGACTTCCTGGCGGTCGTACGCGGGCGCGAGGCCGGGGGACTGGGAGACCCTGCAGGAGATCCTGGAGGAGGCCGTCGACTTCTGGCGCGAAGGCGGTGCGGGCGAGTTGGCGGTGCTGCTCGCCGAGCAGCCGGCCCATCCGGGTCCCCGGCCGGACCGGACATGACCGTGGGGGCGGAGGCTTCGCCCCCGCCCCCACCTCCTGTCTCCTAGCCCTTCGGGATCCACGGGGGCGTTTGGCCCCAGGACCAGACCGGGATCTTCGCCGCGTCCACCGGCGGGGGGTTGGGGCCCGAGTAGATCAGGGCCATGCGGGTGCCCCACTCGATGTAGTACGTGAACACCGCACGGAATTCGGGGTCCGTCGGCAGGCCGACCTCGTCCGCCGTGTCCATCAGCAGGTCCACCCAGCGGCGGCGCTGCTTCTCGGTGATGCCGCGGCCCAGGTGCTTGGTGGCCATGTGCTGGTGGCCGCCGTGGTGGGCCGTGTACTGCGCCGGGCCGCCGAAGACCTCCGACAGCCAGACGGCGACGTGCCGGGGGTGCTCCGAGTCCATGCCCGCGAAGACCGGGGCCAGGATCTCGTCCTGCAGGGCGTGCGCGTAGAAGGCGTCCGTGAGGCGGTTCATCGCCTCCGCTCCGCCCATCCACTCGTAGATGGTGGGGGTGCTGCCGGGTGTGGTGCTCATGACTGGGGTGCGGCCTTTCCGGGGCCGGCCACTTCGGTGACGCGGTAGTGCTGCATCTCCTCGATGGCCTTCACGTACGGGCGGATCGCGCTGAAGAACGCCGGGAAGTGCTCGCCCTTGCGGAATCCGTTGAGGTGGGCGTCGACCGACGTCCAGCGGATGCGCAGGATGTAGCGCTCCCGGTCGTTCTCCTCCTCGCAGCGGGCCAGCTCGTAGTCGATGCACTCGGGTGACGCGGCCAGGGCCTCCGCGGCCTGCCGGTACGAGTCCTCGAAGGCCTGCTGGTCGTCCAATGCGATCCGGTAGCGGATGTATTCGACGGTGGTGGTCATGGGGCGTGCCTCTCCCTGTGATCGGGTGCCGGTCGGCTCGCTGTCAGACTTGCGTGATCATGCCCCGGTGGGGAGGGGTTTCGTCATTCCGACGCAGACTTCTGGGAGTCCGTGTCGGAAGCGTCCGCGACGTCGGGGCCCGCCGCGCGGACCTGCTGGACCTTGGCCAGCGAGTCGCGGAGCTCGGTCAGCCACTCGTCCGTGTTGCGGCCGACGAGGCGGACGCACCAGGCGAGGGCGTCGGCCCGGCTGCGGGCGACGCCGCCCGCCACCAGGGTGTCGAGCACCTTGCGCTCCGGCTGGCGCAGGCGCGTCATGACCGGGACGGCCAGGTGCGTGAACAGGACGCGGTCGTCGCCGGACTGGACGGCCCAGGCGACCTTGCGGCGGTAGAGCTCCTCCGCCTCCCGCGCGACCTCGATGCGCTGTTCGCGGGTGCGCTCGCGGAACTCCTTGACGGACTCGGTCGCCGGGATGGTGCCGACGACCGTGATCTCCTCGCGGTCGACCGAGACGTCGACCAGGGACTCGTACACGTCCACCGGAAGGCGGTCCGCGAACCACGTGCGAAGCTGCTCGCTCTGCTCGGATGTAATCATGTAATCAACGTTGCATCCGAGGGGATCGTGATCGCAAGCGATTCGTGTTCGCTCTCAGCCCATCGAGCGGTAGCGGTGGATCAGCGAGACCGCCATGGCTCCCTCACCCACCCCCGAGGCCACGCGCTTGACCGAGTGGGCCCGCACGTCGCCGGCCGCGAAGACGCCGGGGACGCTCGTCTCCAGCGGGTACGGGGCGCGCTCCAGGCTCCACTCCGCCGGGAGCTCCCCGCCGTTGGCGATGAGGTCGGACCCGGTGAGCACGAAGCCGTACTCGTCGCGCTCGACCACGCCCGACAGCCAGTCGGTGTGCGGGCGGGCGCCGATGAAGGTGAACATGAACCGGGCCGGGACGCGGGTGTCCTCGCCCGTCGCCGCGTCGTGGAGGGTCAGCTGCTCCAGGTGCTCGTCTCCGTCCAGCCGGACCACCGTCGTACGGACCTTGACCTCGATGTTCGGGGTGCGGTCGATCTCGTCGATCAGGTAGCGGGACATGCTCGCGTCCAGGGATTCGGCACGCACCAGGATGGTCACCCTGGCCGCGTACTTGGCGAAGTGCACCGCCGCCTGGCCGGCCGAGTTCGCGCCGCCCACGATGAACACGTGCTGCGAGATGCAGGCCGAGCTCTCCGTCGTCGCCGCGCCGTAGTACAGCCCCGCGCCCTCGAAGCGGTCCGCGCCCGGGGCCTGGAGCCGGTTGTACGAGACCCCGGTGGCCAGCAGCACCGTTTCGGCGCTGATCTCCGTGCCGTCGGCCAGGGTCAGGATCTTCGCCGGGTCGTCCCGGGTCAGCGAGACCACCTCCACCGGGTGCAGGATCTCGGCGCCGAAGCGGGAGGCCTGGATGGTGGCGCGGCGGGTCAGGTCGCCGCCGGAGAGGCCCGAGGGGAAGCCCAGGTAGTTCTCGATCAGGCTGGAGGTGCCGGCCTGCCCGCCCGGGGCGCGGGAGTCCAGCATCAGCGTGGAGAGGCCTTCCGAGGCCGAGTACACCCCGGCCGCCAGGCCCGCCGGGCCCGCGCCGACGATGACGCACTCGTAGTGCGGGCGCGAGGCGGTGGTGGCCAGCCCGAGGCGCTGGGCGAGCGCGGTGTCGGACGGCGCGGAGAGCACCGCCCCGTCCGGGAAGCGGACGAGGGGCAGCGCCGCGTCGGGCTGGGCGGCGATCAGGGTCAGCGCCTCCGGATCCCGCTCCACGTTCAGGAAGCGGAAGGGCTGGCCGTTGCGGGTGAAGAAGTCCCGGACGGCGTGCGTGCCGGGGGAGACGAGGTGCCCGGCGACGATGATGCCGTCGTAGGCGGGGCGGTAGGTGGCCAGCCAGTCGGAGAGCAGGTCGTCCAGGACCGGGAAGAGCCGCTCGTGCGGCGGGTCCCAGGGCTTGAGCAGGTAGTAGTCCAGCCGGACCCGGTTGATCGCGGTGATCGCCGCGTCCGTCTCCGCGTACGCCGTCAGCAGCACGCGGCGGGCGTCCGGGAAGCGGCTGACGGCCTCCAGCAGGAACTCCACGCCGGTCACGTCGGGCATCCGCTGGTCCACGAGGAACAGCGCCGGATCGTGGCCGCGCTCGTCGAGGGAGTCCAGGATCTTCAGGGCGTCGGCGGCGGAAGAGGCGCCGAGCACCCGGTAGCGGTCGCCGTAAGCGCTGCGCAGGTCGCGGCGGACGGCCCGCAGCACCTGCGGATCGTCGTCCACGGCCAGGATGACGGGCTTGCGGCTCTCGGCGCGCTCCGCGGCGGCCCCCGCGGCGGTGGCGGGAGCGGTGGCGCTCTCCGGGGCCGCACTCATGCCGCGTCCAGCATCAGCTTGTCGGCGTAGCACCAGGCCCACGTCTCGCCCGGCTCGTGCGAGGCGGCGATGGGGTGCTCGGTGGTGCGGTAGTGCCTGGTGGCGTGGCGGTTCTTGGAGGAGTCGCAGCATCCGACGTGCCCGCAGCTGAGGCACATCCTCAGGTGCACCCAGCTGTCGCCGAGGACGAGGCACTCCTCGCAGCCCTCGGTACCTGGTTTCACCGGACGTATCTGATCGATGTGTGTGCACAACAGGTCCGTCGTCATCGTCCCCGTCCCTCTCCTCGATCCTTCGCGCACCCGTGATTCACGGCGCGTCCAGACCATAGGGCGGTGCCCCTGTAATGGTTCAGTGATTCGGCCGATGTCATGAAGTCTCGCGGCTACTTCATGACATCGGGAAGCGACTACCTGAGGTGCCCCCGCGACCTGCCCTCCCACCTCATGAAGTCGCATACGGGCGCTTTGACGCAGCCCCCGGGCGCAAGCAGTGTGGGTCAGGCCAACGACAACAGGCGGCGCCTGGAGGAATCCGTGAGCAGAAAGATTCTGGTCATTGTCTCCGAACACGGTTACTGGGCCGAAGAACTGATAGGCCCCGTTTCGAAGTTCGACGAGCGGGGCTACGAAGTCGTATTCGCCACGCCGACCGGAAAGCGTGCGCACGCTCTTCCGCCGAGCCTCGACGCGAACTACATCGACCCTCCGCTGGGACGCTCGGTCACCACCGAGGAGAACGCCCGGCTGGGGCGGGAGTTCGAGCAGTCGAGCCGGCTGGACACGCCGCTCGACATCGAGGCGTGGGCACCGGAGCGCCCGTACACGAGCGACGAGGGCTACCTGCGCAAGCTGGAGCAGTACCACCGCGATCTGGAGAAGCTGGAAGCCGACATCGCCGGCTACGACGCGCTCCTCATCGTCGGCGGCAGCGGTCCCATCGTCGACCTCGCCAACAACGAGCGCGTCCACGCGCTGATCCTGGCCTTCAAGAACGCCGGCAAGGTCGTGGCCGCCGAGTGCTACGGCGTGGCCTGCCTGGCCTTCGCCCGCGACTGGGGCGACCGCAAGAGCATCATCTGGGGCAAGCACGTGACCGGCCACTGCAAGGAGTACGACTACAAGGACGGCACCGGATTCCTCGGTACCGACTTCAACATGGGCCCGCCGCCGTACCCGCTGGAGTACATCCTGCGCGATGCCACCGGGCCGCGCGGCGCATATCACGGGAATTTCGGCCACCCGCTTTCGGTGATCGTCGACTACCCCTTCGTCACCGGCCGTTCCACCCCCGATTCATATCTGACGGGGCAGAAGATCGTGGAAGTCCTGGAGGACGGTCTCACCCGTTACGGGTGGTAGGGGGAATCATGGAAGCCACTCCCGGACGGGAAAGGCTGATCGAGCAGTTCAAGGCCGACGGCCTGAATGTGATGTTCGGAAATCCGGGGACGGTGGAACAGGGATTCCTCGACGCGGTGGACGCGGCGGAGGACTTCCACTACGTCCTCGCCCTCCAGGAGACCGTGGCCGCCGGAATCGCCGACGGCTACGCCCGGGCCACCGGCGGCGCGGCCCTGCTCCAGCTGCACTCCGGGGTGGGCCTGGGCAACGGCATCGGGATGCTCTACCAGTCGCTGCGCGGCCACACCCCGCTCGTCGTGGTCGCCGGCGACGCGGGGGTCCGCTACGACGCCATGGACGCCCAGATGGCTTCCGACCTGGTGGCGATGGCGAAGCCGGTGACGAAGTACGCGACCCGGGTCACCGACCGCCACTCCGTACTGCGCACCATCCGGCGGGCGGTCAAGATCGCACTGACCCCGCCGCGCGGCCCCGTCTTCGTGGCGCTGCCGATGGACGTGCTGGACGAGCTGAACTCCGAGCCCGTCCTGCCCGCCGCGGTGCCGCTCACGGACGTGGCACCCTCACCGGCCTCGGTGGGGCGGGCGGCCGAGCTGCTCGCCTCCGCCGAGCGGCCCGTGATCCTCGTCGGCGACGGGGTCTCGCTCTCCGGGGCCCAGCGCGAACTCGTCGCCGTCGCCGAGCTGCTGGGCGCCGACGTGTACGAGGTCGACTCCTCCGAGGTGAACATCGCGGCCTCGCACCCACTGCGCCGCGGCCAGAGCGGCCACATGTTCGGCCCGCACAGCAAGGAACTCGTGAGCGGCGCGGACGGGGTGCTGATCGTCGGCACCTACGTCTTCCCGGAGGTCTTCCCCGAGCTGGAGAACCCCTTCAGGCCCGGCGCCAGGGTCGTCCACATCGACCTGAACGCGTACGAGATCGCCAAGAACCACCCGGTGGACCTGGGCCTGGCCGCCGACCCGAAGCAGGCGCTGCACGCGCTGGCCGGCGTACTCGAACGCCGGCTGAGCCCGCAGCGCCGGGCGGCCGCGGCCGCCCGGCTCGACGCCCGCACCCGGGAGCGGGCGCTGTCCGCCCGGGGCGGGGACACCGAGCAGGACGGCTCGCCGATGGCCGTCTTCCTGCGCACCCTGGCCGAGCGCACCGGCGGGGACCTGATCGTCTTCGACGAGGCGCTGACCACCTCGCCGCTGGTGACCCGGTACCTGCCGCCGGAGCGCCCCGGCGACTACCACCTCACCCGGGGCGGCTCGCTCGGAGTGGGCTTCCCGGGGGCGGTCGGCGCCAAGCTGGCCCGTCCGGACCGCCTCGTCGTCGGCTTCGCGGGCGACGGCGGGTCGATGTACACGTACCAGGCGCTGTGGACGGCGGTCCGGCACGGCATCGACGCCAAGTTCGTGGTCTGCAACAACCGCAAGTACCGGCTGCTGGACGACAACATCGCCCAGTACTGGCGGGAGCGGGACATCCCGGAGCACGGGTTCCCGGGCTCCTTCGACCTCTCGCACCCCGAGATCGACTTCGCCGGGCTGGCGCGGGCGCTCGGCGCCGGGGGGACGCGGGTGGAGAAGCCGGACGAGGCGGTCGCCGCCGTGGCCCGGATGCTCGACCACCCCGGACCGTTCCTGGTCGACGTACAGATCTGACGCACCGCGGCGACGCACCGCCGGGAACACACCACCACGCGGACGCACCACGCGGACGCGCCGCACCGCCGCGCCGCACCGCCGCCATCCACCGCACCGCACACCACCACGGACAGGAGGAGACCGCATGCCCGCCGAGCGGCTGACCGAGGAAGCGATCCGCACCTTCGCGGAGAACTGGTACGTGGCACTGGACCAGCACCTCCCGCTGGACCGGGTGCTGCCCCTCATCACCGGGGACCTGGAGTTCAAGGTCCCCGAGGACACCTTCCTCGGACACCAGGGCTTCGGCCGCTGGTACGAGGCGGTCACGAACCGCTTCTTCGACGAGGTCCACACCGTCACGAAGGTGGAGCCCGTCATCGAGGGCGACCGGGCCGTCGTACGGGTGCTGGTCAACTGGCAGGCCAAGATCTGGGACCCGCCGGCAGCCCGCAGCGAGTGGCTCGGCTTCGACGCCGACCAGACCTGGACGGTCGTGGCCGGTCCCGACGGCCCGCTGATCAAGCAGTACACCGTCAACGACCTGGCCCCGATGCCCGGTTCCGGCTCGCTCTGAGCACGGGCGCGGGGCAGTCGAAGGAGAAGCGACGATGACCGAAGTGACACGGGAGCGGGTCGAGGCGGCGTACGCCGCCCTCGGCTCCGGCGACCGCGCCCGCATCCTCGAGTACTACTCCGAGGACCTGCGCTGGCTGGTGCCGGGCAGCCACCCGCTGGCCGGCTGGTACGAGAGCCTGGACGCCTTCCTGGAGCTGATGGGGCAGACCCACAAGCTCACCGGCGGCACCTTCCGGATGGACATCCAGGCGGTCCTCGTCGGCGAGGACTGCAGCGCCGACGTCTGCCGCAACGTCGCCCTGCGCGACGGCGCCGACCAGGCCAGCCTGTCCCCGTACGAGCGGATGGACTACCCCGTCTTCCACTTCATGCGGTGGCGGGACGGCCGGATCATCGAGGGCCGCGACGGGCTCTTCGGGGACTCGGCGACCGCCTTCAGCCAGTTCTGGGCGCCGTTCGCGCCCGACGGAACCCGCCGCGACCGATAGGGGGAGGAGCGCTGTGGACGCACGACAGATCCTTGAGAAGTACTACGAGTACGCCAACGCCGGCGACTGGGACCGCTGGTGCGACCTGTTCGCCGACGACCAGGTCATGGACGAGCAGCTCGCCGGACACATCGAGGGCCTCGAGGTCCTGCGCTCGATGATGAAGGGCATGGGGACGATGTACCGGGTCTTCCGGAACGAGCCCGTGCACTTCCTCGTCGACGGCGAGAAGGCCGCGGCCGTCTCCCACCTCAGCGCCGTCAGCCCCGCGGGCGAGACGATCGAGGCCGAGGTCATGAACTTCTTCCGGATCGTGGACGGAAAGATCGCCTACATGGCGAACTACCACGACACCGTCCCCTTCCAGGTGCTGGGCCAGGGCTGAGGGGGGCCGACTCGTGGCGAACGCCGAGAGAGAAGAGTACGACTACGTCATCGTCGGATCCGGGACCGCGGGCAGCGTCCTCGCGAACCGGCTCTCCGAAGACCCGGACGTCTCCGTCCTGGTCCTGGAGGCGGGCGGCAACCGGATCCCGCCCGAGGTGGACGACCCGTCCTCCTGGTACAAGCTGCTCGGCGGGCCCGTCGACTGGGGCTACACCAGCGTCCCGCAGCCCGGGCTCGACGGCCGCCGCACGTACGAACCGCGCGGCAAGGCCCCCGGCGGCAGCAGCAACCTGTACATCATGATGCACATCCGGGGCCACGCCTCGGACTTCGACAACTGGGCCTACCAGGGCGCCGCCGGCTGGGGCCACGAGGACGTCCTGCCCTACTTCGCCCTCCTGGAGGGCCAGGAGGACGCCACCGCGCCCACCACCGGCACCCGCGGCCCGCAGCGCATCACCAACGCCGGGCAGCACGGCCCCAACCCGGTCTCCCGCGCCTTCATCGACGCGGCCGTCGAGCTCGGCCACCAGGAGATCCCCGACTTCAACACCGACGGTCCCCGGCGCGGGCTCTTCGGCACCGGCTGGCACCACATCGACGTGGCCGACGGCCGCCGCCAGGGCACCCTCGCCGCCTACCTGGAGCCGGCGCTGGAGCGCTCCAACCTGACCCTGCGCACCAGTGCCCAGAGCACCAGGCTGCTCTTCGACGGCGACACCTGCACGGGCGTGGAGTACGCGCAGCTCGCGCCGGCCGCCGAGTTCCCCGGCCGCACCGTGGGCGACGCCCACGGCAGCTCGGCCGGTCCCGGGCTCCACTCCGTACGGGCCCACCGCGAGGTCATCGTGGCGGCGGGGGCGATCGAGTCCCCGAAGCTCCTGCTGCTCTCCGGCATCGGCAACCCCGAGCAGCTGCGCGAGCACGGCATCGAGACGGTCGCGGCGCTGCCCGGGGTCGGCGAGAACTTCCACAACCACGTCCTGACCGGGCTGATGGCCGAGGTCACCCAGGAACTCCCGCCTCCGGCGCAGAACCTTTCGGAGAGCGCTCTGTTCCTCTCCTCCCGGCCCGGTCTTCCGGCCCCCGACCTGCAGATCGCCTTCGTCCACGTGCCGTTCGACGTGATCGTCGGGAAGGACCACCCGAACACGGTGAGCATCCTCCCCGGTGTCGTACGGCCCGTCTCGCGCGGCTGGATCCGGCTCGCGAGCGCCGATCCTCTGGCCCATCCGCTGATCAACCCGAACTACCTGGGCGACCGGTGGGACCTGGAGCGGATGGTGCAGGGGATCAAGCTGGCCCGGGAGATCTTCGCGACCTCGGCCTTCTCCCCCTGGTACAAGCAGGAGCTCCAGCCCGGCCCCGGCTTCGTCTCGGACGAGGACCTGCGGACCTTCGCGAAGCAGAAGTCGGAGAGCTACCACCACCAGGCCGGCTCCTGCCGCATGGGCGTCGACGACCTCTCCGTCGTCGACCCCGAGCTGCGGGTGCACGGCGTACGCAACCTGCGCGTCGTCGACGCCAGCGTGATGCCCGCCGTCCCGTCGGGCAACTGCCACACCGCCATCGCGATGATCGCCGAGCGCGCGGCGGACTTCCTGAGGGGGACCTCCCGTGCCTGACGCCGTACTGCGCGAGGGTGCGCTGAGCGGGACCCGCATCGCGGTCCTGGTCGAGAGCGACTTCTACGAGCCCGAGATCTTCTACTACGGACACCGGTTCGCCGAGGAGGGGGCCGAGGTCGACTTCCTGACCCGGCTGTGGGGCAATGACTCCATCACCTTCTCCGGACACGAGTACCGGGCGCCGTTCACCGCCGACAAGTCCCTGGAGGGGCTGAGCGACGAGGAGCTGCGCCGGTACGCGGCGATCATCGTGCCCTCGGGCATGGTGGCCGACCGGCTGCGCTACACCGAGGACGTGGACGTCCTCGCGCCGGCCACGGAGCTGCTGCGCCGGGCCTTCGAGGAGCCGACGGTCCTCAAGGGGATCATCTGCCACGGCATGTGGCTGGCCGCCTCGATCCCGGACAAGATCCGGGGCCGCAAGGTGGTCTGCCACAACAACCTCATCGGCGACGTCCGCAACATGGGCGCCGAGTACGTCAACGAGGACGTGGTGGTCGACGGCGACCTGGTCACCGGCCGCACCGGCGCCCACCACCACCTCTTCGCCCGCCGGATCATCGAGCTGATCGCGGCGGGGCGGGGCCGGGGGGCCGCCTGATGCCCGGTGCCGGGGAGCGCGTGATGGTCTGGTCGCACGTGGGCCTGAACTGCGCGGACCAGAAGACGACCGAGGAGTTCTACACCCGGTACTTCGGCTTCACCCGGGCCCGGGTGGTCGACCTCGGGGAGGCCCGGATCGTGTTCCTGCGCAAGGGGGACGCGTACCTGGAGCTCTTCGCGGCCGGTGCCGCCGCGGCCCGGCCGGGGCAGGACGACGGGCCGCAGGCCCCGGGCCGGATGCGCCACCTGGCCTTCCAGACCGACAGCGTGGACGCGTTCCTGGCCGAGCTGGGCGACGCGGCCGAAGTGACCCTGGGGCCGCTGGACTTCGACGACTTCATCTGCGGCTGGCGGACCGTGTGGGTCCGCGATCCCGACGGGGTGATCGTCGAGGTCAGCCAGGGATTCGAGGACGACCGCTCACACGACAAGGACGGTGCATGACATGGCGGACGCCGTGAGCTTCTCCTTCTCCGACACCATCGCGGGCTACGTCGGCCGCTTCGACTCCGAGTCCCGCCTGCTGCGGCTGAAGACCTCGGACGGGCGCGAGTTCGACGTCTCCCTGGCCGGGGACCCGAGTGCGGAGCTGGTCCGCAACCTGGACGAGCCGTACATCGACGCCTCCGGGCACATCGACGAGATGCTCTCGCCCGGACGGTTCCTCTTCGTCTACGGCGTCCACTACCCGGAGTCCGGCGGGCGTTTCGACGCCAAGCGCCTGGTGTTCCTGGGCCGCGGCGCCGAGGACTACCGGTTCGAGGAGCCCAGCTGGTGGGTCAAGCAGATCGAGTCGCTGGCCGACTTCTACAAGCGGGCGCAGTTCGGCGAGGGCCCGGTGGACTTCACCGAGTACCGCACCGAGATCCGGCTCGGCGGCGACAAGACCGCCAGCCACGTCCAGGAGACCGACACGATCTCCCGCCTGGTCTACGGCATGGCCTCGGCCTACCTGCTGACCGGCAAGGACGAGTACCTGGAGGTCGCCGAGCGCGGCACCGAGTACCTGCGCAAGCACATGCGGGTCGTGGACAGCGAGGAGGACGTGGTCTTCTGGTACCACGGCATCAGCGTCGACGGGGACAGCGAGCGCAAGCTGTTCACCTCGGAGTTCTCCGACGACTACGACGCGATCCCGATGTACGAGCAGATCTACGCGCTGGCCGGCCCGATCCAGACGTACCGGGTCACCGGTGACATACGGATCAAGAACGACGCGGACGCCACCATCCGGCTGTTCGACAAGTTCTTCAAGGACCCGGAGCAGGGCGGCTACTACTCGCACATCGACCCGATCCTGTTCAGCGCGGACCACGAGTCCCTCGGCGAGAACGCCGAGCGCAAGAACTGGAACTCCGTCGGCGACCACGCGCCCGCGTACCTGATCAACCTGTACCTGGCGACCGGCGACCAGAGGTACGCCGACTTCCTCGAGTACACCTTCGACACCATCGCGGACAAGTTCCCGGACTACAAGAACAGCCCGTTCGTCCAGGAGCGCTTCTTCCGCGACTGGTCGCACGACACCGCGCACAGCTGGCAGCAGAACCGCGCGGTCGTCGGGCACAACCTCAAGATCGCCTGGAACCTGATGCGGATGAACTCGCTGAAGGCCAAGCCGGCGTACGAGGACCTCGCCAGGAAGATCGGCGAGATCATGCCGGCCGTCGGCAGCGACGTGCAGCGCGGCGGCTGGTACGACGTGGTCGAACGGATCAAGTCCGTCGGCAAGGACGGCGAGGAGACGTATCGTTTCGCCTGGCACGACCGCAAGGCCTGGTGGCAGCAGGAGCAGGCGATCCTCGCCTACCTCATCCTGAACGGCACGGTCGGCGGCGACGCCTTCCTGCGCGAGGCCCGGCAGGCGGAGGCCTTCTACAACACGTTCTTCCTCGACCACGACGAGGGAGCCGTCTACTTCAACGTGCTCGCCAGCGGTACGCCGTACCTGCTCGGCACGGAGCGGCTCAAGGGCAGCCACTCGATGTCCATGTACCACTCGGCGGAGCTCTGCTACCTGTCCGCCGTCTACAACAACCTGCTGATCAACAAGCGGGAAATGGACTTCCACTTCAAGCCCGACCCGACCAACCTGCCCGACCGCGTGCTGCGGGTCTCTCCCGACCTGCTGCCCGCCGGCTCCGTGCAGATCGCGTCCGTCGAGATCGACGAGAAGCCGTACCGGGACTTCGACGCCGACGGTCTGACCGTCCGGCTGCCGGACGTCCAGGGGCGGGTCAAGGTCAAGGTCCGGCTGCGCCCGGTGACTTCATAGCGCTCAACGGGGGGCGCCCCGACTAGAGGGGAAAGCAATGTCTCTGAACGTCAAGGAACGCCGCAACAAGGGCGGTACCGTCCTCGTCGCCACCGGCGAGATCAACAGTGAGACCTCCGGCCGGCTGCTGCAGTCCCTGCTGCCGCTGGTCCGCGAGGGCCGGCCGCTGCGCATCGACCTCACGGCCGTCACCTACGTGTCCAGCGCGGGCCTGCGCACCCTGCTCGTCGTCTACCGCGAGGCCCAGCACGCCGGTGTCGCCGTCACCCTCTACGGGGTGAGCGAGGAAGTCCGGTTCGTCATGTCGGCCACCGGGTTCCTCGACTTCTTCGAGACCGGCGAGGCGGCGGCCGCCGAGTCCAAGGCCAAGTCGACGCTCAAGACAGCGGTCGCGCGATGAGCGAGGCCCGGTCCGAGCAGGTGCTGCGCGTCGACGCGTACCCGACCCACGAAGTGGGCGGGTACCGCGTCCGCGCCGGCAAACCGTTCCCCTTCGGGGCCAACGTGGTCCCCGGCGGGGTCAGTTTCTCCGTCTACTCCGACCAGGCGACCTCCATGACCCTGGTCATCTACAAGCGCGGAGAGCCCGAGCCGATGGCCGAGCTGGAATTCCCCCAGGAGTTCCGCACCGGCAGCGTCTTCGCCATGACGGTCTTCGGCCTCGACCACGAGAACATCGAGTACGGCTACCGGGCCGACGGCCCCTACGACCCGGTCTCCGGGCACCGCTTCGACGCCCGCCAGGTCCTGTCCGACCCCTACGCCCGGCTGATCTCCGGCCGAGACGTGTGGGGCGTGGAGCCGGACCGCAGCCGCGGCTACCAGTACCGCTCGCGGGTCTGCCTCCAGGACTTCGACTGGGGCGACGACACCCCGCTGGGGCTGCCCGCCGAGGACCTCGTCGTGTACGAGACCCATGTGCGCGGCTTCACCCGGCACCCCTCCTCACGGGTCACCGCCCCCGGCACGTTCGCGGGGCTGCGGGAGAAGATCCCGTACCTGAAGGAGCTCGGGGTCAACTGCATCGAGCTGCTGCCGGTGTTCGAGTTCGACGAGAGCGACAACATGCGCTCCAACCCGGAGACGGGCGAGCACCTCTTCGACTACTGGGGCTACAACACCGTCTCGTTCTTCGCGCCGAAGGCGGGCTACGCGGCCACCGGACGCTACGGGATGCAGGGCGACGAGTTCCGCACCCTGATCAAGGACCTCCACGCGGCCGGCATCGAGGTCATCCTCGACGTCGTCTTCAACCACACGGCCGAAGGCAACGAGCAGGGGCCGACGATCTCCTTCAAGGGGCTCGACAACTCCACGTACTACATGCTCACGCCGGAGGGGTACTACTTCAACTTCAGCGGCACGGGCAACACGGTCAACTGCAACCACCCCGTCGTGCGCAACTTCGTGCTCGACTGCCTGCGCCACTGGGTCGCCGACTACCACATCGACGGCTTCCGCTTCGACCTCGCGGCCATCCTCGGCCGGGCCCTGGACGGCACGCCGCTGCCCAACCCGCCGCTGCTGGAGCTGCTCGCCTTCGACCCCGTCCTGCGGCACACCAAGCTCATCGCCGAGGCATGGGACGCGGGCGGCCTCTACGAGGTCGGCAACTTCCCGGCGTACGGCCGCTGGGCCGAGTGGAACGGGAAGTACCGCGACACCGTGCGCAGCTTCCTCAAGGGCGACCCCGGGGTGACCGGGGAGCTGGCCACCCGGATCGCCGGCTCGCCCGACCTGTACTCCACCCGGGGCACCTCCGCCTCGGTCAACTTCCTGACCGCCCACGACGGTTTCACCCTGGCCGACCTCGTCTCGTACAACGACAAGCACAACGAGGCGAACGGCGAGGGCAACAACGACGGCGGCAACGACAACGCCAGCTGGAACTGCGGGGCCGAGGGGCCGACCGACGACCCCGAGATCAACCGGCTGCGCACGCGCCAGATGAAGAACGCCCTGGCCATCCTCATGACCAGCCAGGGCATCCCGATGCTGCTGTCGGGCGACGAGGTCGCCCGCACCCAGCAGGGCAACAACAACACGTACTGCCAGGACAACGAGCTGTCCTGGTTCGACTGGGACCAGGTCGACGAGAACGCCGAACTGCTCCGGTTCACCCGGGAGATGATCGCCTTCCGCGGCCGCCACCGCGAACTGCGCTCCACCTCCCACCCCACCGGCCAGGTCCGCGAGAGCCTCGGACTGCCGGACATCAGCTGGCACGGCGAACGCGCCTGGCAGCCCGACTGGTCGGCGGAGAGCCGGCTGCTGGCGGTGGCCCGCTGCGGCACCGGGGACGACGACGTGGTGTACGTGGCCATGAACTCGCACTGGGAGGCGCACGACCTGGAACTGCCCGCGCTGCCGCACGGGCGCAGCTGGCACCTGTTCGCGGACACCGGGGCCGAGGCCCCGCACGACATCCGCACCCCGGGCGGCGAGCCCGAGCTGGAGAACGCCGGGAAGTACCTGATCGGTCCGCGCTCGGTCGTGATCCTGGTCGGCCGGACGCCCGATCCCGAGCTGTAGCCCCGGCCGCACCCGCCGCCCGGTCCCACCGAACGCCCAACCGCAGTGCCGAAGGAGACCTCACATGCCGCTTTCCGTGTCCCTGAGCATCGAGGGCGACACCACCGTGATCGAGCTGGCGGGCGAGCTGGACGCCAAGACCGCGCCGGACTTCCACCAGACCATCGAGAAGGCCGCCGGGCACGGCACCGGAACGGTCGAGATCAGGATGGCCGGTGTCGGCTACATGGCCAGCGCCGGACTGCGGTCCCTGGTCTTCGCCCAGCAGAAGGTGGCGAACCACGTGACCATCAAGGTGGTCGGCGCGATCGAGCCCGTGTCCCGGACCATCCGGACGGCCGGGCTGGACCGCAGCATCGTGCTCTCCGATGAGTGAATCGCATGAGTGACATGGTCGAACTGGCGAGGACGCCCGCGGAGCTGGAGGTGCCGGCCACGCTGGGGGCACTGGGCGACATCGCCTCGTTCGTCCTGCGGCTGGCCGGCCGGGCGGGCCTGGGCAAGGGGCCCGCGTACCGGATCCGGCTGGCCGTGGACGAGCTGGCCACGAACATCGTGATGCACGGGTACCGGGGCGGCGACGGGCGGATCACCGTCCGCGGCCGCTCCGGTCCCGGCCGGGTGCAGATCTCCATAGCGGACTCCGCGCCGGCGTTCGACCCCGTCGAGGGCTGCCTGCCGCCCGCCCCCGGGGTTCCCCCCGAGCGGCGCAGGATCGGCGGTCTCGGCATCCACCTGGCCCTGACCAGCGTGGACGAATTCAGCTACGTACGCAGGGACGGCCGCAACATCAGCACGCTGACTGTGAACGCTGAGGGGACGGACCCATGCCCTCCACGACCGTGATCATCCTCGACGAGTACCCGCCGCCGCCGCTCGAACTGCTCGACGCGATCCGCTCGATGGACGCGGAGATCGTCTCGCGCACGCTGGCGGAGCTGCGCGGCGGCCCGCTCGACGAGCTGCCCGTCGCCGACGTCCTGCTCGCCCCGGCCGAGGCCGACGGCGATTCGGTGCGCCTCGCGGTACGGCGGCTGCGCCGCTGGGCCGGAGCCCCCATCGTGGTCGTCTGGACGGTGACGGAGTTCGCCGCCCTGGAGGAGCACGTCCGGCTCGGCCACGACTACCTCGTACCGCCCTTCCTGCCCGCCCTCGTCGGGGCCCGGCTGCACAGCTGCTCGGAGCGCGCCGGACTCGGCCGCACCCTGCGCGAGGCCGACGCCCGCGCCGAACTCATGGGCTACGAGAAGGAGCTGGAGATCGGCCGGGAGATCCAGGCCGGTTTCCTGCCCGAATCGCTGCCCGTTCCCGAAGGCTGGGAGATCGACGTCCGCTTCCGGCCCGCCCGGCAGGTCGCCGGGGACTTCTACGACGTCTTCGAGATCTCCCGCGGCCGCCGCCTCGCCTTCGTCGTCGCCGACGTCTGCGACAAGGGGGTCGGCGCAGCGCTGTTCATGGCGCTGATCCGCTCGCTGCTGCGGCACACCGCGGAGAACAGCGGGCTCCAGCACCTGGTGGCCGCCGGGCGCGCCGGCGGCAGCCGGCGGATCCCGGTGGTCGGCGCGACGCCACTGCTCAACGCGGTCACCGCCACCAACGGCTACCTGACCCGCAACCACCTGAGACAGGGCTACTTCGCCACCCTGTTCTTCGGTGTGCTCGACCCCGTGACCGGCAGCCTCGTGTACATCAACGGGGGCCACAACGCGCCGCTGCTGCTGCGCGCCGACGGCGGCGACCCGCTCGCCCTGGAGGTCACCGGACCCGCCGTCGGGGTGCTGCCGGACTGCGTGTACACGCTCGGCTACGCCCAGCTGAACCCCGGCGACACCCTGTTCGTGTTCACCGACGGAGTGCCGGAGGCCCGCTGCCCCGACGGAAGCTTCCTCGGTGACGAGCGGATGCTGGAGCTGCTCGCCGGCCCCCCGGTGAGCGGCAGGGAGGTGGTCGACCTCATGGACACCGCGGTACGGGAGCACACCGGAACGGCGGAACAGCACGACGACGTCACCATGCTGGCGCTGCACCGACCGCGTGCGGCGCGGGGGCCGCACGCGGACCGGACCAAGGCCGCGGGCCGTACGGCGGTGGCCTGATGGCCCGGACCATCGTGGTGCACTCGCACCGCGGGGGCACCGGAAAGTCCTCGGTACTGGCGAACCTGGCCCTGCTCATCGCGGGCGAGGGGCGCCGGGTGGGGGTGGTCGACACGGACATCCAGTCGCCCACCCTGGACCTGCTCTTCCGGCTCGGCCCGGGCCCCTCCCTGGCCGACTACCTGCTCGGTCGCTGCGAGATCGAGTCCACGGCCCAGCAGGTCGGCGTGCCCGGGCTGTACGTCGTACCGGCCCGGAACGGGACGGCGGCCCTGCGCGAGCTCATGACCACCGGGTACGACGTGGGGCTGCTTCCGGAGGGCTTCGACCGGCTGGTCGAGTGCCACGCGCTCGACGTGCTGCTGCTCGACACGCACGCCGGGCTGAACAACGAGTCGGTGACCGCCATGGCGAGCGCCGACGTACTGATGATCATGGCTCGGGCCGACCGGATCGACCTCTCCGGGGTCGAGGAGACCATCTCCCTCGCCGGGCGGCTGGCCTGCCGGCGTGCTCTGGTCATGAGCATGGCCCCCGAGGGCATCGACGGGGAACGGATCCGCCGGCGTGCCGAGGAGGTGTACGGCGCCCCCCTGGCCGGAATCCTTCCTTATGTGCCGGAAATGGCCGCCCTGTACGGCGAGCGCATATTCGCCGAAGCCCATCCCGACCACCCCCTGGTCGGTGAATTCCGCACCATCATCTCCGCGTTGGACGCACCTCACGAAGTATCGCGCGCCTGACGCTCCCCCCTTACGCCCCCTGCAGGGGGCGTGTTGAATCGGCAGCGATTCCAGAACAAGGAGAGAAGTCATGAAGATTCTCGTCGTCATGACGGCCAAGGCAACGCTCCACCTGTTGGACGGGGAACAGCACCCCTCGGGTTTCTGGGCCGAGGAATTCGTGGTTCCCTACACCCTCTTCAAGGCCGCAGGCCACACCGTGGACGTGGCGACGATCGGGGGCCGGGCCCCCACGGTCGACCAGACCAGCATCGACCCCCAGTTCATCCGGTGGGTCCGCCCCGAGGGCTCGCCCGACGAGGACGCGGCCAACGCCGCCGAGTACGTGAGAGTCGTCGAGAGCACCCCCCAGCTCAAGAACCCCCTCGCCCTGGAATCCCTGGGCGAGAAGGACATCGCCGAGTACGACGGCATCTACGTCAGCGGCGGGCACGGCGCGATCGGGGACCTGCCCCACTCCGACGAGCTCGCCCAGATCCTGCGCTGGGCCATCGCCCAGGACAAGCCGCTCGCCACCGTCTGCCACGGCCACACCTCGCTGCTCGCGCTGCGCGACGGCGAAGGCCGCTGGCCGTTCGAGGGCTACCGGATGACGGCCTTCTCGCACAGCGAGGAGATGGTCACCAACATGGCCGGCCGCCTCCCGCTGATCCTCGAGGCCGAGCTCACCCGGCTCGGCGCGCGCTACGAGAAGGCCGAGAAGATCTGGGACTCCCACGTGGTCGTGGACCGCAGGCTCACCACCGGCCAGAACCCGTACTCCTCCAAGGCCCTTGCCGAGACGTTCCTGACACAGCTCGCCAAGGGATAGACCGCCCCGCATCCGACACCGGAAGGCAGCCATGACCAAGCGCGCGCTCAGCGACCAGCCCTTGGCCAACCCCGGGAAGCTGTTCATCGGCGGCACATGGGTCTCGGCCCAGGACGGCCGTACCGAACCGGACATCAGCCCCGTGGACGGACAGGAGATCGTACCGGTGGCCCAGGCCGCCGCCGCCGACGCGGACGCGGCCGTGGCCGCCGCCCGCCAGGCGTACGAGGAAGGTCCCTGGAGCAGACTGTCCGCCCAGGAGCGCGCGCTGCGGCTGAACCGGGTCGGCGAGCTCATCGAGCGCGACCTGGAGGAGATCGCCCTGCTGGAGACGGTGGACATGGGCAAGCCGTTCGCCTTCTCCAGCACGGTCGACGCCCCCATGGCCGCCCAGCTCATGCACTACTACGCCGGCGCCGTCACCCGGGTCGACGGCTCCTCGCGGGCCCCGGCCGGCGGGCAGCTCGCGTACACCCTGCGCGAGCCGCTGGGCGTGGTCTGCGCCATCACCCCGTTCAACTTCCCGCTGCTGCTGTCGATGACGAAGATCGCACCGGCGCTGGCGGCGGGAAACACGGTCGTCCACAAACCCTCCCCGGCCACCCCGCTCACCGCGCTGAAGATCGCCGAGCTCTTCCAGGAGGCGGAGATCCCGGACGGCGTGCTGAACGTCATCACCGGTCCGGGCGTGGAACTGGGCGAGACCCTCACCGGCCACCCCGACATCGACAAGATCGCCTTCACCGGCTCCACCGCGGTCGGCCAGACGATCATCCGCAAGTCGGCCGGCACCCTGAAGAAGGTGACGATGGAGCTCGGCGGCAAGTCCGCCAACATCGTCTTCGCCGACGCCGACCTGGACGCCGCCGAGGAACTCGCCTTCTTCGGCATCTACTACAACAAGGGCGAGATCTGCACCGCCGGCTCGCGCCTGCTGCTCCAGCGCCCCATCCACGACGAACTGGTCGAACGCCTGGTGAGCCGGGCCGCGGCCCTGAGGCCCGGCGACCCGCGCGACCCGGAGACCCTGTTCGGGCCGCTGGCCCACCGCGGCCAGTTCGAGAAGGTCAGCTCGTACATCGAGGTCGGCGAGAAGGAAGGCGCGATCCTGCGCACCGGCGGCACCGGCTGGACCCCGGAAGGGGCCTCCAGCCAGGGCCTGTACTTCCTGCCGACGATCTTCACCGGAGTCGACAACGGCATGCGGATCGCCCAGGAGGAGATCTTCGGCCCGGTCCTGTCGATCATCCCCTTCGACACCGAGGAAGACGCGATCCGGATCGCCAACGACAGTGCGTACGGGCTCGCCGCGGGAGTCCACACCAAGGACCTGCGGCGTGCCCACCGGGTGGCCTCCCAGATCAAGGCCGGCACGGTCTGGGTGAATTGCTACAACCAGTACGACCCCTCCGTGCCGTACGGCGGCTACAAGGCCTCCGGATACGGGCGCGAGTGCGGACCGGAATCCCTCGAGAGCTACACGCAGACCAAGTCGGTCTGGATCGGCATGGACTGAGCGTCCGGCCGGCCGGACGGCCGACCGACCGGGTGACCGGGTGACCGACAGACCGACGGAGTAGGAGCGGCAATGCGCACAGGCATCATCGGCACCGGGCGGATCGGTTCCACCCTCGCGCGGATCCTGGTGGCGGCCGGGCACGAGGTCGTACTGGCCAATGCCCGCGGCCCCCGCTCGATCGGCCCCTTACTGGCCGAACTGGGCCAGGCGGCCTCGGCGGCGCACCCCGCCGAGGCCGCCGACCGGGCCGAACTGCTGGTGCTGATGGTGCCGTACGCGAGCATCCAGGGGCTCCTGCCGTCCGCGGCCGTACAGGACAAGGTGCTGGTGGACGCCGCGAACGCCTTCAGCGGCGGCGGCAAGCCCCTGGACCTGGGCGGCCGCGCCTCCAGCGAACTGGTCGCCGAGTGGTATCCCGGCGCCCGGGTCGTGAAATCCCTGAACACCATGCATTTCGAGACACTCGCCGTCGCCGGCGCATCGCAGGGCGAACGCCTGGCCCATTTCACGGCCGGCGACGACGAGAAGGCGAAGGAAATCGTCGCGGGAATCATCGCGGATTTGGGATTCGCGCCCGTCGACACCGGCTCGCTGCACTCCGGGGGAATTCTCCAGCAGCCCGGCGGGCCCCTTTTCAACCGGCCGCTCACGGAAGCGCAGGCGCTGGCATGGATCTCTCACTGAACGTGAACGGAAGACCCGAGCAGTTCTCGGCCGAGCCGAACGAACTGCTGGTGGAACGGCTCCGCGACGGCCTCGGACTGACCGGCACCAAGGTCGGCTGCGACACCGGCCAGTGCGGCACCTGCGTCGTCCAGCTCGACGGACGCTCCGTCAAGAGCTGCCTGATCCTGACCGCGTCGGCCGCCGGCTCCCGGGTGACCACCATCGAGGGGGTCACCACGCGCGGCGGCGAACTCAGCGGCCTCCAGGAGGCCCTGCGCCAGGAACACGGGACCCAGTGCGGGTTCTGCACCCCCGGCATGGTGATGGCCCTCGGCGAGCTCGTCGAGAACACCGCGGACCGCGAGGCACCCACCGAGCCCGAGATCCGCGAGTGGCTCACCGGCAACCTCTGCCGCTGCACCGGCTACCACAGCGTCGTACGGGGCGTGCAGCGCGCCTGCTCCGCCGCCCGGACCGAGATACCCGAGGAGATCAGCGGGAGCGCCGCCGTCTCCGCGTCCGCCGGGCCCGGGCCGGCGTCGTCCGTGTCCGAGCCGGCGTCCGTGTCCGTCTCCGCGTCCGGCCAGGAGGGGTGAGGGAGATGACCGCAGTGACGGGGGAGGCACCCCTCCAGGGATCGGGCCTGCTCGGGCAGCCGCTGGACGCCCGCGAGGATCCGCAGCTGCTGCGCGGCGAGGCCACGTACGTGGCCGACATCGACCTGCCGGGCACCGCCCACATGGCGATCCTCGGCAGCCCGGTGGCCCACGCGAAGATCCTCTCCATCGAGACCAAGGCCGCGGAGCAGATGCCCGGCGTGCTGAAGGTGGCCACGGCGGCCGACTTCACCGACGTGATGCCGCTGCCCTGCATCTGGATCCCCGGCGGGGTCGAGAGCCACTTCCCGCCCCACCCGTACGGACTTCCCGGCGCCCGCCCGGTCCTGACCGGCGACGCCGTCCGGCACGTCGGCGACCCGATCGCCGTGGTCGTCGCCGAGACCCCGCGCCAGGCCGCCGCCGCCCTGGCCGCCATCGCCGTCGAGTACGAACCGCTGCCCGTGGTCACCCGGGCCGACGCGGCACTCGCCGAAGGCGCACCCCAGCTGCACGAGGCCGTACCGGGCAACCTGAACGCCTACTGGACCTGCGGCGACAAGGACCGCACCGAAGCGGCCCTCGCCGAGGCCGAGGTCAAGGTGGAGCTGGACCTGGTCAACCAGCGCACGATCAACAGCCCCATCGAGCCGCGCGGCGCCGTCGGCGACTACAACGCCGCCACCGACGAGTACACGCTCTACGCCTCCACCCAGGGCCCGCACAACCACCGCTTCCTGCTCGCCGCGCTGGTCCTCGGCATCCCGTTCAACAAACTCCGGGTGATCGCCCCGACCGTCGGCGGCAGCTTCGGCACCAAGGGGTACCTGTACCCCGACATGGCGCTGGTCCTGCTGCTCTCCAAGGCGCTCGGCCGGCCCGTGAAGTGGGTGGACACCCGCACCGGGCTGATGAACTCCACCGTCCAGGGCCGCGACCACCGCCAGCACGTGGTGCTCGCCGGCACCCGCGACGGCCGGATGACCGGCCTGTGGGCCACCAGCTACGCCAACCTCGGCGCGTACCCCTCCACCATCGGCCCCGGTGTCGCCACCGCCCTGATGGGACGCTCCATCAGCGGCATGTACGACATCCCGGCGGCCTTCTGCGAGGTGTACGCCGCCTTCACCAACACCGTCTCGCTCGGCGCCCAGCGCGGCAGCGGGCGCGCCGAGGCGGCCTTCCTGATGGAGCGGCTCGTCGACCGCTTCGCCTCCGAGATCGGCATGGACCCGGCCGCCGTCCGGCGCAAGAACCTGGTGCCGAACGAGAAGTTCCCGTACGACAACGGCCTCGGCTGGACCTACGACTCCGGGGACTACCAGCTGAACTTCGACAGGGCGATCGAGCTGTCCGGCTACGCCGACATGCCCGCCCGCAAGGCCGAGGCCCGCACCCGCGGCAAGCGGCTCGGCGTGGGCATCGCCACCTACGTCGCGATCTGCGGGGTCGGCCCCTCCACCCGGATGTCCCAGGAGGGCATGCTCGGCGGCACCTGGGAGAGCGCGAACATCCGCGTCCACCCGACCGGCGAGGTCGCCGTCACCGTCGGCTCCGCCTCCACCGGCCAGAGCCACCACACCGTCTTCGCACAGGTCGCGGCCGACGAGCTCGAGATCGACCCGGCCCTGGTCCAGGTGTACGAGGGCGACACGCTCAAGGCCCCGTACGGGCAGGGCACGTACGGGTCGCGCTCCTACAGCATGGCCGCGCCCGCCGTCGCCCTCACGGCCCGGAAGGTCAAGGCCAAACTGGTCAAGGCCGGGGCCGTGTTCCTCGGAGTCCCCGAGGAGACGGTCGTCTACGCGGGCGGGAAGGTCTACGAGGACGGCAACGAGGAGAACGCCAAGACCTTCTCCGAGATGGCGATGGCCATGTGGTACGGCTGGGGTCTGCCCCACGAGATCGAACCCGCCATCGACGAGACCACCCACTTCGACCCGCCGGACTTCAACTACCCCTTCGGCACGCACGTCGCGGTCGTCGAGGTCGACGAACTCACCGGCGAGACCGCCGTGGTGGCGTACACCGCGGTCGACGACGCCGGCCACATCGGCAACCCGAAGATCGTCCTCGGACAGATCGAGGGCAGCATCACGCACGGCCTGGGCCAGGCGCTGATGGAGGCCGCCGTATACGACGAACAGGGCCGGCTGCTCAGCTCCGACCTGACGGAGTACGCCCTGCCGCGCGCCGCGGACGTGCCGTTCTTCACGCTCGACAAGACGACCACGCCCACCCCGCACAACCCGCTGGGCGCCAAGGGCGCCGGGGAGATCGCCACCGTGCCGCCCGCCGCCGCCGTCGTCAACGCGGTCGTCGACGCCCTGTCCGACCTGGGCGTGCAGCACATCGACATGCCGCTCACCCCCGAGAAGGTCTGGCGCCGCCTGAGAGGGGAAGCCCAGTGATCCTCGCCGAGTTCGACTACGTCCGTCCCGTCGGCCTCGAAGAGGCCCTGACCCTGCTCTGCGGCACCCGGGGCTCCCGGGTGCTGGCCGGCGGCCAGAGCCTCCTGCCCGGGCTGCGCACCGGGCAGGACACCGCCCGGCTGCTCGTCGACGTACGCCACCTCGAAGAGCTCCGCGGCATCGAGCGGACGGCCGACGGGATCCGGATCGGCGCGCTGACCACGCTCGCCGAGCTGGCCACCCACGCGGTGGTCCTCGCCGAGGCGCCGGAAGTGGCGGCCGCCGCCCGGGCCAACGGGGACCCCCAGGTCCGCAACCTCGGCACGGCCGGCGGGAACCTCGCCGCCCAGGGGCGGGCCACCGACCTGCCGGTCGCGGCCATCGCCGCGGACGCCGAGGTCGAACTGGCCGGCCCCGGCGGGCGGTGGACCGTACCCGCCGAGGAGTTCGCGGTCAGCGGGGCGCCGGCCGCGACCGTGGTCACCGCACTGCTGGTGCCCGCCGCCGGGCGGGCCGCCGCCTTCGAGAAGGCCGCCGACCGGGCCACCCGCTACCCGGTGTGCGCCACCGCCGTACGGATCACCCCCGGCGGGCCGCGCATCGCCGTCACCGGAGCCACCGCACACCCGCTGCGGCTGCGCGGGGTCGAAGAGCGGCTGCGCGGGGGCCCGTACACGACCGAGGCCGTGCTCGCGGCCTTCCGCGCCGAGCCCAGGGAGCTGTTCGTCCCCGGGCGCGGCACCTCGGCCGAGTACCTCGGCCACCTCGCGGGGGTGCTCGCCGCCCGCGCGCTGCAGAGGGCAGACCAGGCCCTCGCCTGACCGCCCATCACGGGGAGTTGACGCAGTGGCCGAATTGTCCAGGACGACCACGGGGGTTCCGGCCGGGCCGGCCGCCCAGGCGGCCGCGGCCCCCAGAGGCTCCGGCTTCTGGGTGGTCGGGGCGGTGCTCGTCCTGCTGATGCTCTCCTCGTCCGTACCCTCCGCCCTCTACGTGCTCTACCAGGAGAGGTGGGGCCTGTCCTCCGGCATGATCACGGTGGTCTTCGCCCTGTACGCGGTCACCGTGCTGATCGGGCTCCTGCTGTTCGGGTCCCTCTCGGACACCCTGGGCCGGCGCCCCGTGCTGGGCGTCGGCCTGGTCCTGGCGATCGTCTCCATGGGACTGTTCGCCGGGGCCCAGGGGCTCGGGCTGCTGCTCGCCGCCCGCGCCGTGCAGGGGCTCGCGGTGGGCCTGGCCACCGGGGCCATGGGCGCCGCCCTGCTCGAACTGGCCCCCCGCTCGCGGCCGGCGCTCGGCGCACAGGTCAACAGCGCGGGGCCGACGGTGGGCATCGGGCTGGGCGGGATCGGGGCCGGGCTGCTCGTGCAGTACGCGCCCGCCCCGACCGTGCTCAGCTACCTGCTGCTGGTCGCCGCCTTCGCGGTGACGTTGGTGGGGGTGTTCAGGATGCGTGAGAGCGCTCCCGAGGCCCGCGCCGGCGGCCGGATGCGCATCAGCGCCCGTCGGATCCACGTCCCGCCCGCCGTACGGGGCCGGTTCGCGGTCCTGGTCCTGACCATCGTCGCCGTCTGGTCGGTCGGCGGCTTCTACCTCTCGCTCGGGCCGCACCTGGCCCTCTCGCTGCTCGGCAGCTCCAACTACCTGGTCGGCGGGGCCACCGTGGCCCTCCTCGCGGGTGCCGCCACCGCGGCCCAGCTGCTGCTGGGCCACGTCGAGGCCCTGCGCACCGCGGTCCTCGGCCTGTGCGGGCTGCTGGCCGGGCTGGGCCTGGTCCTGCTCGCCCTGGGCCTGCGCTCGGCCCCGGTGTTCCTCGTGGGGACCGCCGTCCTGGGCGGCGGCTGGGGGGCGGCGTTCCTCGGCTCCTTCCGGGCCCTGAGCTCGCTCGCCGAGCCGGCGCACCGCGGCGAACTGACCGCCGCCGTCTACGTCTTCGCGTACCTCGCCATGAGCGTGCCGGCGGTGCTCGCCGGAATGCTCACCAACATCCACGGTCTGCACCGCACCTCGGTCGGCTTCATGGCCGCCGTCGCCGGGGTCTGCGCGCTGGCCCTGTTCGTCACGCTGCGGCTGGCCGCCCGCACCCGGGCCGAAGGGAGCACCACATGAAGGCTGCCGACATGGACGCCGCCGAGCTGCGGTCGGCCCTGCTCGGGCTGGAGATCTTCGCCGGGCTCACCGAGGACCAGCTGGACTGGCTGGTCTCGGTCTCCGAGCCCCGGGTCCTCGCCGACGGGGAGGTCTTGTTCCGGGACGGCGAGGAGGCTTCCGGCTTCCACGTCCTGCTCGAGGGCGGGCTGGTCGTCACCAAGGTCGTCGACGGCCGGGAGGAGGTGCTGACGCGGCACTCCACAGAGGAGGAGAGCGCCGCCGCCGAGGAGCACGACGGGAAGCCGTCCGCCGCGCACCGCTTCACCGGCGAGCTGCCGCTGCTGACGGACGGGGCCTACGTGGCCACCGCCGCGGCGAGCGGGCCGGCGACCACCGTCGTCGCGTACCCGAAACCGGTGTTCTTCGAGATGCTGACCCGCTGCCACGGGGTGGCGGCCGTCCTGATCCCCGTACTGGCCTGGCGGATCAAGTCCTCGGAGGTGCAGGCCCGCAAGCGGGCCACCGTCGAGGCGCTCGGCACCCTGGCCGCCGGCCTCGCCCACGAGCTGAACAACCCTGCGGCCGCCGTGGCCCGGGCCGCGCAGGAGCTGGCGCCGGCCCTGGAGGGCCTCACGAGGACCGCACAGGCCTGGGGCGCCGCGGCGACGGGCGCGGAGCGCTCCGTCCTCGACCGGCTGGCCGAGGAGCTCGACAAGCTGCCGCCGCCGGTCACCACCGACCCGTTCGCCCAGGCCGACGCCGAGGAGGAGATCGCCGACTGGGCCGAGGAGGCGGGCACCGAGCGGCCCGGGCTGCTCGGCTCGGGGATCTCGGACCTCGGGCTGGAGCTGGGCTGGCTGCTGGAGCGGCTGGAAGGGGTCGGCGAGCCGGCCCTGCCCGCCGCCCTGGACCATCTGGCGGCCCTGCTGGAGATCCGCTCGCTCGCCGCGGAGCTGCGCGCGGCGGGTCCCAGGATCTCCCAACTCGTCGCCGCCACCCGGGATTACGCCAATCTCGACCGGGCACCCGAACAGCGCTTCGCGGTGGCCGACGGGATCGAGAACACGCTGGTCGTCCTGCGTGCCAAGCTCGCCGGGATCACCATCGTGCGCGCGTACGAACCGGACCTGCCCGAACTGACGGGCTATCCGAGCGAGTTGAACCAGGTGTGGACCAACCTGGTCGACAACGCGGCCGAGGCCATGGAGGGCGCCGGCACCCTCACCCTGCGGGTGCGCGCCGAGGGCGTGTGCCTGGTCGTGGAGGTCGCCGACACCGGGCGGGGCATCCCCGAGGAATCCCTGCCGCGGATCTTCGAGCCCTTCTACACGACCAAGGACGTGGGGAAGGGCACGGGCCTCGGACTGCACCTCAGCTACCGCATCGTGACCCAGCGCCACCACGGATCGCTCACCGCCCGCTCGCGTCCCGGCGAGACCCGGATGGTCGTCCGGCTGCCGCTCACCGCGGCCGCCGCCTGCGCCGAAACACCTGATGAACCCACCTCCACCCACTGAAACGGAGTCGACATGGCCACGTACGACCTCTCCAAGCTCCACCCGGTGTTCGTCCGCCAGATGGAGGCGCTGGCCGCGCTGGACATCGAGGCGGTCATGAAGAACTACACCGACGACGCGGTGCTGTTGCGGTTCGAGGGCGCCTCCGTCGGCATCGAAGCCGTGCGCGAGACCTTCACGGGCTACCTGACCGTGAAGCCGACCCTGGTGGAGCTCCAGGAGTACATCGAGACCGAGGACACGATCTTCTACCGCGCGATCATGAACCTGAACGGGGAGCCGGAGCACGCGTTCGGGACACTCGTGGTCCGCGATGGCCGGATCTGGCGCCAGACCGCCGGTTTCGGCAGCTGACCAACGATATCTGGGTAGCGTGTGCGGGGAGGGCGAAGGCAGCGCCCTCCCCGCATGTACAAGCCCCTCCGGAGACTGGGACGGCGCCGGCGGGAAGGCTTGGGTTGTGAAATGGCAAAGGGGAGGTCATGGAACGCGAAACCGGGCGTGTCGAGGCATTCAGTGACGGTGTATTCGCCATCGTCATCACGATTCTTGTTCTGGAACTAAAGGTTCCGGAGGAAAAGGGATCGGACTTCTGGCACGGGGTGGCGGAACAGTGGCCGCACTATGCCGCATACGTGGTGAGTTTCCTCATCATCGGCGTGATGTGGGTGAATCACCACACCATCTTCAGCCACCTGAAGCGGGTCGACCGGCCGCTGTTGTTCCTGAATCTCCTGGTGCTGATGGTGGTGTCGGTGATTCCCTACACGACCACCGTGCTGGCCGAGCACCTCGTCGAGGAGGGGGGCTCCGCCAACGCCGCCGCGGTCCTCTACAGTTCGGTCACCGTCGCCTACGCGCTGGCGTTCCTGGCCTTCTGGTGGTACGTCACGCGGGTCGGCCACCTGTTCCACGAGCGGGTGGACAAGGACGGCGCCCGGGCCACCCGCATGCGCTTCGGTCTCGGCGCCGTGGCCTACCCCTTGACCGTTCTCCTGTCCTTCTTCTCCGCTCCCCTCACTCTCGCCGCACACTTCCTGATCGCTCTCTACTATGCGGCGAACCAGATCCCCATCCCCCTCGTGGTAGAGGAAGAGCGGCTCGAATCTGTGAGCGACCTCAGGAAGTAGCCGCCGGGGCCTACGGCCGTTCTGTACGGTCAAGTAGGGTATTGGATCTAGTGGTCGCGGGGGAGGCCCAGATGGCTCGCGTAGTCACGCCGGAGGATTCCACGAAGGAAATCTCCGAATTGATCGACGTCCTGATCTCTCTTTTCTTCGAGTCCTTACCCCGGCGGGACCAGCGAAACTGGGCCCGCGTTTATCTCAACGGCCTGGTGCGGACCAGTGGGAAGAAAACAATCCGTAACATCGCCGGAACGGGCGCCAGTTCCGTCGAGCAGAGCCTCCAGCAGTTCATCAGCAAGTCCCCCTGGGACTGGACCCCGGTGCGCCGCTCCCTCGCCCAGTACCTCGAGCGCACCGCCCAGCGCCCGCTGGCCTGGGTGGTCCAGCCCATGGTCATCGAGAAGGCCGGAGACCGCTCCGTCGGCGTCGGCCGCCAGTTCGTCCCCCAGCTCGGCCGCACCGCCAACTGCCAGCAGGCCAGCGGCATCTGGCTGGCCTCCAGCGAAGCCAGCTTTCCCGTCGAATGGACCCTCACCCTCCCGGGGCCCTGGACGAACGAGCTGATGCGCCGCCGCCGGGCCGGCATCCCCGACACCGCCCGCTCCCTCACCCCCGCCCAGGACGCCGTACACGCCGTCCAGCGGATGGCCGCCACCTGGCAACTCCAGCGCCGGCCCGTGGTGATGGAGGTCGCCAACACCGACATCCCGCAGAGCATCGAGTCCTTCGCCCTGCAGGACATCCCCTTCGTCTTCAAGGTCGACGGCTCGCTGCCCGTCTCCTTCGGCGGCGCCGGCCGGCACAAGCCCGGACCTCACACCGCCCCCGCCCGCGAACTCATCGACTCCCTGCGCTCCCAGCGGCGCGTCGTCGAATGGACCCGGCACGGCCGGGCCGAAGGGGCGGTGACCCTGCTGACCTCGGCCGCCATCCTCGCGACCCCCGGCGAGGACCGCCCCGTGCCGATGCCGCCCACCCCGCTGCTGCTCGTCGGCGCCTGGACCGAGGCCGCCCTGCTGCCCTCCGAGTTCTGGATCACCAACATCGGGGACCGGCCGCTGGCCCAGCTCTTCCTGCTCGCCAAACTCACCGACCGGGTTTCCCTCGATTTCACCGAGACCTGCGAACCCGTAGGCATCCGTGATTTCGAGGGCCGCTCCTTCCGTGGCTGGCACCACCACGCCACGCTCGCGAGCGTCGCCCACGCGTCGAAGCTGCTCAGCGCCCGCGCCCGGGTCCCCGACGGATTCCCCGGCCCCGGCCGGCCCGCCATCGGCGGGGCTCCGGCTCCCCGCCCGCGCGCCGCGGCGCCCGGTCCCGTCCCGCGGACCGGGCCGCCCGTGCTGCCGCCGCGGCCGCTGATCCCCGGCCAGAGCGCGAGACGCGAGTACATCCGCTGATGCTCGACATCGCCGAGGAACTACGCGCGTGGTGTGCCGCGCACCGGGAATTCGCCCTGGCCACCGTGGTCGCCGTCACCGGGAGCGCGCCGCGCGGACCGGGCGCCTCGCTCGCCGTCGACGCGGGCGGCACCGCCCTGGGCTCCGTATCCGGCGGCTGCGTGGAGTCCGCCGTGCACGAGCTCTGCCTCGACGCCATCACCTCCGGCGAAGGCGGGGTCCACCGCTTCGGATACAGCGACGACGACGCCTTCGCCATCGGCCTGACCTGCGGGGGAGTGCTCGACGTGCTCGTCACCCCGGTGCGCGGGCACGACCCGGTCCGGCCCGTCCTCGGATCCGTCCTGGAAGCCGCCGCCGGCGGGGCCCGGGCCGCGCTGGCCCGGGTGGTCTCCGGCCCGCCGCCGCAGCTCGGCCGGGCCCTCGCCGTCCACCCGGACGGATCGTACGAGGGCTGCCTGGGCGGGGGCGCGGCCCTGGACCGGGCCGCCGCCGTGCACGTACGGGACCTGCTGCTGGCCGGGCGGACCGGCACCGCCGAACTGGGCACCGCGGGCGGGCTGTGCGGGCAGCCGCTGACGCTGCTGGTCGAATCCGCCGCCGAACCGCCCCGGCTGATCGTCTACGGGGCCATCGACTTCGCCGCGGCCCTCGCCCGGATCGGGGCCTTCCTGGGCCACCGGGTCACCGTCTGCGACGCCCGGCCGGTCTTCGCGACGCCCGCCCGCTTCCCCGACGCCGACGAGGTGGTCGTGGACTGGCCGCACCGGCACCTGGCCGCGGAATGGGAGGCGGGCCGGGTGGACTCCCGTACGGCGGTCTGCGTCCTGACCCACGACGCCAAGTTCGACGTACCCCTGCTGGCCCTCGCCCTGCGGATGCCCCTCGGCTACGTCGGGGCCATGGGATCGCGGCGCACGCACGCCGCGCGCGAGCAGCGGCTGCGCGAGGAGGGGGTGCCACAGGCCGCGCTCGCCCGGTTGCGCTCGCCCATAGGACTGGATCTCGGCGGCGCCACGCCCGAGGAGACGGCCCTGTCGATCGCCGCCGAGTTCACCGCGGCCCGGTACGGAGGATCGGTCCTGCCCCTGGCGCACCGGCCCGGACCGGTGCATCGTGAGAGGACCAAGGTCCCCTGACAACGGCGGACCGTCCCGTAGGAACAGACCACGCGGCCCGGTATGTCCTGGACGATCAGCCGGGGCGGCATCGACACCGGGCCGTGGGAGAATGAAGTACGTGCGTTTCCCCGGCCGCCCGTCGGGGCCGCAGCCGGATCCTTCGATCGACTGGGATGTTCAGCACGTGCGTTTCCTCAATGACCAGAAGCCGCCGTACGACCTGACGTACGACGATGTGTTCATGGTGCCGAGCCGCTCCGCGGTCGGTTCCCGCCAGGGCGTGGACCTCTCCTCGCCCGACGGCACCGGCACCACCATTCCGCTCGTCGTGGCGAACATGACCGCCATCGCGGGCCGCCGCATGGCCGAGACGGTCGCCCGCCGCGGCGGCATCGTGGTCATCCCGCAGGACATCCCGATCGAGGTCGTCACCGACGTCATCTCCTGGGTGAAGACCCGCCACCACGTGCTCGACACCCCGATCACGCTGGCGCCCACCCAGACCGTCGCCGACGCGCTGTCCCTGCTGCCCAAGCGGGCCCACGGCGCCGGTGTCGTCGTCGACGCCGACGGCCGCCCGGTCGGTGTCGTCACCGACCACGACCTGACCGGCGTGGACCGCTTCACCCAGCTCTCCGAGGTCATGTCGAAGGAGCTCCTGCTCATCGACGCCGACATCGACCCCCGCGAGGCCTTCAACAAGCTCGACGCCGGCCACCGCAAGCTGGCCCCGGCCGTCGACAAGGACGGCAAGCTCGTCGGCCTCCTCACCCGCAAGGGCGCGCTGCGCGCGACCCTGTACACCCCGGCCACCGACGCCGAGGGCAAGCTGCGCATCGCCGCCGCCGTCGGCATCAACGGCGACTTCGTGCAGAAGGCCAAGCAGCTGCTCGACGCGGGCGTGGACACGCTCGTCATCGACACGGCCCACGGCCACCAGGAGTCGATGATCAACGCGATCAAGGCCGTGCGCGCGCTGGACCCGCAGGTCCCGATCGTGGCGGGCAACATCGTGGCCGCCGAGGGCGTCAAGGACCTCATCGAGGCCGGCGCGGACATCATCAAGGTCGGTGTGGGCCCCGGCGCCATGTGCACCACCCGCATGATGACCGGCGTGGGCCGCCCGCAGTTCTCCGCGGTGCTGGAGTGCGCGGCGGAGGCGAAGAAGCACGGCAAGCACGTGTGGGCCGACGGCGGCGTACGCCACCCGCGCGACGTGGCGATGGCGCTGGCCGCCGGCGCGTCGAACGTGATGATCGGCTCCTGGTTCGCGGGGACGTACGAGTCCCCCGGCGACCTGCAGCAGTCCGCCGACGGGCGCTTCTACAAGGAGTCCTTCGGCATGGCGTCGGCACGCGCCGTGCAGAACCGCACCTCCGAGGAGTCCGCGTACGACCGGGCCCGCAAGGGCCTGTTCGAGGAGGGCATCTCCACCTCGCGGATGTTCCTCGACCCGGCCCGTCCGGGCGTCGAGGACCTGATCGACTCGATCATCGCGGGCGTCCGCTCCTCCTGCACCTACGCGGGCGCGGGCTCCCTCGCGGAGTTCGAGGAGAATGCGGTGGTCGGCGTCCAGTCGGCGGCCGGCTACGCCGAGGGCAAGCCCCTGCACGCCAGCTGGAGCTAGTTCCCGCTTTTCCCGGTGGCCCCGGGCCCGTCCTCCGCGGACGTGGCCCGGGGCCACCGGCGTGTCCGGGGACCGTTCGGCGAACCGTTCGACCGGTCGGCGCAGGCGGCGGGCGGATACGCCATGCGGCGGATAACTCCGGGCGCCGGGTCCGCCACGCTCGGGTCATCCGAGCCGGAACGACCCGTAAGGGGCACCCCGTGACCGCGACCCTCTGCCGCCGCACCGACGCCCACGCCCTCGCCCTCGCGCGACTGCACCGCGAACACGGCGCCTCCCTCTACGGTTTCCTCCTCCGCCTCACCTTCGGCGACCGGCACCGCGCCGAGGACCTCCTCCAGGAGACGTTCTTCCGCGCCTGGAAACACCCCGAGGTACTGGAGAGCGGCCACGCCTCCCTGCGCCCCTGGCTCTACACCGTCGGCCGGCGCCTCGCCATCGACGCCCGGCGGGCCCGTCTGGTCCGCCCCGCCGAGGTCGCCCCCGACGCCCTCGACAGCCACGCACCGGTCGCCGACGACGGCACCGAGCGGGCCGTCACCGTCCTCGACGTCCGCGACGCGCTGAGATCACTCAGCCCCGAGCACCGGGCGGTGCTCGTGCAGATCCACTTCCGCGGGGCGTCGGTCTGCGAGGCCGCCCAGGCGCTCGGAGTCCCCGCCGGGACCGTCAAGTCCCGTACGTACTACGCCCTGCGGGCCCTGCGCGAAGCCCTGCCCGGCTACGGTCCGGGCCCCGCCGCCGGGCCCGGCGGCGCCTGCGGCCCCGGCCGGCGCGCCGCCGCCTGAGCCGCCACCGCCGCCCGCGAGCGGACCTGGAGCTTCGCCAGGATGTGCGAGACGTGCGTCTGGACCGTCCGCGCGGACAGGAACAGGGCGCTCGCGATCTCCGGGTTCGAGCGGCCCTGCGCGACGAGCAGGGCCACCTTCAGCTCCGCCGGGGTGAGCGCCTCCCACCCGCTGGCCGCCCGCCGCCGCGCCGAGCGGCTGCCGCGCCGCACCCCCAGACTCCGCAGCCGGGCGTCCGCCCGCGCGATGTCCCACCGCGCGCCCGGCACCTCGTACGCCGCCACCGCGTGCGTCAGCGCCGACCGCGCCGCCGCCAGCTCGCCGTGCCAGGCCCGGGCCACCGCCAGGTCCTCCCACGCGTGGCCCAGCACCAGCGGACGCCCGCCGCGCTCCGCCCGTTCCAGCGCCTTCGCCAGCAGCCGCGGATCCTGGGCGAACAGGCCCTCGCAGCGCAGCAGCGCCAGCGCCGGACCCGGGTACTCGGCCAGCGCCGCCGCCGTCCGCCGGCAGGCCGCCACGGCCGCCCGGGCCGTCGCCGTGTCCCCGCACTCCAGGGCCAGCCGGACGATCTCCGACAGCATCCAGGAGCGCTCGTACGCCCTCGCCCCGTCCGGGCCGTCCGCCAGTGCCGGCAGCAGCTCGCGCACCGCCTCGTCCGGGCGGCCCGCCCGCTCCGCCAGCAGGGCCCGGGCCAGCTGGACGTGCCCGCCGTAGCGGCGCGCCGCCGGGCCCGCGAAGGCGTCCGGCGGGAGCAGCGCCAGCTCGGCCCGCGCCGCCTCGCGCTCGTCCCGGTGGCCCCGTACGAGCGCCCGCAGACCGTGCACCACCACCGGAAGCCAGCCGTCCGAGACCGGCGGCCCGTCCGCCCGGGCCACCCCGGCGAGCGCCGCGTCCCAGTCGCCGAGCCGGTAGTGGAACTCGGCCTGCAGGGCCTCGGTCACCACCAGCCGCCCCGTCGAGCGGGTGGCGAGCGCCAGTTCCCTCGCCTCGCGCAGCGCCGCCGCCACGGGCTCCGGCTCGTCGAACCGCTCATGGCCCTCCGCCTGGTTGGCGAGGAGCAGCAGTCGCATGTCGTTGGCCTCGGGGCCGCGCCGGGCCCAGGCGATCCCCTCGGCGACATGGCGCAGCGACTCCCGGCCGCGGCCCAGGTGGAACAGGGCGAAGGCCATCGCGTGATGGGCCTCCGCCCCGCACAGCGGATCGCCCAGCCGGGCCGCCTCCGCCACCACCGGGACGGCCAGGACGCGGGCCTGCGCCGGGGAGCCCCGTTCGGCCAGGGCCAGGACCCGGCAGGCCTCCAGCCGCAGCCGGAGCGCGGGGGAGGGGACCTGCTCCGCCAGCGCGTCCTCGGTGACGGCCAGCGCCCGGGCCATGTCCCCCTCGATCATCAGCGCCGACACCAGCTTGAAGGCCAGGGCCGCCCGGGCCCCCGGGTCCTCGGCCCGGCCGTGCAGGGCGGCCAGCAGCTGCGCCGACTCGGGTCGGCGCAGCATCAGCGCGGCGTCCGCGAGGCTCCCCTCCAGGGCCTCCCGGTCCGCGCGGCCGGCCTGGCCGGCGGCCCGCTCCAGCAGTTCGGCGGCGGCCGCGGGCGCCGCCGCGATCAGGGCCTGCGCCGCATCCGCCACCCAGCGCACCGCCCAGCGGTCCAACGCCCCGTCGGCGAGAAGCTGTTCGGCGGTCCGGGCCGGATCGTGCCCGGCCCCGGCGAGGGCGCGGGCCGCCTCCTGGTGCAGGGCGGCGCGGGCGGGCCGGGGCAGCTCGCGGTACAGGGCCCGGCGCAGCGCGGGCTGCCGGAAGCGCAGCTGCTCGCCGGCGTCCTCCAACAGCCCGGCGAGCAGCGGCTCCTCCAGTTCGGCCAGCACCTCGCGGGCGGGCCTGGCCTGTACGAGGGCCAGCTCGCGCGGCGTGAAGGCCGGCCCGAGCAGGGCGGCGTGCCGCAGGGTGGCGTAGGCGGCGCGGGAGAGGTAGCCGAGACCCCGGGGAAGGGAGTCGGGGGGCTCGGGCAGCTCCGCTTCGGGAACGGTGAGTTCGGCGAGGCCACCGAACTCGGGGTCGTCGCCCGGCGGGCCTTCCGGGCCTCCCGGGCCTTCGTGTGGTGGTCCGGGCCGCCCCGGCCGGCCTCCCGGGCCGTCGGCCGGCCGGTCTCCGCAGCCGTCCCCGCGGGGGTCTCCCGTACCGTCGCCCCGGCCGGCTTCCCGGCCGTCGCGGGTGATCTCGATGAACCCGGCCCACCGCGCGGTCAGCTCCCGCAGCAGCCCGGGATTGCCGCCGGCCTGCAGGGCGGCCTCCCGCAGCCGCGGTCCCGGCTCCGCGCCCAGCATCCGGCGCAGTGCCCCGGCCGACTCCGGCCCGGTCAGCGGCTCCAGCCGTACGGTGTGCCCGCCCGGGCCCGCGCCCAGGTCGGCGCAGAGCTGCTCCACCTCGGGGCGCCGGGGCAGCGGCCTCCGGGTCCCCGCGAGCAGCAGGGGCAGCCGGTCGGCCGAGCGGCCCAGGCGCCGCCACAGCAGCAGGCTGGCCGGGTCCGCCCGGTGGAGGTCGTCCAGGACCAGCAGCAGCGGGCCCCGCGCGCACCACTCCTCGACCCCGGACACCAGCAGGTCCGTGGCCGCGAGCCACGCCCCGCCGCCCTGCCCGTCCCGCCGGGCCTCGCGGAGCAGGGAGATCACGGCCGCCCGGCCGGCGCCCCCGGGGTGCAGGCAGTCCAGCGCGGCCCGCAGCGGCAGCTCCGCCGCGAACGGCTCGGCGGCCCCGTAGCGCACCCGGCAGCCCAGCGCGGCCGCCTCGGCCAGCGCCTCGCGCACGTACGCCGTCCGGCCCGCACCGGGCTCGCCCTCCACGATCAGCCGGCCGCCGCGGCCCCGCGCACCGGCGCGCACCCAGTCCCGCAACTCCTCGCGCCGCTGTTCCCGCCCGACCCGCACGTCGGCGAACCTCCCAGACTGTTCCCCGGCTGCCGCCGGGGGGAGCCCCGGCAGTCGGTCCGCGCCGCTGCCAGGATGGCACGCCGCGGGCCCGTTCAGTACCGGGGCGGCTGCGGCCCCGGCCCCGAACTGTGCACGCCCGCACGGTATTTGGGTATGCGCAGCGAGATCTTCATGCCCGCGCCGACCCCCGTCTCCATCACCGGGCCGTACGCGTCCCCGTACACCTGCCGGATCCGCTCGTCCACGTTCGTCAGCCCGATGCCCGACGAGGAGCCGCCGTGCTCCCCGGCCAGGATCCGCCGCAGCACCGCCGGGTCCATGCCGACCCCGTTGTCCTCGATGGTGATCAGCGCCTCCGCGCCCGCGTCCCGGGCGGCGATGGTGATCAGGCACTCCTCGGTGGAGTCCTCCAGCCCGTGCTTGACGGCGTTCTCCACCAGCGGCTGCAGGCACAGGAACGGCAGCGCCACCGGAAGCACCTCGGGGGCCACCTGGAGGGTCACCTTCAGCCGGTCCCCGAACCTGGCCCCGGCCAGGGCCAGGTACTGCTCGATGGAGCGCAGCTCCTCGGCGAGCGTGGTGAACTCGCCGTGCCGGCGGAAGGAGTAGCGCGTGAAGTCGGCGAACTCCAGCAGCAGGTCCCGGGCCCGCTCGGGGTCGGTGCGGACGAACGAGGCGATCGCGGCGAGGGAGTTGAAGATGAAGTGCGGGGAGATCTGCGCGCGCAGCGCCTTGATCTCCGCCTCCATCAGACGGGTGCGGGAGCGGTCCAGCTCCGAGAGCTCCAGCTGGACGGAGACCCAGCGGGCCACCTCCGTCGCGGCCCGCACGAGCACCGCCGACTCCCGCGAACCGTAGGCCACGAGCGCGCCGAGCACCCCGTCCTCGCCGGTCAGCGGGGCGAACACCGCCCATTTCAGCGGGCAGTCGGGTCGGGTGCACTCCGTCCGCACGCTCATGCTGCGGCCGGAGTCCAGCATGACGGCGACCCGGGCCATCGCCCGCCGCTCGTGGTGGTCGGCCCCCGGCCCGTCCCAGGCCAGCACGGACTGCCGGTCGGTGAGGCACAGGGCCTCCGTGCCCAGCAGAGAGCGCAGCCGCTTCGCGGCCTTGCGGGCGGCGTCCTCGGTGAGCCCGGCGCGCAGCGGGGGAGCGGCCAGCGAGGCGGTGTGCAGGGTGTGGAAGGTGGCCCGCTCCACCGGCGTGCCGAGGTCCAGGCCGCCGGCCCGGTCGCCGCGCCGGGCCTGCCGCCGGCCGCCGGCCCAGCCCAGGCCCAGCAGCAGCACCGCACCGGCCGCGGCCAAGACCGCGAGCACCGCTCCGGTCACGGAGCACCGCCCGCGCGGGCGCCGGGACCGGGGCCCGCGCCGGGACCGGCCGCGGAGACGGCGCCCGCCGCGGGATCCGCCACCGCCCCCGCACCCGTCACGCTCTCCGGCAGGTGCAGCCGGGCCAGCGTCGCCGCCGTCCCCGCCGGGATCCGCGACCGGGTGGCCAGCGACACGAGCACCATCGTCAGGAATCCCAGCGGTACCGACCACGCCGCAGGCCACGCCATCAGCGTGTGCACCCATCCCGCCGGGGGCAGCCCCGCCCGGGTCGCCAGCACCGCGCCCAGCGCCGCCCCGCCCCCGATGACCAGCCCCGCCACCGCACCCGGCGGGGTCAGCCCGCGCCACCAGATGCCCAGCACCAGCAGCGGGCAGAAGGACGAGGCCGACACCGCGAAGGCCAGCCCCACCGCGTCCGCCACCGGCACGTCCGTCAGCAGCACGCTCCCGCCCAGCGGCACCAGCATCGCCACCAGCACCGCGATCCGGAACGTCCGCACCCCGCGCGACGCCAGGACGTCCTGGTGCAGCACCCCGGCCACCGCCATGGTCAGCCCCGAAGCGGTCGAGAGGAACGCCGCGAACGCGCCCCCGGCCACCAGCGCCCCCAGCAGGTCGCCGAGCACTCCGCCCACCATCCGCTCCGGCAGCACCAGCACCGCCGCGTCCGCGTCCCCGGTCAGGGCGAGTTCCGGGGCGTAGGTCCGCCCGAGCACCCCGTACACGGGAGGCAGCAGGTAGAAGAAGCCGAGCAGCCCGAGCACCACCAGCGTGGTGCGGCGCGCGTCGCGGCCGTTCGGGCTCGTGTAGAAGCGCACCGCGACGTGGGGCAGGCCCATCGTGCCGAGGAAGGTGGCCAGGACCAGCCCGTACGTCGCGTACAGGCCGAGCGCCGGCCGGCCCCCGTCCATCGGCCGGGACCAGCGGGGAGTGCTGCGCCCGGACGTCGCGCGGGTCTGCGGAACCGGGGTGTCCGCGGCGAACTCCAGCCGCGCCCCGGCCCGTACGGAGTGCTGCCCGGGCGCCAGCGTCAGCGGAGCGGCCGTGTGGCCGCGCCCGTCCACCTGCCCCGTGACCTTCAGCGCGAGCGGCGCGTCCAGGGTCAGCCGTACGTCCTCGGCGAGCGTGACGGCGGTGTGCTCGCGGAAGACCGCCGGCGCGTCGAAGGAGGCGCGCGGCGCCCCGTCCCAGGCCCAGGCGGCGAGCAGGAAGAAGGCGGGCACCAGCAGCGCGGTGAGCTTGAGCCAGTACTGGAAGGCCTGGACGAAGGTGATGCTCCGCATCCCGCCGGCCGCGACGGCCGCGGTCACCACGAACGCGACGACCACCCCGCCCACCCAGTGCGGGGCCCCGGTCAGGATCTCCAGGGTGAGCCCCGCGCCCTGGAGCTGCGGCAGCAGGTACAGCCAGCCCACCCCGACCACGAACAGCACGGCGACCCGGCGCACCGCCTGCGACTCCAGCCGCGCCTCGGCGAAGTCGGGCAGCGTGTACGCCCCCGATCGGCGCAGCGGGGCCGCCACCAGCGCCAGCAGCACCAGGTATCCGGCGGTGTACCCGACCGGGTACCAGAGCATCTCGGGCCCCTGCAGGAGCACCAGCCCGGCCACCCCGAGGAAGGAGGCCGCGGAGAGGTACTCCCCGCTGATCGCCGCCGCGTTGAGCCGGGGCCCCACCGTCCGCGAGGCGACGTAGAAGTCGGAGGTGGTCCGCGAGATCCGCAGGCCCAGCGCGCCCACCAGCACGGTGACCAGGACGACGACGGTGACCGCGGTCAGCGCGTACGTCTGGTTCACGGCTCGGTCCTCATCGCCCGGGGGAGGGGATACCGGAGTCTACGCAGGCCCGCGGAGCCCGCAACAGGCGCGAACCGGGCCGATCCCCACCCCTCCCACCGGCCGAAAAGGGGTGTCAGAGCGCGGGGTCGCGATGCTCGGCGCAGTCGCGCAGGGCGATCTCCAGTTCCACGTACGAGTCTTCGGCGCGGCGGAAGGCCAGCGTCAGGGCGGCTTCGGCGCGGGGCGGGAGCTGCCGGCGGACGCCCTCGTTGGCCTCGTACAGGACGTCGGCCCAGCGGGCGGCGGCGCTGCGCAGGCGGGCGAGCAGCAGTTCGGCCTCGGCGGGGCCGGCGGGCGGGGTCCGGGGCAGTACGGCCAGCGCGTCGAGCAGCGCCTGGATCTCGGCCATGCGCACCCCCCAGCTCGTTCCCGGCGGGCTCCACCATAGGTCCGGGGCCGGTCGTCGGCGGGCGGCGGGGGCCGCGGTGCGACCGACGGCAGCGCTGGGGCGCCGTACGTCCCGTTCGGTGCGACGAACGGCGCCCGCGCACGCCGGACGGTCGGTGGTCCGCAGGGCGTGCCTCACCCCCTAGCCGGTCGCCTGGCGCATGAGCAGGTCGCGCAGCTGGCGGGAGTGGCGGCGGCTGACCTGGAGCTCGGCGGAGCCGACGCGGACGCTGGTGGTCCCCGCGTCCAGCCGGAGCTCGTCGATCCGGCCGAGGGCCACCAGGTGGCGGCGGTGGATGCGGACGAACCCGCGGGCCGCCCAGCGCTCCTCCAGCGTGGAGAGCGGGATGCGGACCAGGTGGCTGCCCTCGTCGGTGTGCAGGCGGGCGTAGTCGCCCTGGGCCTCGACGTACGCGATGTCGGCGATCGCCACGAACCGGGTGACGCCGCCCAGCTCGACGGCGATCTGGTCCGCGCCGCGGTCGGCGACGGTGACCTCGGGGGCGGGGCGGCACTGCGGCGGGACGCCCGCACCGGACGGGGCGACGGGAGCGGCCGGGGGTCCCGCGGGCTCGGGCGGCTGCGCGGCCGCGGTCCGGCCCAGCTGGGCGCAGGCCCGGCGGACGGCCTCGGCCAGCCGCTCCGGGCGGACGGGCTTGAGCACGTAGTCCACGGCCTTGAGGTCGAAGGCCTGGACGGCGAAGCCCTCGTGGGCGGTGACGAACACGATCAGCGGCGGCTGCGCGAACCCGGCCAGCAGCCGGGCGATGTCCAGGCCGGTCAGTCCCGCCATGTGGATGTCGAGGAAGACGACGTCGATGCCGTCGGGCCCTTCGGGGCCGGTCTCCAGGGCCCTGGTGATCCGCCGCAGGGCCTGCGTGGCGTCCGAGGCGCCCTCGGCGCTGAGCACCCGGGGGTCGGAGCCCAGCAGGTAGAGGAGCTCCTCGAGGAGCGGCTTCTCGTCGTCGACGGCCAGTACGCGCAGCATGCGGTGGAGTGTATGGAGGAGCGCGCCAAGGCGGAACGGTGCGCGGCGGAACGGGTGCGCGGCCCGCCTGCCGGGGGGAGTGGGCAGGGGGCCGCGCGGTTCCGGATGTGGGGGAGGGGGCGGGGGGAGCGGTCGGGAGCCGGCGGTCAGGAGCCGGTGGTCAGGAGGTGGTGATCAGCTTGCCGTCGGGGGCCACCGCGTACCACGTGCCGCCGACGCCCTGGCCGTTGATGTCGCCGGCCTTCTTGTCACCGGTGAAGGTGTAGACGGGCCAGCAGTCGATGGCCTGCTGCTTCTTGCCGTCGGGGCGGTCCAGGACCGAGTAGCCCTTCTCCACGATGCCCTTGGCGTTGGCCTTGTCCACCGGGGGCACCACGGGCCACTTGGCCACGCAGTCGCCGGTGCAGTTGGAGGCCATCGGCCAGGCGGTGTCCTTCTTGAAGCGGTAGACCGTCATCCCGTTGCCGTCGACGATGTGCTCGCCGAGCTTGGGGTCCTTGGCCACGGTCAGCGCGCCCGCGGCCTCGCCCGCTCCGGCCGGTGCGGCCGGTGCGGCGGCGGCCGCCTTCGCGGCCTTCTTGCCGTCGGGGGCCAGGGCGAACCAGGTGCCGCCGACGCCCTGCCCGTTGGTCTCGCCCGCCTTGGTGTCCTTGCTGTACCGGTAGACCGGCCAGCCGGCGACCGTCAGCTGCTTGCTGCCGTCGGTGCGCACGACCTCGCCCAGCAGCGCCGCGTCCATGCCCGCGGCGGCGGTGGCGTCGCCGGCCGCGACGGCGGGCCAGGCCTTCGCGCAGTCGCCGTCGCAGTTGGACTTCGGCGGCTTGGCGGTGTCCTTGTCGAAGCGGTAGAGGGTGAAACCGGCGCTGTCGGTGAGGAGGGCGCCGATCTGCTCGTTCTGGGCGACCGCCAGCTGTCCGGCTCCCTTGGCGTCCGCGCCGGCGGCGGCTCCCGCACCGGAGTCGGAACCGTAGTCGGCGCCGTAGGCGCCGGAGCCGGCGCCGGAAGCGGCGGCGGGAGCCTGGGACGCGGCCCCGGCCGGCTTGGCGTTGCCCGCCGTGTCGTCCCCGCCGCAGGCGGTGGCCGTCAGGGCGACGACGACTGCGACGGCGGCCAGGGTGGTTCCGCGCTTGATGCCCATCTTGATCTCTCCCACGTGTGGTGTCTCCGTGTCCGCCGCCCGTCTCCGGTGCGTCGGCAACTGTGCTCAGGACACGCCCTGTCGGGGTCGATCTGTTCAAGCGGATTCCTGTGGGCTGTTTCACTCACCCCGGACCGAACCCGGAGCGCCGCAGAGCCGTGACCACAGCGAGGCCGAGGACCTGGTGTCCGGAGTCGTTGGGGTGCAGCCCGTCCGCCAGGTGCTCGGGACCCAGCAGGTCACGGCCCGGAAGCAGGGCGAGACGGTCGTCCCCGGCGGTGATCCGCTCGCGGGCGGCCCGCTCCATCGCGTCGCGCAGGGCGCCCAGGGTGGCGCCGAGCCGGTTCGGGGTGCGCTCGGCGTCGGGCCGCAGTACGGGGGAGACCAGCAGCAGCGGGGTCCGCGGATGCCCCTGGCGGACCAGTTCGAGGAAGGCGCGGGTGGTCTCGTACAGCAGTGGCGCCGAGAAGGGCACGCGGGACCAGCAGTTGGTGCCGAACGCGAGGGTGATGACATCGGCGGGCAGAGCGGCGATCTGCTCGGCGGTGGCGAGTTCCCCGCGGGCGGCGCCCGCGTACCCGAGGTTGACCGTGTCCCAGCCCAGCGCCCGCCCGGCGACCGCGGGCCAGCCGTGGGCGGGCCGGGTCGCCCACCAGCCCTCGGTGATCGAATCGCCGTGCACCACCCAGCGCGGGCCGGCCGGGGCCGGGGCGACGGCGCCGCCGATCCCGCGCAGGCCGAGGACGAGCGGGGACTGCCCCTCCGGCGGGTGCAGGGTGAACGGGCCGGTCCCGCCGGGCAGTTCGATCCGTACGACGGCCTCCGCGGCCGGTTCGCTCCAGACCTCGCGGACCACCCCGTGCCGGTCCCACAGTGCGAAGGCGTGCGCGAGGTCGCGCAGCGCGTCGGTGGGGCCGGGCACGGTCGCCCGGTAGCGGACCTCCACGGCGTGGGCGGCGTGCGCCGTGAACTCCAGACGCACCCCTATCGGCAGGGTGGCCCGCTCCCCGGTGTCCCACGGCAGTCGCATGCCGTCCTGCGGGTCGGCCCGGACCGGTCGTCCCTTGTCGAGCCAGGCGACCCCGCGCAGGAAGGGACCCGGGTCCAGCCAGTGCGTACCGGAGCTGTCGGTGCTCCCGGTGCTCCCGGTGCTCCCGGTGTGCTTCGTGTTCTCGGCGTTCTCGGCGTTCACGGCGCGCCTCCGTTCGTCGGTCCCGGCGGGCATGCTGCGGGAGTTCTGATGAGGAGTCAACGAAGGAGACAAAGGGGGCGTACGCACTGATCGATCATCCGTGCGCAACAAAGGACCATCCAGGACAGATCCGCGCAACGATCGTGCGGCAATGTGCAAGGATGGTGCATTACGGGCGGTATCACTCTGCTCGTAGGCTCACTCGCTGTACGTGGAGTGGCGCGGACCGCCTGCTCGGCGGTCCCCCATGCCCAGGCTTCCTTGTCTGTGTCCTGCCCCGGACCGCTGCGGTCGATGCCACAGTCCCCATCCGCAGTGTCAAAGGAGTCCCTCGTGCTCGAAACCGGCCAGGCGCCACCGCTCACCTCCGAGCCCCGCAAGCCTGTGAACCCTCTGCTGCGCCGCAAGCCGGTCGAGCAGATGGTCGCCGAGGGCGGCCAGGGCGAGGGCGGCACCCTGCGCCGCTCGCTCACCATGTGGCAGCTGACCATGATCAGCATCGGCGCCACCCTGGGCACCGGCATCTTCGTGGTCCTCGGCGAGGCGGCCCCCAAGGCCGGCCCCGCCGTCACGATCTCCTTCGTCATCGCGGGCCTGACCGCCCTCTTCTCGGCGCTCTCCTACGCGGAGCTGGCCGGATCGGTGCCGGTCTCCGGCTCCTCGTACTCGTACTCGTACGCCACCATGGGCGAGTTCATCGCCTGGGTCTGCGGCTGGTGCCTGGTCCTGGAGTACGCCGTGTCCGTCGCGGCGGTCGCCGTCGGCTGGGGCCAGTACCTCAACGAGCTGCTCGACGGGACCATAGGCGTCACGATCCCCGACGCCGTGTCCGCGCCGCTGGGCGAGGGCGGTTTCATCAACCTGCCGTCGCTGGTCGTCGTCCTGCTCGCCATGGTCTTCCTGATGCGCGGCGCCAAGGAGAGCGCCCGGATCAACACGATCATGGTCGCGGTGAAGATCGTCACCCTGGTGCTCTTCATCGGCATCGGCGTCATGGGCATCAAGTCCGGCAACTACGCCCCGCTGGCCCCGCTGGGCATCACCGGCATCAGCGCCGCCGCCTCCACGCTCTTCTTCTCGTACATCGGCTTCGACGCCGCCTCCACCGCCGGTGAGGAAGCCAAGAACCCGAAGAAGGACCTGCCCCGCGCGATCATGCTCTCGCTGGGCATCGTCACCGTCCTGTACTGCCTCGTCGCCTTCGTCGCCGTCGGCGCACTGCCCTGGAAGGACTTCGAGGGCACCGAGGCCGCGCTGGCCCAGATCATGACCAACGTCACCGGTGACAGCTTCTGGGGCGTCGTCCTCGCCGCCGGCGCCGTCGTCGCCATCGCCTCCGTCGTCTTCGCCGTCCTCTACGGCCAGACCCGCATCCTCTTCGCGATGTCCCGCGACGGCCTCGTCCCCAAGGTCTTCGCCAAGGTCGACGAGAAGACCGGCGCCCCCCGCGCCAACGTGGTGATCGTCTCCCTCTTCTGCGGCGCGCTCGCCGCGTTCATCCCCCTGGGTGAGCTGGCCAACGCGACGAGCATCGGCACCCTCTTCGCCTTCGCCCTCGTCAACGTCGCCGTGGTGATCCTGCGCCGCACCAAGCCCGACATGCCGCGCACCTTCAAGGTGGCGCTCTTCCCGGTCACGCCGATCCTCGGTTTCCTCGCCTGCGGCTACATGATGTACAGCCTGCCGACGGCGACGTGGATCGCTTTCGGTGTCTGGATGGCGGTCGGCCTCGTGGTCTACTTCCTGTACGGCATTCGCCGCTCCCGACTGGCCACGGCAGAAGTGGCCACAGCAGAAAAGTGATCCACCCGCAGTGCGACTGAACGATCTCGACGAACGCATCGTGCACGCCCTCGCCGAGGACGCCCGCCGCTCCTACGCCGACATCGGCTCCGAGGTCGGCCTCTCGGCCCCGGCCGTGAAGCGTCGCGTGGACCGGCTGCGGGCCGAGGGGGCCATCACCGGCTTCACCGTCCGCGTGGACCCCGCCGCCATGGGCTGGGAGACCGAGGGCTTCATAGAGATCTACTGCCGCCACAACACCTCGCCGGACGACATCCGGCGGGGGCTGGAGCGGTACCCGGAGGTGGTGTCCGCGTCGACCGTCACCGGCGACGCGGACGCCGTCGTCCAGGTCTTCGCCTCCGACATGCGGCACTTCGAGCGGGTGCTGGAGCGCATCGCGGGCGAGCCGTTCGTGGAGCGGACCAAGTCCGTCCTGGTCCTCTCCCCGCTGCTGCGCCGCTTCACCTCGGGCGCACCGGCCTGACCGCCGCCCCCCCTCGAACACCGCTGCGCCCCGGCATGGTCCATGCCGGGGCGCAGTCGCGTCCGGGGTCGTGCGGGCGGCGTTCAGCGGTGCCCCGCGCCCGCGCGGGCGCGGGCGGTACGGCGGCCGGTCTGCTCCGGCAGGGCCCGGCGCTCCTCCTCCGTCAGCCCGCCCCAGACGCCGAAGGGCTCGCGGGTCCGCAGCGCGTGCTCCAGGCACGCCTCGCGCACCGGGCACACCGCGCAGACCCGCTTCGCGGCCTCGTCGCGGTCATCGCGCTCCTCGCCCCGCTCACCGGCCGGATGGTAGAAGCGGCCCGGCCCCAGATTCCGGCAGGCGGCGCGCAGCTGCCACTGCCAGTGGTGCTGCGCGGTGCCGGGCAGGCGTGAGACGTCGTTCATCGCAGGTCCTCTCGGTTCCTTTCGCTTCCATGGGATTCCCCGCGTGTGACCGCTGCGCGCCCCGCGAAACCTGCCGGGCCCGCCCCAGGCCCCCTGCCCGCCCGTGTGACCGTCCCCTTCCCCGCTCTCCTGCCCCGGTGCCCCGCTCCGCGAACTCGCGCGTCAGGCAGCCCCGTCCGGGGTGCGGACGCCCATGAAGAGCGGGCGGCGGCGCAGCGTGAAGCCCATCGACTCGTACAGGGCGACGGCCCCCGTGTTGGCGGCCGCCGCGTGCAGGAACGGGCGGTCGCCGCGCTCGCGGATGTCGGCGGCCACCGCCCTGATCAGCCGGCCCGCGAGCCCCTTGCCCCGGTGGTCGGGGTGCGTGCACACCGCGCTGATCTCCGACCAGCCGGGCGGGCGCATCCGTTCCCCCGCCATCGCGACGAGCCGGCCCTCGTGCCGGATCCCGAGGTACGTGCCCAGCTCGACGGTGCGCCGGGCGAACGGCCCCGGCTTCGTGAGGCCGACCAGCTCCAGCATCTCCGGCACGTCGGCCGGCCCCAGCCGGACCGCCTCGGGCGCGGCACCGGCCTGTACCGCCCCGCCGTCCAGCTGGACGCCCGGTATCGAGTCCTCCGTCGACCACCCCGCGGGCGGGGTCGGCAGGCCCGTGATCCAGACCGTCGTACCCGGGCCGGCCAGCGCGGCCAGATCCGCCCAGGCCGCCGGGTCCTCGGGGTCGGCGAGCGCGACGAACGGCGAGGTGTCGGCGACGTACCGGGCCGCGAGCCCTGCCGGCCCGGCCTCGGCGAAGGCACTGCTCGGGCCGGTCAGCGCGGCCCAGACAGGGTTGTCGAGGACGTGCACGGGTGTGGCCGTATCGGTTTCGGGCGCCATGGGGTCGGGAACTCCTTCCCTCGGGAACGGCCGCAGTGACCGTCCACCACCTTCTTGACGGCCCCGCGGACCGCCACGAGACTGCTGGTGACGACGGTCACGAGAGTCAGCGTCCGTCGCGGGCGCGTTTATGCCCCAGGGGCGGGACGGAGTCGGTGGACATGGCCAGGACGGCTCGCGCACGGACGCGGATCCTCCGTCGCTGGTGGCTGACCCGGCGCCTGCACATCGACCTGCTGCGCGTGCGCAGCGCCTTCCGCGCGAGCGCCTGAGCCTCCTCCTCCGTACGCCGCGCGCGGCCTCCCGACGGCCCCGCCCGACCCGCGAGGGCGACCGTGCGTTCCACGGCTCCCCGCGCCGCGTACGCATCCCCGCACCGACTCCGTGAACCCGGCGCGCGCCGCGCCGCCGGGAGGTCCGCCACGCCCCCGCGCCGTCCCCAGGAGAGTCATGCTGCCCATGGTCCTGCCCCGAACCGGTCCGGCCCTCGCCCTGCGCGGCCGCATCGGCGCCGGCTTCTCGCCGGTGCCGCACCGCTACCGCATCTACCTCTGCGCCGACTGTCCGGACTCCGTGCGCGTCGCGGACGCCCTCGCCCGGCTCGGCCTGGAGGGCTCCGTCGCCACCACCGTGCTCTCCACGCCCGCCTCGTACGCCGCACTGCGCCGGGCCTACGAGGCCGTCGGACACCACTACGACGGCGCGCTGGCCGTCCCCGCCCTGTGCGACACCTGGAGCGGCCGCGTCATCGGCAACGACACGGACGATATCCTCGAGGACCTGTGGCGACTGCGCGCCCACCCGGCCTTCCGCGCCGAGACATAGCCCCTGGCAGGAGGGGAACCCACGAGCCCGCGCAACGAATCGCCGTCCACTCCCCAAAACGCGCAACGAATCGATGCGCGGAGCGCAACAGTCATGGCTTGTCGACGTCGAACGGGTGAACGTACCTTCAATAGGACCCACTCCCCTCCTGCCACAGAGGTACGCCCATGCCCCCGCTGCGCACCGCCCTCCTCCAGAGCTCCGGACGGCTCGGCGACACCGCCGAGAACCTGAAGGCGCTCGACGAGGCCGCGCAGCGCGCCGCACAGGCGGGTGCCGGGCTGCTCGTGACCTCGGAGATGTTCCTGACCGGCTACGCGCTGGAGGTCCGGGAGGTCGCCGACCTCGCCGAGGCCGCCGACGGCATGTCGGCCCGCGCCATCGGCGAGATCGCCCGCCGCCACGGCCTGGCCGTCCTGTACGGCTACCCGGAGCGCGACGGCGACACCGTGTACAACGCGGCCCAGCTCATCGGGCCCGACGGGGTCAGGCTCGCGAACTACCGCAAGACCCACCTCTTCGGCTGCTTCGAGCAGGACGCCTTCACCCCCGGCGACACCCCCGTCGTCCAGGCGGACCTGAACGGGCTCCGCATCGGCATCATGATCTGCTACGACGTGGAGTTCCCCGAGAACGTCCGCGCCCACGCCCTGGCCGGCACCGACCTCCTCCTGGTGCCGACCGCGCAGATGCACCCGTTCCAGTTCGTCGCCGAACAGCTCGTCCCCGTACGGGCCTTCGAGAACCAGATGTACATCGCGTACGTCAACCGCACCGGTCCGGAAGGCGAGTTCGAGTTCGTCGGACTCAGCTGCCTGGCGAGCCCCGACGGGGTGACCCGCACCCGGGCCGGGCGCGGCGAGGAGCTGGTGGTCGGCGAGGCCGATCCCGAGCTGCTGCGCGCGTCGCGCGAGACCAACCCGTACCTGCGCGACCGCCGCCCCGGGCTCTACGACTCCCTCGTCTGAGCCCCGCCAGCGCCCTCCCCCCTGCCCCACCCCCGCAAGGAGCCGTACCCCATGACGTCCACGGTGCCCACCACCGCCGTCCCGCACAGCGACGGACAGCCGCCGATCACCATGTTCGGCCCGGACTTCCCGTACGCGTACGACGACTTCCTCGCCCACCCCGCCGGCCTGGGCCAGATCCCGGCGACCGAGCTCGGGACCGAGGTCGCCGTCATCGGCGGCGGGCTCTCCGGCATCATCTCCGCCTACGAGCTGATGAAGATGGGCCTCAAGCCCGTCGTCTACGAGGCGGACCAGATCGGCGGCCGGCTGCGGACCGTGGGCTTCGAGGGCGCCGGCACCGAGGGCCTGACCGCGGAGATGGGCGCCATGCGCTTCCCGCCGTCCTCCACCGCGCTCCAGCACTACATCGACCTCGTGGGCCTGGTCACCGAGCCCTTCCCGAACCCGCTCGCCGAGGCCACCCCCTCGACGGTCGTGGACCTCAAGGGCGAGACCCACTACGCCGAGACCATCGCCGACCTCCCGCAGGTCTACCGCGACGTGTCGGCCGCGTGGAACGCCTGCCTCGACGAGGGCGCCGACTTCTCCGACATGAACCAGGCGATGCGCGAGCGGGACGTCCCGCGCATCCGCGAGATCTGGGCGAAGCTCGTCGAGAAGCTCGACGACGAGACCTTCTACGGCTTCCTCTGCAAGTCCGAGGCCTTCCAGTCCTTCCGCAAGCGGGAGATCTTCGGCCAGGTCGGCTTCGGCACGGGCGGCTGGGACACCGACTTCCCGAACTCCATCCTGGAGATCCTGCGCGTCGTCTACACCGAGGCGGACGACCACCACCGCGGCATCGTCGGCGGCTCGCAGCAGCTGCCGCTGCGCCTGTGGGAGCGCGAGCCCGAGAAGATCGTCCACTGGGCCCAGGGCACCTCGCTGTCCTCCCTGCACGACGGCACCCCGCGTCCGGCCGTGACCCGCCTGCACCGCACGGCCGGCAACCGCATCACGGTCACCGACGCCGACGGCGACATCCGCACGTACCGCGCCGCGATCTTCACGGCGCAGTCCTGGATGCTCCTGTCGAAGATCGCCTGCGACGACACGCTGTTCCCGATCGACCACTGGACGGCGATCGAGCGCACCCACTACATGGAGTCGTCCAAGCTCTTCATCCCCGTCGACCGGCCGTTCTGGCTGGACAAGGACGAGGAGACGGGCCGCGACGTCATGTCGATGACCCTGACGGACCGCATGACCCGCGGCACGTACCTCCTGGACAACGGCCCGGACGCGCCGGCCGTCATCTGCCTCTCGTACACCTGGTGCGACGACAGCCTGAAGTGGCTGCCGCTGTCCGCGAACGAGCGGATGGAGGTCATGCTGAAGTCCCTCGGCGAGATCTACCCGAAGGTCGACATCCGCCGCCACATCATCGGCAACCCGGTGACCGTGTCCTGGGAGAACGAGCCCTACTTCATGGGCGCGTTCAAGGCCAACCTGCCGGGCCACTACCGCTACCAGCGGCGCCTGTTCACCCACTTCATGCAGGACCGCCTCCCCGAGGACAAGCGCGGCATCTTCCTCGCGGGCGACGACATCTCCTGGACGGCGGGCTGGGCCGAGGGCGCGGTCCAGACGGCGCTGAACGCGGTCTGGGGCGTCATGCACCACCTCGGCGGCTCCACCGACGCCACCAACCCCGGCCCGGGCGACGTCTACGACGAGATAGCCCCGGTCGAACTCCCGGAGGACTGACCCACCCGGTCCCTCCGCCCATGACCACGGGCCGCCCCCGCGCCACGAGCGCGGCGGCGGCCCGTTCTCATGCCCCGCTCAGGAGGTGGGGGTGAGGAGACAGCGGCCCACCAGGCCCACCCCGGCGTCAAGGGAGTCCGTGAACTCCTCGGCCAGGTCGGGGGAGCGGCGCAGGGTCCACAGGAGGCGGGCCGCCGACCAGGCGGCGCCGCGGGCGCGGTCCAGGCTCCACGAGCCGAGGAGGTGCGTCAGCGGGTCGGCGATCTCCAGCAGGTCCGGGCCCGGCATCAGGTCCTCCCGGATGTGCTCCTCCAGGGAGACCAGGGTGTCGCCGACCCGGTCGAAGTCCGCCTCCAGTGCGCGCGGTTCGCAGTCCAGGGCCCGGCAGGTGGCCACCACCGCCAGCGCCAGGTCGTGCCCGATGTGCGCGTTGATCCCGGCCAGGGCGTGCTGGAGCGGCCGGACCCCCGGGTGGCGGCGGTACTGGAGCAGCGGGCGCCAGCAGGCCGGGGCCCGGTCCGCCTCCACCGCCGCCAGGTACCGCTCCGCGAACCGCACGCTCAGCGTCTCCGCCCGCCGCGGCGCCGGGAACTCCCCGTGGGAGATGCGCGCGTGCAGCGTCTCCGTCACCGTCAGGTACACCCGGTTGAAGACGGCCACACCGTCCTGTGCGGGGAGCCGCTCGTCCAGGGCGCGCATCCGCGCGAGTACCGCTTCCATGGAGGGCAGCGTGGCAGCCCCGGGTCCGGATCCGGGGAACTTGGCCGTGTGCTTCGCCGGTTCGGGCGAACCCGCCCGCTCGCCGGTCCCGTCAGGGGCGGCCGGCCCGGCCGGCCCCGCCCTGGTCCCCGTCGCCCGCGCCGTTCCCGTCGTACGCCGACGTGCCCGCGTCGAGCAGCGGCTCCTGCTGCTTCAGGTGCGCGGGGGCGAAGTACCGCAGCGCGTGGTAGCCCGTGATCACCACGATCGTGCCGAGCGCGATGCCGCCCAGCTCGAAGCTGTCCGTGAACCGCAGCTCCACCCCGCCGATGCCGATGATGATGCCCGCCGCGGCCGGCACCAGGTTCAGCGGATTGCGCAGGTCCACCCCGCCGTTGATCCAGATCTGCGCGCCGAGCAGGCCGATCATCCCGTACAGGATCACGGTGATCCCGCCCAGCACACCGCCGGGGATCGCGGCGACGACCGCGCCGAACTTGGGGCACAGGCCGAAGAGCAGTGCGAAGCCGGCCGCCGCCCAGTAGGCGGCCGTCGAGTAGACGCGGGTGGCCGCCATCACGCCGATGTTCTCGGAGTACGTGGTGTTCGGCGGACCGCCCACCGCCGTGGACAGCATCGACGCGGCGCCGTCCGCCGCGATCGCCGTGCCGAGCTCGTCGTCGAGCGGGTCGCCGGTCATCTCGCCGACGGCCTTGATGTGCCCGGCGTTCTCGGCGATCAGCGCGATCACCACCGGCAGGGCGATGAGGATCGCCGACCACTCGAACTGCGGTGCGTGGAAGGACGGCAGGCCGAACCAGTCCGCTGCGCCGACGCCCGAGAGGTCGAGCCGCCAGTGGTCGACGGCCGCCTCCCCGCCCACCGTCGAGTGGATCTTGCCGAAGAGCAGGTCGAAGACCCAGGAGATCCCGTACCCGAAGAGCAGCCCGAGGAAGATCGCGATCCGCGACCAGAAGCCGCGCAGGCAGACCACGGCCGCCCCCGTGACCAGCATGGTGAGCAGCGCCGTCCACTGGTCTTGCGGCCAGTACGTGGAGGCCGTCACCGGCGCCAGGTTGAAGCCGATCAGCATCACCACCGCGCCCGTCACCACCGGCGGCATCGCGGCATGGATGATCCGCGCCCCGAAGCGCCGCACGGCGAGCCCCGCCAGGAACAGCGCCGCGCCGACCACGAACACCGCACCCGTGACGACCGCGCTGTCCCCGCCGCTCGCCCGGATCGCCGCGGCGACGCCCACGAAGGAGAGGGAGCAGCCCAGGTACGAGGGCACCCGCCCCCGCGTGGCCAGCAGGAAGACGGCCGTCGCGACACCCGACATCATGATGGCCAGGTTCGGGTCCAGGCCCATCAGGACGGGCGCGACGAAACTCGCCCCGAACATCGCCACGACGTGCTGGGCGCCGAGCCCGGCGGTCCGCGGCCACGACAGCCGCTCGTCCGGCCGTACCACCGCGCCGGGGGCGGGGGTCCGCCCGTCTCCGTGCAGGGTCCAGCCCACGCCGAGGCCCATTCTCTCCACCACTTCCGTCGAACCGATCAAGCATCCGGGCCGCAGAGCAGCCTGCGCAATGTTATGGCCGGACAGCTGCTGGTTCGTCCCGGTCCACCGGCGCCGACCCGGCCGCCACCGGCTTCTGCCGCAGTACGGCCGCCCCCACGACCAGCGCGAACGCGAGCAGAGTGACCAGCCCGAAGGACACCACGAGCGAGGTGGCGTCCGCCACCGCGCCGATCGCCGACGGTGCGATCAGCCCCGAGGTGTACGTGATCGTCGCCACGCCCGCGATGGCCTGGGCCGGCGCCGGCCCGCTGCGCGCCGCGGCCGCGAAGGCCAGCGGGACGACCACCGCGATGCCGAGCCCGATCAGCCCGAAGCCCGCGATCGCCACGGCCGGATTCCCGGCCGCCACCACGAGCACCCCGCCCGCGGTGGCGAGCAACCCGCTCGCCCTGACCGTGCGCACCGCCCCGAACCGGTCCACCACGCGGTCCCCGACGAGCCGGGCGAGGGACATGGTGAGCGCGAACGCGGTGGTGCAGGCGGCTGCGAGGCCGGCGTCCGTGTCCAGTACGTCGCGCAGGTAGACCGCCGACCAGTCCATGCTCGCGCCCTCCGCGAAGACCGCGCAGAACCCGATCGCGCCGATCAGCAGCGCGGACTTCGGGGGCAGCGCGAAGTGCGGCGGCGCCTGGGCCCCCGGGGCGCTGCGCAGGTCGAGCACCCCCCGTACGGCGACCAGCCCGGCGGCGGTCAGGGCGAGCGCGGCGACCAGGTGGTGCAGCCGGGCGTCGGCCCCGGCGTGTGCGGCGACGGTGCCGGCCGCCGAGCCGATCAGCGCGCCCACGCTCCACATGCCGTGCAGCGAGGACATGATCGAGCGGCCGAGCCGGTTCTCGGTCTCGACGCCCAGCGCGTTCATCGCCACGTCCGCCATCCCGGCCGTGGCCCCGTAGACGAACAGGGTGAAGCACAGGGCCGCGAGGTTGGGGGCGAGGCTCGGCAGGATCAGCGAGAGGGTCCACAGCACCAGCAGCCCCCGCAGGGCGGGGCGGGCTCCGAAGCGGTGGTTGATCCGGCCGGCCAGCGGCATCGCGACCGCCGCGCCCAGTGCGGGGAAGGCGAGGGCGAGGCCCAGGGTGCCCGCGCTGAGCTGGGCGTGGTCCTGGATCCAGGGGATGCGGGTGGCGAAGGAGCCCGTGACGGCCCCGTGGGTGCAGAAGACGGCGGCTATGGCGAAGCGGGCATGGCGCAGGCGCGCCGGGCTGAGGTCTGTTTCCCCTGTCATGGAATTAAACTATCAGGGACCCTGCCTGATGGTTGGTGCGAGGAGCTACCTAGGATGGGCGCCGTGACTCCTGCCAAGGCCCTGACCCCCGCCGCCCCGTCGCCCGCGTCGCCGAGCACGGCCCGGGCCATCAACGACCGCCTGGCCCTGAGACTCCTGCAGGAGGAGGGGCCGCTGACCGCCACTCAGCTCAAGGCGATGACCGGGCTGTCCCGCCCCTCGGTCGCCGATCTCGTCGAGCGGCTCACCGGCGCCGGTCTGATCGAGGTCGTGGGGGAGTCGGGGGAGCAGCGCCGCGGGCCCAACGCCCGGGTGTACGGGATCGTCGCCCGCCGCGCCTACCTGGCGGCCCTGGACGTACGGACGGACAGCGCGACGGCGGTCGTCGCGGATCTGCTCGGCCGCCCGCTGGCCCAGGCCGCGCTGCCGGTGGACGCGGTGGACGAGGCGGTGGACGTGCTGGAGGCCCTCGGCCGGGAGGCGGGCGCGGACGGACTGCACACGGTGGTGGTCGGTGCCCCCGGCCTGGTGGCCCCGGCCGGGGAACTGCGCAGTACGGCCGGACTGCCCGCCTGGCACCGGGACCTGGTGGGGGCGCTGCAGCGGCGGTTGCCGGCCGCGGTGGTGGTGGAGAACGAGACCAACCTGGCGGCCCTCGCCGAACAGCGGGTCGGCGCGGCCCGGGACCTGGACTCCTTCGTACTGCTGTGGCTCGGCGCGGGCGTCGGCGCGGCGGTGGTCCTGGACGGGCGGCTGCGTCGGGGGGCCTCCGGCGGAGCGGGCGAGATCGGCTTCCTGCCCGTGCCGGGTACGGGACGGCTCCCGTCGGCCACGGACTGCGGGGGCGGGTTCCACGCCCTGGTCGGCCGGGACGCGGTGGCGGCGCTGGCGGCGGAGCACGGCTGGACGGGCCCGGTGGACGAGGCGGTGGCGGGGGCGGCGGGGGAGCCCTTCCTCGACGCCCTGGCGGAACGGCTGGCGCTGGGCGCGGCGGCGGTCGCGGCGGTCCTGGACCCGGGGTGCCTGGTCCTGGCGGGGGAGCTCGGCCACGCGGGCGGCACCGCCCTCGCGTCGGCGGTGGCCCGCCGGCTGACGACGCTGACCCCCGTGCCGATGGAGGTCCGGGCCACGGCCCTGGGCGACTCGGCGGTCCTCACCGGAGCGCGCCTGGCCGCCCGCGAAGCCGCGCAGGCCGACCTCTTCGCCCCCTGACCGCGCCGCGCCGCGCCGTACGGGCCCGGCCGGAGCCGCAGCGGCCCGCACCGGCCCGGTCCGGCGGCCTACTCGTCGTCGATGCTCTCGTCGTCGTGGAGCCGGCGCCAGATGCGGGTGCGGTGCAGCACGTAGAGCGCGCCTGCCAGGAAGACCACCTGGAGGCCGACGGCGAGGGCCCAGAAGATGCTCCGGCTCTCCAGCTCGTCCGTCAGATAGGCGAAGTTCATGCCGAAGAACCCCGTCAGGAAGGTCAGCGGCAGAAAGATCGTGGAGACGATCGCGAGCCGGTTGATCACTCCGTTCTGCTCGCCGGACACCAGCGAGGAGTAGGTGCCGAAGCCGCGCCGGGCCGCTTCCTGGAGCGCCTCGATGTCCGTCAGCACCAGCCTCGACACGCGCTGGTACTCCCGGGCGAGCCGCTGGCGCTCCTCGGGGAAGTTGCGGTTGAGCACCCGGCGCGTGATGGCCTCCTCCGCCGCCTGGTGGTAGGGGAGCAGCGTGTGGTGCAGGAGCGCCGAGGTCCGGCGCAGCCGCGCCAGGCTGTAGAGCTGCTCGGGCTTGCGGTGCCGGAACATCGCGTCCTCCAGGTCCTCCACCTCCAGGAGGGCCTGGACGGCGGACCGCCGGAAGGTCTCCAGGGCCTCGCCCAGGAGCAGGAACAGCGTGGCCACGGCGTCGGGGGGCCGTTCGTGCGGGAACCGGGCGACGAGGTTCTCGACCAGCCCGGCCGGCCCCCGGTGCACCGCGACCAGGTACCGCTCGGTGGCCACGACGTGGAGGTGGACGATCCGGCCCGCCTCGACCGCGGGGACGACGAACGCGGCGGCGTCACCGAGGAACTCGGCGCGGGCGGATTCCCTCGCGCGGCCGAGCCACGCGAGGTCCTCGGCCTCCAGACCGAGCAGGTGGGCGATCGGCTGCTCCCCCGGCGGCGCCTCCTCGGGCAGTTCCGCGTCCACGAACAGGAAGCGGGACTGCGCGAGGCGGTCACGGGCCTCGGCCACCGGGGTGCGCCGCGCGATGCCCTCCGGCATGGACACCACCGAAACGATCACGCTCACCGCCCGGCCTCCGCCGCCCCCGCGGCCCGGGCCGCCAGGAACTCGGCGAAGGTGATCCTGCCGACGGCGTGCGAGGGGGTCAGGTTGCCGCCGCGGCGGAAGGCCGCGTACGCCTTCCCCGCCAGCGGCAGCGGGAACACCCTGCGCGGGCGCCCGGTCGCCGCCAGGTACGAGCGGCCCAGCTCCACCAGGGTGTGGATCTCCGGGCCGCCCATGTCCGTCACCCGGCCCGCCGGCGCCGGGACGGCCAGCTCCGCCAGCCGGTCCGCGACCTCCTCCACGGCGACCGGCTGCACCCGGACCCCCTTGGGCAGCGGCACGGGCACCACCGGCACCTTCGCCAGCGCGTCCGTCACCATCGCCACCAGGTCGTGGAACTGCGTCGTGCGCAGGATCGTGAAGCCCAGCCCCGACGCCTCCAGCATCCGCTCGACCTCGTACTTCACCGTGTAGTAGCCGAACGGGACCACGTCCACGCCGACGATCGAGATGTAGACGACGTTCGTGACCGTTCCGGCCCGCCGGGCCGCCTCGATCAGGTGTCCGGCGGCCACGTCGTCACCGCCGCGCGGGGTGCTCGCGCAGTGCACGACCACCTCCGCGCCGGCCATCGCCGCGTCCAGCCCGCCGCCGTCCCGCAGATCGACCGGGTGGTCCTTCGCGCTGCGGCTCAGGACCCGTACGTCGTGGCCCGCGGCCCGCAGCCGGGTGACGACCCGCCTGCCGAGGTTCCCGGTGCCTCCGGTGACGAGGATCGTGCTCATGGTGTCCGTTCCTTCCCTGAAGGGATGCGTTCACCAGCCTGGACCGGACAGCCCCCGGGAATGTGACAGCTGCCGCTGGAGGAATTCCAGCTTCTCCGGATTCACCACGCTCCGCACCCCGCGGACCAGCCCGTCCTCGAGCTCCACCTGCAAGACCGCGCCCCCGCCGACCAGCAGGGCGGGCTCGCCGTTGACCTCCGCGAGGCGGACCGGCCGCCCGGCCCCGTACCTGCGCAGCGCTCCCGCCAGGAACCGCGCCACCTTCTCCCGGCCCTGGATCGGCCGCCGGGCGGCGGAGACGATCCCGCCGCCGTCCGCCACGTACCGCACGTCGGCGGTCAGCATGGACTCCAGCCGGGCCAGGTCCCCTTCCCGCGCCGCCGCCAGGAAGGTCTCCACCAGGCCCTGCCACCGCGCCGCGTCCGGCTCGAAGCGCGGGCGCGGCGCGGCCGCCCCCGCCTCCGCCCGGCCCGCCTCCACGCGACCCGCCGCCCGGCGGTACAACTGCCGGCAGTTCGGCTCGGTCAGGTCGAGCAGCCCGGCGATCTCCCGGTGGCCGTACGCGAACGCCTCGCGCAGCACGTACACCGCCCGCTCCACCGGAGTCAGCCGCTCCAGCAGCACCAGCAGCGCCATCGAGACGCCGTCCCGCTGCTCGGCCGACTCCAGCGGACCCAGCGCCCCGCCGCCGGTGAGGACCGGCTCCGGGAGCCAGGGGCCGACGTACTCCTCGCGCCGCGCCCGGGCCGAGGCCAGCCGGTTCAGGCACAGGTGCGCGACCACCTTGGCGAGCCAGGCCCCGGGGTGCTCGATGCCCTCGCGCCCTGCGGAGCTCCAGCGCAGCCAGGCGTCCTGGACGGTGTCCTGCGCCTCGGCGGCGGAGCCGAGCATGCGGTAGGCGATCCCGAACATCCGGGGCCGGTGTTCCTCGAAGTCCGCGAGCGCCGCGGGGTCCTGTGCGATCACGGCGGCAGCCTACGAGGGGCACCCCCGGCCGCACGTGCGAGGACCCGGTGGCCGCCGGGCCACCGGGTCCTCACGTTCGTTCACCTGCGGCGGGTGCGCGCTGTCAGCAGGCGCCCTGGTCCTTCCAGACGCCCCAGTCGCCGGTGGTGCCGGGCTCCTCGTTCTGCGTCCACCACTGGGCCTTCCAGTTGTGGCCCTTGTGCGAGACGACCTGCCCGCCCGTGTACACGCTGCCCGCGACGTACGCCGGGTTCGTGCAGGTTCCGCCCGGCGGGGTCGTCGGCGGGGTGGTCGGGGGAGTGGTCGGCGGCGTCGTCGGGGGAGTGGTCGGCGGGGTCGTGGGAGGGGTGGTCGGCGGGATCGTCGGGCCCCCCGGCTCGACGAGCGTCGTACCGCGCGCCAGGTCCCCCGCGAGGGCGTAGGTGGTGCCGGAGATGTTCACCGTCCAGTTGGAGGGCGTGGAGACCGGCAGGTAGTAGTTGAACGCCAGGTCCACCGAGGCGCCGGGAGCCAGCGTCTGCCATGCCGGAAGCTTCAGCGAGACCCGCTGGAAGTCGCCCTTCAGACCGCCGACGTTGGTGCCGCTGTGCCCGGTGGAGACCACCTTGGTGCCGAAACCGGACTGGTCGGAGGCGTTGGCCGGGGCGGAGGTCCCGTAGTCGAACTGGAACTCCGTACCGCCGGGCAGCGTGCTCTTCGTGTTGTTGGTGATCTTGAGCTTCGGGGTGATCGGGTAGTTGGAGTCGCCCAGCTTGAACTCGCCGAACTCCGTCTTGACGTCCACTGCCCGGGCCGGCGGGGCGGTCGCCCCCGCCTTCTTCGAGCCGTACGGCGCGGCCGACTTGAACTTCTCGTACATCAGGGTGGTGAGCGTGTCGCCCATCTCGTACTGGCCCTTGGCGGCGTTGTACCCGTAGTCGCCCGCCAGCTCCCAGACCATGGTGCCGCCGATGCCCTTGTCCACCACGTAGTCGGCCTTGGCGGCGACGGACTGCTCGTCCTCCGTCGACAGGAAGACCTTCTTCTGGGCGTTCCACAGCCACGGCGCCACCAGCGCGGAGTCGTACTTGCGGACGTAGGTGCCGGTCAGCGTGGTGTTCGCGGGGAACCCGTACTTGGTGACGTAGTCGCCGACGACGCCCTTCTCCAGGTTCTTGGCGTGCCACATCGGGTTGGAGCCCGCCGGGGACTCGACCCCGTTGGTGTCCAGGTCGTGCCACAGGTTGTCGATGCCGACCGCGCCGTCCCCGCACTTGGTCAGCCCCGCGCCGGCCGGGCAGGTGGTCGCGGGGGCCTTGCCCCACAGGCCGTCCGTACCCCCCTGCACGTTCTTGAAGCCGCGGGTGTAGTACGGCAGGCCCATGTTGATGCGGCCCGCCGGCATGGAGCCGCGGAAGTAGTGGTAGGCCCAGTCGGAGTTCAGGTAGCCGATGCCGCCGTACTGGGAGGTGGAGTAGACGCCGGCCGCGGCCAGTTCGCCGTCCTTGCCGTCGTCGAAGAGCGAGGCGTTCGGGCCGACGTACTCGTTCCAGGCGCCGTGCAGGTCGTAGGACATGATGTTGACGTAGTCCAGGTACTTCTGCATCTGGAACGTCTCCATGCCGCGCAGCAGGTAGCCGGAGGAGGGGGCGGCGACGGAGAGCAGGTAGTGCTTGCCGTCGGCGGCGCCCGCGCGGTCGAGCTTCTCGCGCAGCGACTTCATCAGCGCGGCGTAGCCCTGGACGAGGCCGGCCCGGCGGGCGTTGGAGAGCTGCCAGTCCAGCGGGTTGCCCGCGTCCTTCATGGTGGTCGGGTACTCGTAGTCGATGTCGACGCCGTTGAAGCCGTACGTGCGGATGAACTCGACCGAGGAGTCCGCGAAGGTGTCGATGCCGGCCTGGTTGACCGAGCCGTCGGCGTTGGTGGCCATCGAGTAGAAGCCCCCGGAGGCGACGCGGTTGCCGTCGTCGCCGAAGTAGCCGCCGGTCTCGGCCCAGCCGCCGACCGAGATCAGCGTCTTGACGTTCGGGTACTGCTTCTTGAATTTGTTGAGCAGGTTGAAGTGGCCCTTGTACGGCAGGGCCGGGTCCATCTCGGCGCCCGCCACGCCCGGCCAGGTCATCCCGGTGGCGGCGTTGTTCGGGCTGTCGCCGCCGACCGAGATCTTGTTGTCGGAGCCGACGTGGGCGAAGGCGTAGTTCAGGTGGGTGACCTTGGACCACGGGACGTTGTTGGCCAGGTAGGCGGGGGTGCCGTCCTTGCCCGTCCGCCAGCCGGTGAAATACCCGATGACGCGGCGCTGGTGGTCGGCGCCCATCTTCTCGCGGCCCTCGGAGTCGTAGACCGAGCAGTAGGGGACGTCGACGCCGGCCGTCTTGTACAGCCCGTCGGGGCGACAGCTCTCGTTGTCGGCGGCGTGCGAGACGCCCGCGGAGAGCCCGCCGACCAGCAGCCCGGCGATCGCCGCGCCGGATGCCAGGAGCATCGCTCTCATACGTGTGGGGGACGGCATGGTGCCTCCTGGGGAGGGGAGGATGGCAGACACAAAGGACACAACAGGCGGAGAGGTGGTGCGTGTTGGCCCGTGACGTGCGCACATCTGACGGGCTGTCTCCCGGGGAAGATGAAGGGAACGTTAAGAGGACTAGACCACCCCGTCAATAGGTCTGGACCAATGGCGGCCCGACCTGACGGATTCCCGCGCCGGCGCCCCCCTGTGACCCAGGCCACAGCATCTCGCTCGCATGGCCGACGATCGACCGTGGCAAACTGGCAGCAGTACCAGTAAGCAGCGCACTCCGGGGTCGGTGTAATTCCGAACCGGCGGTATAGTCCGCGACCCGTCCGCAGCCAGCGGCCGGTTGACCAGGTGAAATTCCTGGACCGACGGTGAAAGTCCGGATGGGAGGCAGTGCGCGGCGGGCCAGTCACCGGTACGCCGCCGTCGGCGGTTCATCGGCGCATCCCTTCGGATGTGTCCGGGAGGACCGTTTTTTCGGCCTCGGCGTCCCCGCGTGTGCTGTACCGCTTCATCTGTCGTATCCCGACAGGCCCCGGAGTCCGTGCCCGACAGAGGCAGGAGGACCCGGTGGCGAACCACGCCGCGCACGCACCGCACGACGCCTTCGGCGAGGGCGAGAACGCCCCCCGCACCGTCGACGCGGCCGACGCACAGGCCATGCGCCGCGCCATCGAGCTCGCCGCCCGCGGCCTCGGCTCCACCAGCCCCAACCCGGTCGTCGGCTGCGTCATCACCGACGCCGCGGGCACCGTCGTCGGCGAGGGCTGGCACCGGCGGGCCGGCGGCCCGCACGCCGAGGTCCACGCCCTGCACGCCGCCGGCGGGGCCGCCCGCGGCGGCACCGCGTACGTCACCCTCGAACCCTGCAACCACACCGGCCGTACGGGCCCCTGCGCCCAGGCCCTCGTCGAGGCCGGCGTCACCCGCGTGGTCTACGCCGTCCCCGACCCGAACCCGCAGGCCAGCGGCGGCGCCGACACCCTGCGTGCCGCCGGGATCAAGGCCGAGGGCGGGTTCCTGGAGGCCGAGGCCGCAGCCGGCAACGCCGCCTGGCTCACCTCCGTACGCCTGGGCCGCCCGCACGTGACCTGGAAGTACGCCGCCACCCTCGACGGCCGCAGCGCCGCCGCCGACGGCAGCAGCCGCTGGATCACCGGCCCCGAATCCCGCGCCGACGTCCACCGGCTGCGTGCCGAGGTCGACGCCGTCCTCGTCGGCGGCGGCACCCTGCGCGCCGACGACCCGCACCTGGCCGTACGCGGCATCGACGGGGCCGCCCAGCCCCTGCGCGTCGCCCTCGACACCCGCGCCGGCCTGCCGGCGACCGCCCGCATCCTCGACGACGCCGCGCCCACGCTGCTCGTCGTCGGCGAGGACGCCGACACCCGGCACCTGCCGGGCGGCGCCGACCTGCTCCGGCTGCCCCTGCACGACGGCCGCGTCGCCGTCCACGACCTGCTCGCGCAGCTGTACGACCGCGGCGTGCGCTCCGTCCTCCTGGAAGGCGGCCCCACCCTCGCGGGCGCCTTCCTCGAAGCCGGAGCCGTCGACCGCGTCATCGGCTACCTCGCCCCGGCCCTCCTCGGCGCCGGCCCCGCCGCCCTCGCCGACGCCGGCATCACCGACATCACCCGCGCGGTGCGCCTCGACATCACCGAGGCCGTCCGTGTCGGCACCGATCTGCGCATCACCGCCGTACCCGTGTCCGAAGCCGTCCCCACCCCCACCGCCCCCAAGGAGCACTGAGTGTTCACCGGAATCGTCGAAGAACTGGGCGAGGTCACCGCCGTCGAGCAGCTCTCGGAGGCCTCCCGCTTCCGCCTGCGGGGCCCCGTCGTCACCGACGGCGCCAAGCACGGCGACTCCATCGCCGTCAACGGCGTCTGCCTGACCGTCGTGGAGACCGGCGACGGAGAGTTCACCGCCGACGTCATGCAGGAGACCCTCAAGCGCTCCAGCCTCGGCGCCCTCCACGCGGGCTCCCGGGTCAACCTGGAGCGCCCGATGGCCCTCGGCGGGCGGCTCGGCGGACACCTGGTCCAGGGGCACGTGGACGGAACCGGCGAGATCCTGTCCAGGACGCCCTCCGAGCACTGGGAGATCGTCAAGGTCTCGCTCCCGGAGAACCTGTCCCGGTACGTCGTGGAGAAGGGTTCCATCACCGTGGACGGCGTCAGCCTCACCGTGGTGGAGGCCGCCGCGGACTGGTTCACCATCAGCCTCATCCCCACCACGCTCGCGCTGACCACCCTCGGCCTCAAGCAGCCCGGCGACCCGGTCAACCTCGAAGTCGACGTCCTCGCGAAGTACGTCGAGCGCCTGCTCGCCGCCGGAGTGGACCCGCTGACCGCCAAGGAGGATCAGCAGTGACCGCCCTGACCTGGCTCAACGCGGAGGCCTTCACGGTCTTCGGCCAGAAGGTCATCTGGTCCGACATGATCGGCAACCTGATGGGCCTGGCCGCCCTCGCCCTCGGCTGGCGCCGCTCCATATGGACGTGGCCCGCCCAGCTCCTGTCCGGCCTGATCCTCATAGCCGCCTACGCCTCCGCCCACCTCGCCGGCGGCGTCGGCAAGCAGCTCCTCGTCATCGGAGTGGCCGCCTGGGGCTGGCGCGCCTGGCAGCGCGGCCGCCGGGAGGCCCAGGACGGCACCCTCGCGGTGCGGACCGCCACCTGGACGGAGCGCGGACTGCTCCTCGCCGGGGCGGCCCTCGGCACCCTCGCCGTCGGCGGGCTGTTCACGCTCTTCCCGAACCTGTCCTGGAGCCCGTGGGCCGACGCCTACATCTTCGTCGGCACGATCGTCGCGATGGTCGCCCAGGCCCGCGGCCTCGTCGAGTTCTGGTTCGCCTGGCTCCTCGTCGACCTGGTCGGCGTCCCCCTCGCCTTCACCAACGGACTGGCCTTCTCCGGCCTCGTCTACGTCGTCTACTTCGCGCTCGTCCTCTGGGGCGCCCACGACTGGTACCAGCGTTCGCGCACCACCCCCGCCCCGGCCCTGGAAGGAGCAACGGCATGACCTCCCTCAAGCCCGTGCCCGACATCGACGCCGTCCTCGACGCCGTCTTCCGGCTCGACCCCGTCGAGCAGGCCATCCGCGACATCGCGGCCGGCCGGCCGGTGGTCGTCGTCGACGACGAGGACCGCGAGAACGAGGGCGACCTCGTCATCGCCGCCGAGAAGGCCACCCCCGAGATCGTCGCGTTCATGATGAGCGAGTGCCGCGGCCTGATCTGCGCCCCCATGGAGGGCCCGGAGCTGGAGCGGCTCGAGCTGCCCCAGATGGTCCAGAACAACACCGAGTCGATGAAGACCGCCTTCACGGTCTCCGTCGACGCGAGCGCCGCCCACGGCGTGACCACCGGCATCTCGGCCGCCGACCGCTCCACCACCCTCAGGATGCTCGCCGACGGGGTCTCCGAGCCCTCGGACTTCGTCCGCCCCGGCCACGTCTTCCCGCTGCGCGCCAAGCCCGGCGGCGTCCTGGTCCGCAACGGCCACACCGAGGCCGCCGTCGACCTCGCCCGCCTCGCGGGCCTGCGCCCCGTCGGCGCGATCGTGGAGATCGCCGGCGAGGACGGCGTCATGCTGCGCCTGCCCGAGCTGATCCCCTTCGCCCGCAAGCACGGCCTGACGATCATCTCCATCGAGGACCTGATCGCCTACCGCCGCTCCGCCGAGCCGACCGTGCGCCGCGAGGCCACCGTCACCCTGCCGACCGCCCACGGCGACTTCACGGCGTACGGCTACCGCTCCACCGTCGACGGCGTGGAGCACGTAGCCCTCGTCCACGGCGACATCGGCGACGGCCGGGACGTCGTGGTCAGGGTCCACTCCGAGTGCCTGACCGGCGACATCTTCCACTCCCTGCGCTGCGACTGCGGCCCCCAGCTGCACGCCTCCATGGCCCGCGTCAAGGAGGAGGGCCGCGGTGTGGTCGTCTACCTGCGCGGTCACGAGGGCCGCGGCATCGGACTGGTGTCCAAGCTGCGCGCGTACGAACTCCAGGAGCGCGGCCGCGACACCCTGGACGCCAACCTCGAGCTCGGTCTGCCCGCCGACGCGCGCGACTACGCCGCCGGCGCGCAGATCCTCGCCGACCTCGGCGTCAAGAGCGTCCGGCTGCTGACCAACAACCCCGACAAGTCCGCCGCCCTCGTACGGCACGGCATCGCGGTCAACGACCGGGTGGCCATGCCCACGGAGGCCGGGGAGCACAATCTGCGGTACCTGCGCACGAAGCGGGACCGCATGGGCCACGACCTGCCCTGGCTGGACCGGGCCGTGACCGCCACCACCTGCGGCAACCAGTAAGCACGCACGAACCACCCCACCGGCAGCACACACCACACACCACGAACCACGAACCGCGAAGAACCGAGGAGCACAGCTGTGAGCGGCAAGGGCGCACCCGAACTGAGTGTCAGGAACTGCGGAGACCTCCGGGTCGCAGTCATCGCGGCCCAGTGGCACGAGAAGGTCATGGACGGGCTCGTCGACGGCGCCCTGCGCGCCCTGCACGAACTGGGCATCGACGAGCCGACCCTGCTCCGCGTCCCGGGCAGCTTCGAGCTCCCGGTCGCGGCGAAGGTGCTGGCAGGCCGCGGCTACAATGCCATCGTCGCCCTCGGAGTCGTCATCCGCGGCGGCACCCCGCACTTCGAATACGTCTGCCAGGGCGTCACCCAAGGCCTGGTGCAGGTGTCGATCGACACCGGAGTCCCCGTCGGCTTCGGCGTACTGACCTGCGACAACGACGAGCAGGCGCTGGACCGCGCCGGGCTCGAGGGGTCGAACGAGGACAAGGGACACGAAGCGGTCATCGCCGCCGTCTCGACCGCTGTGACCCTGCGGTCCGTCAGCGAACCCTGGCACTGAGTGGTGGCGGGGGACCCCGTATTCTGAGGACCATCATGGCGAACACACCCTCCAAGAGTTTCGAAGAGCTCTTCAGCGAGCTTCAGCTCAAGGCCGCCACCGGCGACCCCGGCTCCTCCCGCACCGCCGAACTCGTCGGCAAGGGCGTCCATGCGATCGGCAAGAAGATCGTCGAGGAGGCCGCCGAGGTCTGGATGGCCGCCGAGTACGAGGGCAAGGAAGCCGCCGCCGAGGAGATCTCGCAGCTGCTGTACCACGTCCAGGTGATGATGGTCGCGCGCGGGATCTCCCTCGACGACGTCTACGCGCACCTCTAGGCCGCAGCCCGTCCCGCGGGTCCCCCGCCCGCCGCTCACCCACATGTTTCGCAATCCACGCACTGAAGGAAGCCCCATGCTGCGCATCGCCGTCCCCAACAAGGGTTCACTCTCCGGAGCGGCGTCGGCGATGCTCCATGAGGCCGGCTACCGCCAGCGCAAGGAGTCCAAGGAACTCGTGGTCCTCGACCCCGAGAACGGCGTGGAGTTCTTCTACCTCCGCCCGAAGGACATCGCGATCTACGTCGCCTCCGGCAAGCTCGACATCGGCATCACCGGCCGCGACCTGCTGCTGGACTCCGGCGCCAGCGCGGAGGAGATCCTCCCGCTGAACTTCGGCCGCTCGACCTTCCGCTACGCCACCAAGCCCGGCACCGCGAAGGGCCCCGAGGACTTCACCGGGATGACGATCGCGACCTCGTACGAGGGAATCGTCGCCAAGCACCTCGCCGAGCAGGGCATCGACGCCTCCGTCGTGCACCTGGACGGCGCGGTCGAGACCGCCATCCAGCTCGGCGTCGCCCAGATCATCGCGGACGTCGTCGAGACCGGCACCAGCCTGCGCAACGCGGGCCTGGAGGTCATCGGCGAGCCGATCCTCACCTCCGAGGCCGTGGTCATCCGCCGCAACGGCGCCGACGCCGAGAACCCGCAGGCCCAGCAGTTCCTGCGGCGCCTCCAGGGCGTCCTCGTGGCCCGCAGCTACGTGATGATGGACTACGACTGCCGCGCGGAGCACCTGGAGCGGGCCGTCGCCCTCACCCCGGGCCTGGAGTCGCCGACCATCTCCCCGCTGCACAACGAGGGCTGGGTCGCCGTCCGCGCGATGGTCCCGGCCAAGGAGGCGCAGCGGATCATGGACGACCTGTACGAGCTCGGCGCGCGCGCGATCCTCACCACCTCGATCCACGCCTGCCGTCTCTGACCCGTACGTCCTTCCGACCCGTACGCCCCCTCCCGAAGGCATCTCCCGCATCATGGCCGAGTCCGCCGCCCAGCCCGCACCGCCCGCCCTGCCGGTCACCTTCCGGCCGACCCGTACCCGGGCCGTCCTGCTGGGCGTCGGGCTCGCCATGTTCGCCACCATCACGGCGATCGCCCTGCTGCTGGAGAACCTCGGTCCGGGGGAGCGGGTCAGCTTCGTCTTCACCGCCGTCCTGCTCTCGTCCGTACTCGTCCTGCTCAGCCGCCCCAAGGTGGTCGCGGACGAGGCGGGCGTCACCGTCGTGAACCTGACCAACACCCGCCGCCTGGAGTGGGCGCAGATCCTGCGCGTCAACCTCCGCCCGGGCGACCCGTGGGTGTTCCTGGACCTCAGCGACGGTACGAGCCTGCCCGCGCTCGGCATCCAGCCCGGCGTGGCCAGGCAGCAGGCCATCGGCGACGCCCGCGCGCTGCGCGCGCTCGCCGAAGCCCGGGGAACCGGGCCGCACCACCACTGAGCGCCCGCCGCGCCGACGCCCGGCCCGCACACCCCGGACAGCGGAAGCCCGAACCAACGGCGAACAGCCGTGGAACGGGCCTCGCACGGGGCCTGAGCGGGCCTCGAGCGGCTCTCGGGCGAAGCACCGGAGCCGCAACCGACCGCTGCGTCCCATTGCGGCGGCGATCTCAGTGACTACCCTGGTGGCGGGGCGCACCCGTACGCCCTCCCACCGGCCCCGGGACCCCGAGGCCCGCGGGCACCTGCGACTTGAGGAGTGACTCCCTCCAGCAATGGACGGATCGTCCGGTAGTACCCGCGCCGCCCTCCCCACGGAGGCGGCGGCATGACCATCCCGCTACTTCTGCTCGTGGCGGCATTCGCCCTGATCCTCGCCAACGGCTTCTTCGTGGCGGCCGAGTTCGGCCTCGTCACCGTGGAACGGCCCGAGGCCGAACGCGCCGCAGCCGACGGCGACCGCCGTGCCCGCACGGTGGTCGAAGCCCTGCGGGAGCTGTCCTTCCAGCTCTCCGGCACCCAGCTCGGCATCACCCTCACCTCCCTCGTGGTCGGCATGCTCGCCGAACCGGCCCTCGCCGGACTGCTGGCCGGGCCGCTCGCGGCCACCGGCCTGCCCGCGGGGGCCGTCTCCGGCATCGCCGTCTTCATCGGCATGCTGCTCGCCTCCGCCGTCCAGATGGTCGTCGGCGAGCTCGTCCCGAAGAACTGGGCGGTCTCCCGGCCGCTGCAGGTGGCCCGCTTCGTGGCCGGCCCGCAGCAGGTCTTCTCCCGCGCCTTCCGGCCGGTCATCGCCGGCCTGAACGCCGTCGCCAACCGTCTCGTACGGATGCTCGGCGTGGAGCCGGCCGAGGAGATGGCCTCCGCCCGCACCCCCGGCGAACTGGTCTCCCTGGTCCGTCATTCGGCCCAGGCCGGCGCCCTCGAACAGGACACCGCCGACCTCTTCGTACGGACCCTCTCGCTGGGCGAGCTCACCGCCCAGCACGTCATGACCCCCCGGGTGAAGGTCAGCGCCCTCCAGCACACGGCCACCGCGGCCGACGTGCTGAACCTGACCCGCGCCACCGGGCTGTCCCGCTTCCCGGTCTACCGGGAGCGCATCGACGAGGTCACCGGGGTCGTCCACCTCAAGGACGCCCTCGCCGTGCCCGAGTCCGAGCGCGCCCGCACCACCGTGAGCCGGATCTGCGTCGCCCCGCTGCTGGTGCCCGGCTCCCTGCCGGTGCAGCCGCTGCTGGAGCGGCTGCGCAGCGAGCAGCCGATGGCCGTCGTCGTCGACGAGTACGGCGGCACCGCCGGGGTGGTCACCCTGGAGGACATCGTGGAGGAGCTCGTCGGCGAGGTCCGCGACGAGCACGACCTCGCCGAGGACGAGAGCCCCGAACTGGCCGCCGTACCCGCCGAGGACGGCCGCCCCTCCTGGGAGGCCGACGGCAGCTGCCGGGTTCAGACCCTGCGCCGGATAGGCCTGGAGGTGCCCGAAGGCCCGTACGAGACCGTCGCCGGTCTCGTCGCGGACCTGCTGGGCCGGATCCCCGCCCCCGGGGACCGCGCCGAACTGCCCGGCTGGAAGCTGTCCGTCCGCCAGGTCGGCCGCAACCGCGCCGAACGCGTCCGGCTGGTCCGGCTGGGCAGCGTCCCCGCCGCCGCGCACGGGAGCGCCCCCGAGGCCGCCCGCGCCACCGTCCGGATCGACACGGGCGCCGTGCGCACCGGGCCCGGCCGGCAGGCCTCCCCGGACGGCCGGTCGCCGCAGCCGGCCCAGCCGGCCCAGCTGGAAGGCGCCGGCCGATGAACGCCCTCCAACTGCTGTTCGCCCTGCTCCTGGTCCTGGCCAATGGTTTCTTCGTCGGCGCCGAGTTCGCGCTCGTCTCCGTACGGCGCAGCCAGATCGAGCCGCTCGCCAAGGAGTCCAAGCGGGCCCGCCAGGTGCTGTACGGGCTGGAGAACCTGCCGCGGATGATGGCGGCGGCCCAGTTCGGCATCACCGTCTGCTCCCTGACCCTCGGCGCGGTCGCCGAGCCGACGGTGGCCCGCCTGCTGGAGCCGCTGTTCCTCGCGGCGCACGTCCCGCAGGGCATGATCCACCCGCTGGGCTACGCGGTGGCGCTCGCCGCCGTCGTCTTCCTCCACCTGGTCATCGGCGAGATGGTGCCCAAGAACCTCGCCATGGCCGCGCCCGAGAAGACCTCCCTCTGGTTCAGCCCGGGCCTGGTGGCCTTCGCCCGGCTGTGCGGCCCCGTCACCAGCGCGCTGGGCTCCTGCGCGCACCTGGTGCTCCGCCTCTTCAAGGTGGAGCCCAAGGACGAGGTCGAGGCCGTCTACACCAGTGCCCAGCTCGGCCGGCTCGTCGAGGACTCCCAGCAGGCCGGGCTCCTGGAGCCGGGCGAGCAGGAGCGCCTGGAGGACGCCCTGGAGCTGGGCAGCCGCCCGGTCACGGACGTGCTGCTCGCCCGGGACCGGCTGGTCACGGTCGGCCCCTCGGCGACCCCGCGCCAGATCGAGCAGCTCACGGTCCGCACCGGCTACTCCCGCTTCCCGGTCCGCTCCGAGAACGGGGCCTTCATGGGCTACGTCCACGTGAAGGACGTACTGGACCTGGAGGACCGGGAGCGGGCCGTGCCCCAGCGGGTCTGGCGGCGGATGACCACGCTGTCCGCCACCCTCCCGCTGGACGACGCGCTCAGCGTCATGCGCCGGGACGCAACCCATCTGGCCCAGGTCGCGGACCCGGCCGGACGGGTGCTGGGCCTGGTCGCCCTGGAGGACGTCCTGGAGATGCTGGTCGGCGAGGTGCGCGATCCCGCGCACCGCGTTCCGGCCCGCCGCCCGGGCACCCGGCAGAACAGCCCCGCCGGGGTCTGAGAGCCCTGGTGTGAGCCGCTGCCGCCCCGCAGGACCTCTGCGGGGCGGCAGCGCTACATCGGCGGCGGCTCCGGCCGGTCCCGGTCCTGGGGGCCGCGGCCCGACAGGACTTCCCCGTACGCCTGCATCAGGTCCGGCAGCCGCAGCGTCGCCAGGTCGTCGCGCGAGGGCTCGCCCGGGAAGCCGGCCAGCCGCAGGTCCCGGTACGCGCAGCTCTTCTCGTACAGGGTGCGCAGGAAGCGGCCGTTGCCCAGCTCGTCGATCCAGCCCTGCTCCACCACGTGCCCGCTGATGCTGCGCAGCTCGTCCAGGGCCTCCTCGTCCCAGCAGTCGCCGTTGGCGTCCGCCAGCACCCCGCCGATCGCGGTCAGCTCCAGCGGCCGGTAGCTCGGGAAGTCCACCCGGGTCGTGAACCGCGAGGACAGCCCCGGATTGGCCGCCAGCAGCCGGTCCATCCCGGCCGGGTAGCCGGCCAGGATCACCACCAGGTGGTCCCGGTTGTCCTCCGCCCGCTTCAGCAGCACCTGGAGCGCCTCGTCCCCGTACGCGTCGCCCTTGCTGTACCCCGTGTTGGAGAGGCTGTACGCCTCGTCCACGAACAGCACCCCGCCGATCGCGGAATCGATCAGCTCGTTCGCCTTCACGGCGGTCTGCCCGAGGAACTCGCCCACCAGGTCCGCCCGCTGGGCCTCCACCAGATGGTCCCCGCCCAGCAGCCCGAGCGCGTAGAAGACCCGCCCCAGGATCCGCGCCACCGTCGTCTTGCCCGTGCCCGACGGCCCGGAGAAGACGAAATGCCGCTTCGGCGGCTGCACCGGCAACCCCTGCCCGGCCCGCAGCCGGGCCATGTGCAGCTGTGCGGAGAGCGCCTTCACCTGCCGTTTCACCGGCTCCAGGCCCACCATCCGCTCCAGCTCCGCCAGCGCCTCGGCGAGCAGCGCCGGATCGGCCGGCCCGGCCGGCAGCCCCCCGGGCGCGGTCTGCGCAGGCACCGCCACCTTGCGGCGCACGCCCTCCGGCCGGCCCCCGCCCGGACCGCCCGGAGCCCCGAACCGCGGGTCCGGATCCGGCGAGATCAGCGGGTCCTGCTCCGCCTGCCCGTCCGCCGCCACGTCCTGGACGGGGCCGCCGCCGAGGGCCACCGCCGCGAAGTCCCCGCCGACCGGCGAGAGATCGTGGCCCGCGTACCCCTCGTAGCCGGACGCGGCGTATCCGGCGTACCCCTCGGCCCCGTCCACGTAGTCGCTGTCCTCGATCGCCGTCAGCCGGGCCGCCGTGTCCATGAACGCCGGGTCCACCCGGTGCACCGCCCGGTACAGCGGCAGGGCCGCCGCGCTGCGCCCGGTCCCCTCGTGCGCCCGCGCCAGCCAGTACCGCAGCTCCTTGCGCTGCGGCTGCTCGCTGCGGCACCGCATCAGCGCCGCCGACAGCATCGGCTCGGCCTGCCCGTACATCTCCAGGCGGACCCGGGCCATCCCGCCGAACAGGCCCGCCTCGATGCCCAGCAGCGGATCGTCCACCAGCGGCTCGGTGTGCCGCACCAGCTGCTCCCAGTCCTTGACCAGGTAGGAGCGGCAGGCGTGCAGGAACCGCACCTGCGCGTCGGTGTCCACCGGCGGCAGCGCGGCCAGCGCCTGGTCCAGCTCGGGGACGTGCCGGCCGTCCAGCCAGTGCGAGGCGTGCGCCAGCAGCAGGTCCCGCCGGCTCTCCAGTACCGGCTGTACCCACCAGCCGAGCCAGTACCAGGAGTTCAGGGTCCGCCGGTGGCGGGCCCGCTGCTCGCCGAAGCGGTCGCGGTGGGCGTACATGCGCAATAAGGCGTTCGTGGTGTCCACCCGGAGCGCGTGCAGGCCCAGCCATGCGTCGGCCATCGAGGGATCCAGTCGTACGGCCGCCCGGAACTCCTCCTCGGCCTGCGGATAGGCGCCCATGGTGCAGGCGTCCACCCCGCGCAGCCAGGCGAGTTCGGCCGGGGCGTGCGTGCCCGGCGTGCCGAAATCCATCACATCCCCCACAAGCCTGCCCCCGTGGTGCACAGCAACCCCCGCGTCGCGCCCGCGAGTTGTCCACTGCGCCGATGAAATCAGGGGTGCATCGTACCTGCGGCCAAGCACCATACGTAGGGTGCGGCGGACACCTGTCGGAGGCGTGCCAGGGGCGCACGAGGTGACTCAGGGTGAAGATTTCGGGGGGACCTGGCCCGCGCGGAGCCGTCGGAAAGACGGCCCGGGGCAGAACGAAGCCCCCGATCACGGGGGAACAATCGGGGGCTTCGCGTCCGCTGCGGCCTGGAAAGACCGCGCATTCAGAACGTAAGGCCGGTGCGGGGCCCAGGTCAAGCGAGTCGGTGCAGGCCCGCTCGAGCGGATTCCCCGAGGGGTTCAGGCCTGGGGGAATCCGTCACCTTCCGTAACGGAAGAGGCCCTTCCGGAGGTCGCATCCGCCCCGGAAGTCCACTCGTATCCCGTACCGCTCTGGCGTACCAAAGTGTCGGCGAAGGGGCGCGAAGGATCATCCGCGAAGTGTGCGAGCTCCGCGCGCTCCCATCCGTCCCAGAAGTCGGAAAGTTCACGCCCGTCCCGATTTCTCCCGCGCCCCCAGGACTGTGCGCGGGGGGTCTCCATCCACAGCAGTCGCGCCAGATGCGGGCGCAGCGCCCGCCGCCCGGCCCCGACCCCCTCGATCAGCAGAAGCGGAACCGGCTCCAGCACCCGCTCGGGGCCGAACCGGCGCTCCACCCAGTCGTACGGGGCCCAGTGGGCCGGCCGCCCGGCGGCGAGCGGCTCCAGTACCTGCGCGCGCAGCCGCTCCGGCCACGCGAAGAGCTCCTCGTGGGTGGCCACGTCGTCCAGGTGCAGCACGGGTGCCCCGCCCAGCGCCTCGGCGAGCCGCCCGGCGAAGGTGCTCTTCCCGGACCCGGCGTGCCCGTCGACGGCGATCAGCCGGACCGGGCCCAGCGACGGGGGCAGTGCGGCGAGTTCATGCGCGAGTGACTGAAGTGACTGCTGAGGCTCCACCCGGCCAGAGTAGGTCCCTGCTCCGTCCCGGTGCCGCGTCACCCCGACACGGTGCCGTGGCTTCGCCGTCCGGCGGGCGGGAACTGGAAGGGTGGAGCCTTCGACCGCCGCACCGACCCCTGGGGGCCACGCCGATGACCGCACCCACACCACGCCGCGCCCTGCTGGCCGTCGCGCTCGCGGCGGCCGCGGCGGCCACCGTCCCCGGCGGCCGCGCCTCGGCCGCGGGCGAGACGCCCCCGGCCCGCCCCGGCCCGGCAGGGGCGCGGGAAGCGGAAGCCGCGGCGGCGTCGGCCGCCGCCCCGACCGTCGACAACCGGTTCTGGTACTCGTACGCGCACTGGCGGGCCGGCACCCACCGCGGCACCGCCGCCCGCGCCGGCGACCGCCCCGGCCTGGTGATCGACGCACCGGCCGGCCACACCGAGTACACCGACCCGCACACCGCGAAGAAGGGCACCTGGGAGTACGCGGTCTGGACCTCCCCGGTGCACCGCTCCGCCGTGCCCGGCACCGAGGCCATCGCCTCCTGGAACGCCCACACCCCGGCCGGCACCTGGATCCAGATCGAGCTGCGCGCCACGTACGGCAGCGGCGCCGCCACCCCCTGGTACGTGATGGGCCGCTGGGCCTCCGGCGACGGCGACATCCGCCGCACCTCCGTGGACGGCCAGACCGACGGCAGTACCACCGTGTGGACCGACACCCTGGCCGTCGACGCCCCGGCGAAGGCGAACGGGGTGCGGATCGCGCACTGGCAGCTGCGCCTGACCCTCCACCGCAAGCCCGGCGCCGCCCAGGGCCCGACGGTGTGGCTGGCCGGAGCGATGGTCTCCGACGTACCGGACCGGTTCACGGTCCCCGCCTCCGTCCCCTCGCGCACGGCCCACGAGCTGAAGGTCCCCCGCTACTCGCAGGAGGTCCACAAGGGCCGCTACCCCCAGTACGACAACGGCGGCGAGGCCTGGTGCAGCCCCACCTCCTCCCAGATGGCCATCGAGTACTGGGGCCGCAAGCCCGCCGCGGGGGACCTGGCCTGGGTCGATTCCCGCTACCCCGATCCGCAGGTCTGCCACGCGGCCCGCTCCACCTACGACAGCGCGTACAAGGGCTGCGGCAACTGGCCCTTCAACGCCGCGTACGCCGCCACGTACACCGGCCTCGCCGGGGTCGTGACCCGGCTCCGCTCCCTCGCCGACCTGGAGGCCCTGGTCCGCTCGGGCATCCCGGTGATCACCTCGCAGTCCTTCCGGGCGGAGGAGCTGACGGGTGCGGGCTACGGCACCGCGGGACACCTCATGATCGTGGTCGGCTTCACCGCCGCCGGGGACGTGGTCGCCAACGACCCGAACTCGCCCGACGACACGGCGGTCCGCCGCGTGTACAAGCGCCGGGAGTGGGAGAACGCGTGGTTGCGTACGAAGCGGCACAACTCGGCAGGAAAGGTGGCGTCCGGCTCCGGGGGCGTCTGCTATCTGTACGCCCCGGCCCGCCCGAGCGTGGTCCAACTCGCGGCCCTGCGGGCGGTCGGGGTGCTGTGACCGAATTGCCGTGAATTTCCGTTGACCGTGGAGGTAGATAAGCGCAACATAAGGTCGTAAAGGGCACATAAAGGCTTCTACAGGAGGCGGCCCGCCATGACCACCCACAGCATCGAACACCACCCCGACCTCGCCGAGATGCGCTCCCGGTTCGAGCGGGTCACCAGCACCCCCGCCGCCCAGGCCGTGGAGGCACTGGCCCTCATCACGGGCCTGTACCTGGCGGCTTCGCCCTGGATCGCCGGGTTCAGCGGACTCGGCTCGCTGGCGATCAACAACCTGATCGCCGGCGTGGCGTACTGCCTGTGCATGAGCGGACTCGGCTCCGCGTACGAGCGCACCCACGCGATGGCCTGGACGGCGGTCGCCATCGGAGCCTGGACGATCGTGGCTCCGTGGGTCATCGCCGGTGACGTCAGCACCACCCGCAGCGTCGTCAGCAATGTCATCACCGGCGGCGTCGCCCTGTTGCTCGCGCTCTCCATGGCGGGCATGGCGGGCCGCGACCGCACCACCTGACCCCCGTACGCACCGGGCCCCGACCGCGAGCCGGCCGGGGCCCGGCGGCGCGCCGGGGCGCGTGATGCGTGCCACGCGTGACGCTCGTCTCTACCGCGAAAGCCGCGAACGCTGTCACATTGGACGGCATGACCGCATACAGCGCCTCCCTCACCGCCCGCGCCCGGAACCTCGTGCGGACCGGCGGCCCCAAGGACCACTCCAAGTGGCTCGAGCACGTGCTCGGCTGGACGCTGGTGGTCGTCGTCGCCATGTTCGTCACGCAGGTGGGCTGGCTCTGACCTGCTGATCCGCGGAGCCGCGGGCCTGCGGGCCCGAAGGGGCGGATGCCCGCGCACCCGCGCCTACGAGGCCTCCAGCCGCAGGCCGTCCGTGACGATCAGGTCCGAGGTGACCAGCGCCTGCTCCGCGCTGACCCGGGTCATGAAGACGAACGGCGGGATCACCGGGGGAGCGGGCAGCCCGTCCGGGCTGAAGGTGACGCACAGCAGCCCTTCGATGCAGCCGCTGAACTTCGTCAGGTACAGGGTCACATCGCCCCGTAGTTCGAGGGACGCGGCGGCCAGCCCGTACTCCTCGCGCCCGTCACGGGTGCGCAGCCGGTAGTCGGCCAGCGAGGCCGCCCCCATCTTCAGCACCAGTACCCTCAGCGGCCCGTCGGCCGTCGCGATCTCGGTGACCCCCGCGAAGGCGAAGCCCTGCGGGGCGAACAGCGAGGTCGTGACGGTCGGGGGAGTCCGGGTGGCGGTCGGCGGCCCGTCGGGCAGGCCGGCCGCCCTGGCCGGCGGGGCCCCGGTCGCCAGCGCGGCCGCCAGCAGCACCGGCAGCACGGCGGCGAGCGCCCTCGGACCGGTGCCGCGCGGCCCGCGTTCGCCGGGGTCCTGCCCGGCGGCGGCCCGGGGTGCCGCCTCGTCCGACAGCGGCGTCCACCCGAAGGCCAGCGCGCTCCCGGCGATGCCGAGGAGCATGCCGACCAGGAACCCGCCCAGGTTGGTGGCCGGGAACGACAGCACCGACAGCAGCAGGGCGTGGACGGAGACGTACGCCCGGGCCTGCGGCAGGAACCACAGGAACAGGCCCGCCACGACGAGCGCGGCACCGATCCCGATCGCCGCGATCCCGCCGAGGCCCAGGCTCACCAGCACGGTCAGCGGGGAGAGCGGGACCATCAGCAGCTCGACCCCGCCCAGGACGACCAGCAGCCCGCCCCAGAAGGGCCGGGTCCGGCGCCAGGCGCGCAGCCGCCGCCGCTGCCGCGCAAACGGCGGCGGCATCCGGGGGCGCTTCAGAAGCACTTCTCGCCGTCCAGGCCGACGCTCACCCGCATGCCCTTGAGGCGGAAGTTCCCGCCGGTCGCGGACCAGGCGTGCGATTTCACCCCGACGACCTCGATGTCCCCGGCCTGGAGGCCGAACTTCCCGGGCTCCCCCTTGACCCCGTCCACCCGGTCGAGGGTCGAGGCGTCCCGGCCGATCTGCGCCGTGCCGAAGGTCGCGTCGCCGTCGAGGTCCTCGCCGTCGATGACGAGGTTGCTCGCCGTGACCCGGCCCGCCGGACCGCCGGCGGTCAGCTTGAAGACCACCGTGCCCAGCGGGGTGTCGACCTCGGCGGCCTGGCAGATGTCGGCGAGCGTGGCCTCGCCGATGCCGAGCAGCGCGACCGGATGCCCCTTGCCGTCGACGGAGCGGTCCGTCTGCACGTACGAGGCCAGGCCCTTGCTGCTCAGCTTCGAGGAGGAGACCTGGAAACTCGTCCCCGAGACGGCGAACGACGCGGCGAGCGCGCCCTGCGCCACGACCACGGCCATCGCCCCGACCGCGAGGACGGCGGGCACCGCCACGGCGGCCGACTTCCGCCAGCTGACCCGTCCTTCGAGTCCGCGGGCCGCGTCCGTGACGCCGCCCGCACCTTCGTCCGTGTCCCTGTACGTGCTCATGGAAGTGCCTCCCGTACGTCGTCCGTGCGCAGGGGAAGTGCATGAGACAGGTCTGCCATACTGCGGGCATCCTGTGGCAGTTCGAGGCTAGGGCCGAATTTGAATAATAGTCAACAGCGGGGCGCGAGCGAGCGTTCGCAGGTCCGCAGGGCCGAACTCATCGCGACCGGGCGCAAGTTGTTCGCCGACACCTCGTACGACGCGCTCTCCATGGACGACATCGCCAAACAGGCGGGCGTCGCCAAGGGGCTGATCTACTACTACTTCAAGAGCAAGCGCGGCTACTACCTCGCCATCGTCGAGGACTCGGTGGCCGAGCTCGTCGCCCGCGCCGCCGGGGAACCGGACCTGCCCAAGGCCGAGCGGGTCCGCCGCACCATCGACGGCTACCTCCACTACGCCGAGCACCACCAGGCCGCCTACCGCACCATCGTCACCGGGGGAGTGGGCTCGGACGCCGAGGTGCTCGCCATCCGCGACGCGGTGCGCGAGGAACTCGTGGCCACCATCGCCGAGGGCGCGTACGGGCGCCGCGCCGTCCCGCCGCTCGCCCGGCTCGCGCTGGTGGGCTGGCTGTCCGGGGTCGAGGGGACCACGCTGGAGTGGATCGGCGCCCGGGACGCCGAGGTGGGAACGGGGGCGGACGGTGATGCGGAATCCGCCGCGGGGCAGCCCGGCCGGGACCGGCTCGGCGCCCTCCTCGTCCGCCAGCTGCGCGCGACGCTGACCGTGATCGGGGAGTTCGTCCCCGAGTGTCCGCCTCCACCGCTGCCCGAAGAGGCGTTCGGGACAACGGGTGATCTTGACCCAGTGACGGGACGACCCTGATCGGGCATACTCAAGCCGCCCGCAGCCACTGATCTGCCGCTTCCGTGATCCGGGAGGGCAGTATCGGCTGTGAGAAGCACCGAGACCCGGCGGCCCGTCCCACACCTCACGTGCCGCCGCCGTGCCTGATGAGGGAGGAGAGCGCCGCCATGACTGACCGCGCCCCGCAGCCGGTGGACCGTCAGCTGCCCACCGAGGAGTCCCGGGATCTCCTCGCGCTCGTACGCGAGATCGCCCAGCGTGAGATCCGCCCCGTAGCCGCCGACGAGGAGGACGCGGGCACCTTCCCGCGCGCGATCTTCACCCTCCTGTCCGAAGCCGGCCTGCTCGGTCTCCCGTACGCGGGCGAGTACGGCGGCGGCGAGCAGCCGTACGAGGTCTACCTCCAGGTCCTGGAGGAGCTCGCGGCGGCCCGCCTGACCGTCGGGCTGGGCGTCAGCGTGCACTCCCTGTCCTGTCACGGACTGGCCGGATACGGCACAGAGGAGCAGCAGAAGGCCCACCTGCCCGCCATGCTCGGCGGCGGCCTGCTCGGCGCGTACTGCCTCTCCGAGCCCGCCTCGGGCTCCGACGCCGCCTCGCTGACCACCAAGGCCGTACGCGACGGCGACGACTGGGTCATCACCGGCACCAAGGCCTGGATCACCCACGGCGGCGTCGCCGACTTCTACACCGTCCTCGCGCGCACCGGCGGCGAGGGCCCCAAGGGCATCACCGCCTTCCTGGTGCCCGGCGACGCGGAGGGCCTGACGGCCGCCGTCCCCGAGAAGAAGATGGGCATGAAGGGCTCGCCCACCGCCCAGCTGCACTTCGACGGGGTCCGCGTCCCGGACACCCGCCGCATCGGGGAAGAGGGCCAGGGCTTCACCATCGCGCTGGCCGCCCTGGACGCGGGCCGCCTGGGCATCGCCGCCTGCGCCATCGGCGTCGCCCAGGCCGCCCTGGACGAGGCCCTCGCGTACGCCCTGGACCGCAAGCAGTTCGGGCACCCCATCGCGGACTTCCAGGGCCTGCGCTTCATGCTCGCCGACATGGCGACCAAGATCGAGGCCGGCCGGGCGCTGTACCTGGCGGCGGCGCGGCTGCGCGACGCGGGCAAGCCGTTCTCCCGCCAGGCGGCGATGGCGAAGCTCTTCTGCACGGACGCCGCGATGGCCGTCACCACGGACGCGGTGCAGGTCCTCGGCGGCTACGGCTACACGGCGGACTTCCCGGTGGAGCGCCTGATGCGCGAGGCCAAGGTCCTCCAGATCGTCGAGGGCACCAACCAGATCCAGCGCATGGTCATCGCCCGCCACCTGGCGGGCCCGGAGTCGCGTTGACGGAGGACCTCGTCCTGGAGGTGCGCCCGGCCCTGGCCGACGCCGAACTGAACGAGCTGTTCGGCGCGGCCTGGCCGGGCCACCGGACCGCCTCGTTCGGGCCGGTCCTGGAGCGCAGCACCGCCTGGATCACCGCCCGCCGCGGCGGACGTCTGGTCGGCTACGTCAACGTCGCGGGCGACGGCGGCGCGCACGCCTTCATCCTGGACACCACCGTCCACCCGGACGAACGCCGCCGCGGACTCGGGGTCCGGCTGGTCCGGGCCGCCGCCGACGCGGCCCGTGCGTCGGGGGCGCAGTGGCTGCACGTGGACTACGAGCCCCACCTGCAGCCCTTCTACGCCCGCTGCGGCTTCCGCCCGACCGCGGCAGGCCTCCTCCCGCTCTAGGGGGCGTCTTCCCGATCACGCCGGGGTCGCGACGGCGGGCGGAAGCCCTTGTCCTGGACGTACTGGGATGTCGCCCGGTGCGCCGAGAGTGCGTGCCGGGCGTCGCGAGCCCGGCGTGATCGACAAGACACCCCCTAGTACCCCTCGTCCCCGAGCGGCAGTGGCTTCGCGTCGTGGTTGACGAAGAGGTCCTGACGCGCGGCGGGGTGGTCGGCCGGCGGGGCGTTGGACACCGCGTTGTAGCTGATCAGGGCGAGGGTGCGGGTGCGCGAGGAGCGGTTCGGGCCCGAGCTGTGCACCAGGTTGCCGTGGAAGAGGACCACCGTGCCGGCCGTGCCGGTGGCCTCGTGCACGGACCGGGTGCGGGCGAGCTCCTCGGTCGAGGGGTCCGGGAGGGCGTAGGCGTTCCGGTTCGACGTGATCCAGGCCCAGTCGCCCGCCCCGCCGCCGCTGCTCCCGTCGTCTCCGGAGGGCGCGGCCGTCGCCGGGCGGTCGGTGTGCGTGCCCGGGATCAGGCGCAGCGGCCCGTTCTCCTCGGTGACCTCGTCGATGAAGACGGCGGCGGTGAGCGCCGCCGGACGCCGCATCCCGTCGGCGGCCCGCCAGAAGTCGAAGTCCCGGTGCCACTGCCAGCGGTCGCCGTGCCGGGCCGCCTTCGGATTGACCTTCCACTGGTACACGTACATGTCCTCGCCGAGGAGCAGCCGGGCCAGCGCGGTCAGCGGTGACGCCTCGGCCAGCGCCTGCCAGGGACCGCCTCTGCGGTGGAGTCCGTAGACGGCGCGCACGGTGGTCCCGTCCTCCTCGAAGAACCGCTGCGGGCCCTCCTCGGCGAGTACGGAGGGCAGTTCCCCGGTCAGGGGAGCCCATATCTCGTGCGGGGTCAACGGGGGGACGACGACAAAGCCGTCGCGCCGGTATTCGGCCAGGAGCCGCTTCGGGTCCGTCATGCGCCCAGGGTGCGGCCGGGCCCCCGTCCGAGCGAGGCGGCACGGGGAGCGCACAGGGAGTGCGCCGGGTCATTTCCGGCCGCTCCCGCGGGCCGCCCGCTCCGGGCCGCTCCCCACCAGCCGCTCCCCGCGGCACCTTCCGGGCCGCTGCCTACCGGCCGCCCCCGTAGAGCGGTCCCGACGGCCAGATCGGGGAGGCGGCGACCCGGGACCACTCCGGATCGCGGCGGCCCGGCAGGGTGCGCCCGTCGGCGGCCCAACGGGACAGCAGCGCATGGTAGATCGGCGGATCCGGCTGACGCTGCGGAACCGATTCTTCCTGGCGCGGAACCGATTCTTCGTAGCCGGGCGGCGCCGAACGCCGCCGACGTCCCGTTCGTGTCCCAGGGGTCTCGAGCGTCGTCATACCGGGCCAACGCGTCACCGACGCACGGGTAACCGCCCCCGCCCTCCGGGTATCCGTTCGAGATGTCCCCGGCGCGGCTTTCCGCGGAGCTCCCGAGGCGGACCCGGAGCGCGGCGTCCGACGTGGCCAGGCGTGGCCAGACGTGCCGGGCTGTCAGGGAGTGCCAGAAGTCTGGCCCCGGGCACCGTATCTGACGTACCGTCATATCCACCGGAGCCCGCCGCCCCAGGAGGTTTGCCATGCCCGCGGACCGACCCGTACCCCTCGACGAATACCCCGTCCACCAGGCCCCGTTGTCGATGAAGCACCTCGTCACCGGCGACCGGAACGCCTACGACCGCTGCATCTTCCACGTCTTCGACCACGCCGGCCGCGCCGTCCTCATCCTCGGCCTCGGCGTCTACCCCAACGCCGGGGTCATCGACGCGTACGCCACCCTGCGCACCGGGGACGAACTCCTCGCCGTCCGCGCCTCCGACGCCCTCACCGACGACCGGATGAACCTCTCCGTCGGCCCGCTGCGGATCACCGTCGACGAACCCCTGAAGCGGATCACCCTCCGGTGCGATCCCGACCCCGCCGACCCCGGCGGGCTCTCGTACGACATCACCTGGACCGCCGGGTTCCCCGCCGTCTGGGAGCCCCACCACGTCCAGCGGCGCGGCGACCGCCTCATGCTCGAAGGCCGCCGCTTCGTCCAGGCCGGCCACGTCACCGGCACCATCCGCGCCAAGGGCGAGGAACACACCCTCACCCCCGGAGAGTGGACCGGCACCCGCGACCGCAGCTGGGGCGTGCGGCCCATCCCCGGCGAGGAGGGAGGCCGCGCCGCCGAGGAGCACCGGCCCGAGGGCTTCCACTGGCTCTGGATCCCCGTCCGCTTCGAGGACCGCTTCCTCATGGTCATCGCCCAGGAGGAAGCCGACGGCCACCGCACCCTCAGCGAGGCCCTCCAGGTCTTCCCCGAGGACAGCGGCCGGCGGGACGTACAACTCGGCTGGCCCCAGACCGAGATCCGCTACCGCCCCGGCACCCGCCACCCCGAGAGCGCCGTCGTCCACCTCTCCGACCCGGCCCGCAAACCCCTCGAACTCGGCGTCGAGATCCTGAACTCCTCCCCGCTCGCCGTCGGCGCCGGCTACCCGCCCGCCGCCGACTGGCAGCACGGCACCTGGCAGGGCCGCGGCTGGACCGACCGCCGCGTCTACGACCTCTCCGACCCCGCCGCCCACCCCATGGCCGCCTTCGGCGTCACCGACCACTCCGCCCGCTTCACGCTCGACGGCCGCACCGGCTTCGGCATCTTCGAACACGGCAGCTTCGGCCGCCACGACCCGAGCGGCTTCGCCGACTACGGCTCCGTCGCCCCCTAGGGCGTGTCCGCAAAGTCCCGCCTGCGACGCCCGGCACGCGCTCTCGGCGCACCGGGCGAAATCCCGAGTACGTCCAGTACAAGGGCTTCCGCCCGGCACGCCGAGAGCACGCACCGGACGCCGCGGGACCGCCCTCCGGGCGGCCGCCGCTACTTTGCGGACACCCCCTAGGGCGTGTCCGCAAAGTCCCGCCTGTCCCGCGACGCCCGGCACGCGCTCTCGGCGCACCGGGCGAAATCCCGAGTGCGTCCAGTACAAGGGCTTCCGCCCGGCACGCCGAGAGCACGCACCGGACGCCGCGGGACCGCCCTCCGGGCGGCGCCACTTCGCGGACACCCCCTAGGCGCGCGCCCCGTACCCGAGTCAGAAGAAGGAAGGGGAAGTCATGGCAGCACCGGCACCACGCCCGCGCACCTCCACCCGCGAACCCGAGGAACTCGGCCGCCGCCTCGCCGCCTGGCTCCACGCCGAGCTCCCCGGCGCCGAGGTCACGGGGATCCGCGTCCCCGCGTCCAACGGCATGTCCAGCGAGACCCTGCTCTTCGACATAGAGCACCCCGACACCCCGGTCCGCGCCTGCGCCCTGCGCCTCGCCGCCGACCCGGCCGCCTACACGGTGTTCCCCACCTACGACATGCCCCGCCAGCACCGCGTGATGAGCCTGGTCGGCGCCCACACCGACCTGCCCGTCCCGCGCGTGCTGTGGCTGGAGACGGACCCCGGGCCGCTCGGCGCGCCCTTCTTCGTCATGGCCCGCGCCGAGGGCCGGGTCCCGCCCGACGTCATGCCCTACACGTACGAGGGCAACTGGCTGCACTCCGCGAGCGACTCCGAACGCGCCGCGCTCCAGGAGGCGAGCATCTCGCTGCTGGCCCGGCTGCACGACCAGTTCCCCGCCAAGGAGGCCGAGTTCCTCCTCCCCGAGGGAACCGGAAGCCCGCTGCGCCGCCACGTGGACGCCCAACGCGCCTACTACGCCTGGGTGGTCGACGGACTCGCGCCGTCCCCGCTGCTGGAGCGGGCCTTCGAACGCCTGGAGGAGCTGTGGCCCGACGACGAGGGCCCGGCCGTCCTCAACTGGGGCGACGCACGCATCGGCAACGTCGTCTACGAGGCCGGCGGATTCGAACCCGTGGCCGTCCTGGACTGGGAGATGGCCGCGTACGCCCCGCGCGAGGTCGACCTCGGCTGGACCGTGTACCTCCACCGCTTCTTCCAGGACCTGACCGTCGGCTTCGGCCAGAGCGGCCTGCCGGACTTCCTGCGCCGCGACGACCTGGAGCGCCGGTACGCCGAACTCACCGGGCACACCCCGCGCGACATGGAGTTCCACACCCTGTACGCGGCCCTGCGGCACGGGATCGTGATGCTGCGCATCGCCTACCGGCAGGCGCACTTCGGCGAGGTCGAGATCCCCGCGGATCCGGACGGCCTGATCCTGCACCACGCCAGCCTCCGGGCGATGGTGCGGGGAACGTACTGGTAGATCCGGCGGGCGCGGCCGGGAAGGCCGTCAGGCGGCCTGCGCGTGCTGCCGCATCTGCGGCAGCAGCGTCGGCGCCGGCATCCGCACGGGACGCGAACCGGGGCCGCCGACGTGCGAGAAGGGCTGCGTCCGCCAGTCCAGGCCCTGCGGCAGGTCCAGCAGCACGACCTCCAGCTCCTGGGGCTCGCCCTGGCCCGTGCCCACCGTCGGCAGCGCGTCCGAGGCCGGGCGGCCCGTACCCGCGCACACCGTGAGCCCGAACGGGTTCCACGGGGTCAGGCAGAGCGCGTGCTCCGGCAGGTACTCCTCGTCCGCGACGAGGGCGATCGACTGGCCGCAGTCGGGGCAGATCGCGTGGTGGATCTCGAAGCCGTCGAACCCGTCGGCGTCTTCGAGGTACTCACCGTCCTCGGCGTCGACGAAATCGAGGGGCTCCGGTTCGGTGCGACCGGCGCGCTTGGTGTTCAGCATGGATGTACTCCCCCTTGGGTGGGCCGGGCGGGCAGTTTCCACGGCCTCGGCCACAGCAAGCACTTCCCGCCGCGCGGCACGAGTAACCACAACATCCCGCCGTACGCCTGCATACCCCTGTGGCCTTGGTCACATGCCCGCCGCAGGTGCCACTTGTGGGCGGACAGCACTGTGCCTGGAGTGCCCTTGGGCCTTAGGTTGAGCGGCTATGAGCGCAATGGAGGAGCTGGACCGCCAGATCGTGGATCTGCTCGTACGGGACGGGCGGATGAGCTACACGGATCTGGGCAAGGCCACGGGACTGTCCACATCGGCCGTCCACCAGCGAGTACGCCGTCTGGAGCAGCGCGGAGTGATCCGCGGGTACGCGGCCGTCGTCGACCCCGAAGCCGTCGGCCTGCCGCTGACGGCCTTCATCTCGGTGAAGCCCTTCGACCCGAGCGCGCCGGACGACATCGCCGACCGGCTGGCCGGAGTACCGGAGATCGAGGCCTGCCACAGCGTCGCCGGCGACGAGAACTACATCCTGAAGGTCCGGGTCGCGACCCCGCTGGAGCTGGAGGACCTGCTGAGCCGCCTGCGCGCCCTGGCCCACGTCTCGACCCGCACCACGGTCGTCCTCTCCACCCCGTACGAGGCCCGCCCGCCCCGGGTGTGACGCCTTTCGCGCCGGGTATCCGGGGGCGCGGTCGAGGCGGGTCCGCGGACCCGCGAAACTGACTGCATGACCGACCGCACCGCCAGTTCCGCCGACGCCGCCGGAGCCCCCGCATCCGAACGGACCGTACTCCTGCGCGGGGGCGAGGTACACAGCCCCGCCGACCCCTTCGCCACCGCGATGGTCGTCGAGCGCGGACACATCGCCTGGGTGGGCTCCGAAGGCGCCGCCGACGCCTTCGCACAGGGCGTCGACGAGGTCGTCGACCTCGGCGGGGCGCTCGTCACCCCCGCCTTCACCGACGCGCACGTCCACACCACCTCCGCCGGCCTCGCCCTCACCGGCCTGGACCTCACCGGCGCCGCCTCCCTCGCCGACGCCCTGCGCCTCGTCCGCGCGTACGCCGGGCGCCGTCCCGCCGACCGGGTGCTCCTCGGCCACGGCTGGGACGCCTCCCGCTGGCCCGAGCGCCGCGCGCCCCGCCGCGAGGAGCTCGACGAGGCCGCCGGCGGCCGACCGCTCTACCTCAGCCGCATCGACGTCCACTCCGCCGTGGTCACCACCGCCCTGCTCGACCTCGTACCGGCCGTCTCCGTCCGCGGCGACGAGCCGCTGACCCGCGAGGACCACCACGCCGTCCGCCGCGCCGCGCTCGCCGCCGTCACCCCCGCCCAGCGCGCCGAGGCCCAGCGGGCCGCCCTCGACCGGGCCGCCTCCCTCGGCATCGGCTCCGTCCACGAGTGCGGCGGCCCCGACATCTCCTCCGCCGAGGACTTCGCGGACCTCCTGAACCTCGCCCACGAGCGCCCCGGCCCCCGGGTCTTCGGCTACTGGGCCGACCGGGACCTCGAACAGGCCAAGGCGCTCGGCGCCATCGGCGCCGCCGGCGACCTCTTCGTGGACGGCGCCCTCGGCTCCCACACCGCCTGCCTGCACGCCCCGTACGCCGACGCGGGGCACACCGGAACCGGCTACCTCGACGCCGCCGAGGTGGCCGAGCACGTCGCCGCCTGCACCGAGGCGGGCCTGCAGGCCGGCTTCCACGCCATCGGCGACGCCGCCCTCACCGCCGTCGTGGAGGGCGTGCGGGCCGCCGCCGAGAAGGTCGGCCTCGCCCGCGTCCGCGCCGCCCGGCACCGCGTCGAGCACGCCGAGATGATGACCCCCGCCACCATCGCCGCCTTCGCGGACCTCGGCCTCACCGCCTCCGTACAGCCCGCCTTCGACGCGGCCTGGGGCGGCGAGGAGGGCATGTACGCCGACCGGCTGGGCGCGGAGCGCGCCCGTACGCTCAACCCCTTCGCCGCCCTGCTCAAGGCCGGTGTACCGCTCGCCTTCGGCTCCGACGCCCCCGTGACCCCCTTCGACCCCTGGGGCACCGTGCGGGCGGCCGCCTTCCACCGCACCCCCGAGCACCGGATCTCCGTACGGGCCGCCTTCACGGCCCACACCCGGGGCGGCTGGCGGGCCCTCGGCCGGGACGGCGCGGGCGTGCTGGTGCCCGGAGCCCCGGCCGACTACGCGCTGTGGGAGACAGCCGAACTGGTGGTCCAGGCCCCCGACGACCGGGTCGCCCGCTGGTCCACGGACCCCCGCTCCGGGACCCCCGGACTGCCCGACCTGACCCCCGGCCGCGATCTGCCGGTGTGCCTCGCCACGGTCGTCGGCGGGCGGGAGGTATTCGTACGGCCACAGGGGTGATCCGGTCGGCCTCGGTTCGGTACGGGCGCTCGGACCCGGATAGGTTCGGCCGGGTCCACCACCGGACGTCCGTACCGGGCGGCGCCGTCTGCTCAGCGCGCCCGCGCCTCGGGGGCGAGGGAAGGTTTCGCCGGGACGGGGGTCCCCCCTGCTCCGCAGGAGCCCGGGGGAAGGTGGCCCGGCCGGGGCCCGCGGTCCAGTAGACAACGGTCACGGCGACCCGCAGCCAGCGGGAGTCCGACCGGCCCGAAGGACCGCGGGCCCCGGCCACTGTTCTAAAGTCATCCTCTGAGACAGGACGTACAAGAACACGAAGGCGGACCCAGTGAGCGACGGCGGACAGCGAGGGCACGGACCGCTCGGCACGGCCTTGGTGATCATTCCGACCTTCAACGAGGCCGAGAACATCGGACCGATCGTCGGGCGTGTGCGCGCCGCGGTGCCCGAGGCCCACATCCTGGTCGCGGACGACAACAGCCCCGACGGCACCGGCAAGCTCGCCGACGAGCTGGCGGCCGCCGACGACCACGTGCACGTGCTGCACCGCAAGGGCAAGGAGGGGCTCGGCGCCGCCTACCTGGCGGGCTTCGCCTGGGGCCTGGAGCGCGACTACGGCGTCCTCGTCGAGATGGACGCCGACGGCTCCCACCAGCCGGAGGAGCTGCCCCGGCTGCTCACCGCGCTGGCCGGGGCGGACCTGGTCCTGGGCTCGCGCTGGGTGCCCGGCGGCCGGGTGGTCAACTGGCCCAAGAGCCGCGAGTTCCTCTCCCGCGGCGGCTCGGTGTACTCCCGTCTGATGCTGGACGTCCCGATCCGCGACGTGACGGGCGGCTACCGGGCCTTCCGGCGCGAGACCCTGGAGGGGCTGGGCCTGGACCAGGTGGCCTCCGCGGGCTACTGCTTCCAGGTCGACCTGGCCCGCCGGGCCGTACGCCAGGGATTCCGCGTCGTCGAGGTGCCCATCACCTTCGTCGAGCGTGAGTTCGGCGACAGCAAGATGAGCAAGGACATCGTGGTGGAGGCCCTGTGGCGGGTCACCCAGTGGGGGCTCAAGGCCCACGCGGCGAAGCTGACCGGCCAGGACAAGCCCAAGGGCACGGACGCCGGCCCGACCAGGACCCCGTAAACCCCCTAGGGGATGTCCGGTACCTCCGGCTGAGGCCGCTTTTACGCCACCCCAGGCACACTGGATGGTATGACGACCGGCGTTCCCCTTTCGACGGCCCCGCGGCGGCGCTCGCGCGGCCGCACCTTCCTTCCGCTGGCGGTCGCCGCCTGGCTGATCCTGGAGATCTGGCTGCTGAGCCTGGTCGCAGGCGCGGCCGGCGGTCTGACCGTCGCCGCGCTGCTCCTGGGCGGGATCGTGCTCGGTGCCGTGGTCATCAAGCGGGCCGGGCGGCGCGCCTTCAAGAACCTCGCGGACACCTTCCAGCAGGCCCAGCAGGGGCAGCAGCCCGCGCCCGGGGCGAAGCAGCAGCGGGGCAGCGGCAACGGCCTCACGATGCTGGCCGGCCTGCTCCTGATGCTGCCGGGCCTGCTGTCCGATGTGGCCGGCCTGCTCCTCCTGCTGCCGCCCGTCCGGGCGTGGACGGGCCGCCGCGTGGCCGGCTCCCTGGAGCGCCAGATGGCCGCCGCCCCGGCGGGCAGCTTCGGCGATGCCTTCCAGCAGGCCCGCATCCACCACCCCGACGGCAAGGTCGTCCAGGGCGAGGTCATCCGCGAGGACGGGCCGCAGCAGCCGCCGCAGCCGGGCCCCGACGCCGGGTACCGGCCGCCGCTGGCCCCCTGAGCCACGTACGGAACAAGCCCGCGTACCGGAACAAGCCCGCGCACGGAACAAGCCGAGGGCCCCCGCCACAGTTCGTGGCGGGGGCCCTCGGGTTCGTTCTACTGGACGTCCGGCTGTCAGGCGGACTTGCGGCTGTCCCGCGGATGCACGGCAATGTTCATGGCGCCGGAACGCAGGACCGCCAGCCTCTCGGCCAGCACTTCCTCCAGTTCCTCGCGGGTGCGCCGCTCCATGAGCATGTCCCAGTGCGTTCGCGCAGGCTTGCCCTTCTTCTCTTCGGGCCCGTCCCCGTCAACCAGGAGTGCCATGGCGCCGCACGCCTTGCACTCCCACTCCGGCGGAATCTCTGCCTCAACCGAGAACGGCATCTCAAATCGATGTCCGTTCTGGCATGCGTACTCCACCGCCTGGCGCGGGGCCAGATCGATGCCGCGGTCCGTCTCGTAGCTGGTAACCACGAGCCGCGTACCGCGGAGAGCTCGCTCACTCATGAATCGTGCCTCCCGGGCTTGTCGCCCACAGGACAGGTGTCGCTGTCGTCGTCATCCGGTCAACGTCCGGTCGGCGGTATAGATTCCCGCTCCGGGTGATGCGTCGCCCGTCGTGCCGCCCCTTGTTGTACCCACCAGTGCCCGTTTTGTCACATCTGGCAGCAGATGTCACCCAACGTCTTCAGTTCTTTAGCGCGCAGTAACGGTCCGGCTGGCAGGCCAAAGGCGTACACTACCGGCCCTTCGCTTCAACGTCGAAATCCGTTCGGAATTCGTATGAAGATCCGGGTCGTGCCCGCCTCCGAACCTCCCGCCGACCCGTCCGCCGGATCCGCTCAGATCCGCTCGGGAACAGGATTCCCCGCCGCCTCCACCGCGCGCCGCACCGGCACTCGCGCCAGCAGCACGAAACCCAGTGCGAAGAAGACCACCAACGAGATGATCGCGTCCCGGTAGCTGCCCGTGACCTGGTACGTGATCCCGAACACCAGCGGCCCGACCCAGCTCACCCCGCGGTCGCTCATCTCGTACGCGGAGAAGTACTCCGCCTCCTTGCCGGCCGGCACCAGGTGCGAGAACAGCGAGCGCGACAGCGCCTGGCTGCCGCCCAGAACCAGTCCGATCATCGACGCGAGGGCGAAGAACCACACCGGCGCGCCCGCCGGCAGGAAGTAGCCGGCGGCCAGGGTCACGGTCCAGGCCACCAGCGACCCGAGGATCGTCCTCTTCGCGCCGTACGACACGGCGAGCCGGCCCATGGCCATCGCGCCCGCCACGGCGAGGATCTGCACGAGCAGCACCGCCGTGATCAGCGTCGAGTCCTCCAGCCCCAGCTCCTGCTTGCCGTAGACGGAGGCCTGCGAGATCACGGTCTGGATCCCGTCGTTGTAGACCAGGTAGGCCAGCAGGAACGACAGCGTCAGCGGGTGGCGCCGCATGTCCTTCAACGTGGCGACGAGCTGCTTCCACCCCGACCCGGCGGCCGCCGCATGGTCGGCACCCGGGCGGATCACCGCCCGGTCCCGCAGCCGGCGCAGCGGGATGATCGCGAACGCCCCCCACCACAGGCCCGCCGAGGCCAGGCAGATCCGCACCGCCGCGTCCTTGGAGATCCCGAACGACTCGTGCGACTGGAACAGGACCAGGTTCAGGATCAGGACGAACGCACCCGCCGTGTAGCCGAACGCCCAGCCGCGCGAGGAGACGGTGTCCCGCTCGTGCGGCTCCGCGATCTGCGGCAGGTAGGAGTTGTAGAGCACCATCGACACCGACATCGCGGCGTTCGCCACGATCAGCAGGACCCCGCCGAGCAGGTAGCGGTCGCCGCCCAGCAGGAACATCGCGGTGGTCGCCGCCGCGCCGGTGTACGCCGCCGCGGCGAGCAGCGGCTTCTTGCGGCCCGTACGGTCCGCGGCCGCGCCCACCAGCGGCATCACCAGCACCGCGACGATCACCGACACCGAGACGGCGTACGCGAAGAACGAGCCGGACCGCACCGGAATGCCCAGCGGGTGGACATAGCCCTGCGCGTCCTGGGCGGCCTCGGCCATCGTCGTCAGGTACGGGCCGATGAACACCGTCAGCACGGTCGAGGAGTAGACCGAGCACGCGAAGTCGTAGAAGTACCAGCCGTGCTGCTGGCGCTTTCGTTCGGCCGCGCTCGGCGCCGGCTCCTCCGGCGCGGTCCCCGCGCCCTGTTCAGTGGTCTCCGCACTCACCGGTGCCCCCTCGTTCCCGTCCGGCAGGTGAAGGGCGGACGCGGCGGTCCCGGCAGGTCAGGCCCAGGCTCCGCGCTGGTCCAGCACCGTGCGCAAGATGTCGATCCGGTCGGTCATGATGCCATCCACACCCAGGTCGAGGAGAGCCTCCATACGTTGCGGTTCGTTCACGGTCCACACGTGGACCTGCAGGCCCCGTTCGTGGGCCGTCTTCACGAACCGGCGGTCGACCACGCGGATGCCCGCCTGGGTCTCCGGGACCTGCGCCGCCACCGCCCCGACCCGCAGCGCGGCCGGGATCGCGTACGAACGCAGCCGCAGGCCGAGCACGCCGCGGACCCCGTAGGAAGTCGCCAGCCGCGGACCGGCGATCTTCTGGGCCCGGGCCACCCGGCTCTCCGAGAACGAGCCCACGCACACCCGGTCCCAGACGCCCGCCCGCGCGATCAGGTTGACCAGCGGGTGCAGGGCCGACTCGGCCTTGACGTCGATGTTCCAGCGGGCCTCGGGGAACTCCTCCAGGAGCTCCTCGAACAGCGGCAGCGGCTCGGTGCCGGCCACCCGCGCCTCGCGGACCCTGCTCCACGTCAGCTCCGCGATCCGGCCCTGCCCGTCGGTGACCCGGTCGAGGGTGGAGTCGTGGAAGGCGACGAGCTTCCCGTCGGCGGTGGCGTGCACATCGGTCTCGAAGTACCGGTACCCCGCGTCGGCCGCCCGCCGGAAGGCCGCGGCGGTGTTCTCCAGCCCGTCCGCGGCACCTCCCCGGTGCGCGAAGGGGATCGGAGCCGGGTGGTCCAGATACGGATGGCGAAGGCGTACGTGCGTCACCCGCCGCAGTATGCACGGTGTGCCCCGTGGGGAGTGAGCGGCCGGGCGGCGACGCGGTGGCCACACGGTGAACGCCGTGGCACCCCCTGGTCCGGGTGGACCCCGGCATGACAGGCTGTGGGGGCGCAGGCAAGCCAATACCGGCCCCACAGCGGTTCGGACGGGGCCAATTCGACGAAGGTGGACCGGACAGCATGGCAGAGTGGACTTCGGCGGTGGGTGCCGCACAGCTCGCCCGTCTCATCACCTCCCAGCAGGAGCGCCCCGGCGTCCCCGGGACGCGCAAACCGCCCGCGTACCGCACCCTGGCCGACGGCATCCGGCTGCTCGTCCTCGAAGGCCGCGTCCCCGTCGCCGCGCGCCTGCCCGCCGAGCGGGAGCTGGCCGTCTCCCTGTCCCTCTCCCGCACCACCGTCGCCGCCGCGTACGAGGCGCTGCGCGGGGAGGGCTTCCTGGAGTCCCGCCGCGGCGCCGGCAGCTGGACCTCCGTGCCGGCCGGGAACCCGCTGCCCGCCCGGGGCCTGGAGCCGCTGCCGCCGGAGTCCCTCGGCTCGATGATCGACCTCGGCTGCGCCGCGCTCCCGGCCCCCGAGCCCTGGCTCACCAAGGCCGTACAGGGCGCGCTGGAGGAGCTCCCGCCGTACGCGCACACCCACGGGGACTACCCCGCCGGGCTCCCCGCGCTGCGGCGGATGCTCGCCGACCGCTACACCGAGCGCGGCATCCCCACCATGCCCGAGCAGATCATGGTCACCACCGGGGCGATGGGCGCCATCGACGCCATCTGCAGCCTCTTCGCCGGGCGCGGGGAGCGGATCGCCGTCGAATCCCCCTCCTACGCCAACATCCTCCAGCTCATGCGCGCCGCCGGAGTGCGGCTCGTGCCCGTCGCGATGGCCGACGGACTGGCCGGCTGGGACATGACCGTGTGGCGGCAGGTGCTGCGCGACGCCGCGCCGCGCCTCGCGTACGTCGTCGCCGACTTCCACAACCCGACCGGGGCGCTCGCCTCGGACGACCAGCGCCGCGCCATGGTGGAGGCGGCCCGCTCGGCCGGCACCGTGCTCGTCGTCGACGAGACCATGGCCGAGCTCCGGCTGGACCCGGAGGTGGAGATGCCGCGGCCGGTCTGCTCCTTCGACCCGGCCGGATCCTCCGTGATCACCGTCGGCTCCGCCAGCAAGGCCTTCTGGGCCGGCATGCGGATCGGCTGGGTCCGCGCGGCGCCCGACGTCATCCGCAGCCTCGTCGCGGCCCGCGCGTACGCCGACCTGGGCACGCCGGTGCTGGAGCAGCTCGCGGTGAACTGGCTGATGCGGACCGGCGGCTGGGAGGAGGCCGTGCAGATCCGCCGCGACCAGGCCCGGGAGAACCGGGACGCGCTGGTCGCCGCGATCCGCCGGGAGCTGCCGGACTGGGAGTTCGAGGTGCCGCGGGGCGGGCTGACCCTGTGGGCCCGCGCGGGCGGGCTGTCCGGCTCCCGGCTGGCCGAAGTGGGGGAGCGGGTCGGCGTACGGGTCCCCTCGGGGCCGCGGTTCGGCGTCGACGGCGCCTTCGAGGGCTACGTGCGGCTGCCGTTCACCGTGGGCGGTCCGGTGGCGGAGGAGGCCGCGATCCGCCTTGCGGCCGCCGCCCGCCTGGTCGGCACGGGCGCGGCCGGCAGCGCCGCGGAACCCCCGCGCACGTTCGTGGCGTAGCCCCGGGGACCTGGGACCAGGGCCTCAGGGGCCCACCGGCCCAGGCGTCCAGCGGCTCAGGGACCCACCGGCCAGGGGCCGCGGGCCGGCGGTGTCTCGGCCGGCGTCTCCTCGGCGTCGTCGAACTGCTCGAACTCCGCTAGCTCCTCGGCGTCGATCGCCGGGCCCTGTGCCCGGGCCGGCGGCTGGACGATGTGCAGCGCCTTGGCCGGCGCCACCCGCCCCGGGCCGCCCGGGCCCGGCAGCTGCCGCCCCGGCAGCAGCTCCAGCACCGCCTGGCGGTGTCCCGGGTGCGTGGCGTCGTCGTACGGGTCCGGCGTGGCGGGCACCTGCAGCCGGTGCACGGGACCCGTGCCGAGCCGCGCGTAGCCGCGCCCCGGCGGCACGTGCGCCGTCGGCGTGGTGTGCGGGGGCAGCCCCAGTACGTCGGTGATCTGCTGGGTCGCGGCCGGGCCGAGCACGATCCGGGCCCGGGTGTGCTGCCAGACGGCGTCGTTCAGCAGCTCCAGGTGGTCGAACTGCTCGGCCACCACGACCGTGACGTGCGCGGCCCGCCCGTGCCGCAGCGGTACCTGGAGCTGGGAGAGGGGGTCGGGACCCCCCTCGGCCGTCGCGAGGTGCGCGAGCACGCTGGGCCGGTCCAGCAGGATCCACAGCGGCCGCCGGGTGTCCTCGGGCGCCGGCCTGCCCGCTTCGCGGGCGCGGTGCGTGGCGATCAGCCGCCGCTCGGTCTCGCGGGCGGCCCATTCCAGCGTGGCCAGGGCCCCGGCCGGACCGCACTCGACGGCCAGCACGCCCGTACGCCCCGTCAGGCAGGCGAACTCCCCGCTGCCGCCGCCCTCCACGATCAGTACCTCGCCCCCGTGGTGCAGCGCCTGCAGGGCGATCGAGCGCAGCAGGGAGGAGGTGCCGCTGCCGGGCCGGCCGACCGCAAGCAGGTGCGGCTCGGTGGAGCGGGGGCCGGTGCGCCAGATGACCGGCGGCACGTCGCGGGCCTCGTCGTCCTCCAGGACCGGCAGGGTGCGCTGCACGGTGCCGGCGTCGGTGAAGCCGAGCACGGTCTCCCCGGGAGAGGTGACGAACGGCTGGGCGGCGATGCCGGTCGGCAGCGGCGAGAGCACCGTCAGGTCGAGCTGGTTGCCCTCCTCGTCCCAGTCGAAGAGGTACTCCCTGCCGCGCCCGGACTTGGCGTGGAGCAGGGTCTCGATGCGGGCCCGCGAGGCGGGCTCGCCGTCGGTGAAGTAGGCGGGGTAGCGGATCCGGAGCCGGGTGACGCGGCCCGCCTCGTCGAAGGCGTAGCCGCTGAAGGCCTTGTCCCACTCCCCGCCGTGGGCGAAGAGCGGGTTGGGGTCCTCGGCGATGGAGAAGTACGGCACGAGCGCCTCGTAGAGGGCGCCGAGCCGCTCGGTCTCGGCCTCGCTGGGCCCGGTCTTCACCGGGGTCCGGTCGCGTCCCCGCCAGGCCGCCGCCGCCATCAGGGTGATCAGGGCGAGCAGCGGGCCGTACGGGGCGAGCGCGACCACGAGGACGCAGGCGGCGCCCAGGAAAAGCGCGGGACCACGCTTGTCCTTGGGGGTGTCGGCCCATTTGCGCCGCCCGGCCGCGGCCAGGATGCGCAGGCCGCGCCCGATGACGAGGAGCGGATGGAGGACGTCCGTGGCGCTGTCGGCGGCCGTGCGAGCAAGGTCGCGGCCCCGTGCCAGCGACGTGGTGCCGTTGCCGAGGATGCGGGGGAGCGGGCGCCGGGCCACGGTCGTCTCCTGGAGTCGTGTAGTGCGGACGGTGTCGTGGGGGCGGCGCTAGAGCTTGATCCCGCCGAGGAGGCTCGCGAGGCTCGCGGTGCTCGCCGTGATGCTGGGGGCGATGGCGGAGCCGGCGAGGAAGAAGCCGAACAGCGCGCAGACGAACGCGTGCGACAGCTTCATCCCGTCCTTCTTGAAGAAGAGGAAGGCGATGATGCCGAGCAGGACGACGCCCGAGATGGACAGGATCATGAGAAGTTCTCCTGGTGGGTGGGGACGGTCACCAACAGTTGTTCCAGGCTCACAGGAAGTATCAATGCGATAAAAGGTGCATACGGGTGAATCCAGGCTTTTTTCACTTGCCCGGCGCAGTCCGGCTGGCGCGTCCGCCGCGAACCGGGGCCGACCGTGATCCTTGCCTCGGTCCGGCCCCCGTATGTGCAGGTCCGGGCGCTACCCTGGCGATTCACCCGTACGGTCGCAGTTCCCGTACGCCCCCCTGCCCGCCCGGCCCGGGGAATCTCACGTCAACAGCGAGTGGAAGGCGGTACGACAGATGAGCGAGCACGGGCCCACCCAGGGCGGCTCCCAGGGCGCTCCCGACGAGGACGTCATCGAGCTGGCCACCAAGATCTTCGACCTCGCCCGGCAGGGCGAGACCGAGACGCTCACCGCGTACCTGGACGCCGGAGTGCCGGCCAACCTGACGAACGACCGCGGCGACACCCTCGTCATGCTCGCCGCCTACCACGGCCACGCGGCCACCGTCACGGCCCTGCTCGCCCGCGGCGCGGAGGCCGACCGTGCCAACGACCGCGGCCAGACGCCGCTCGCCGGCGCCGTCTTCAAGGGCGAGGAGACCGTCATCCGCGCGCTGCTGGCCGGCGGCGCGGATCCGACCGCCGGAACACCCTCCGCCGTGGACACCGCCCGCATGTTCGCCAAGGCCGACCTGCTGGAACTCTTCGGAGCCGAGTAGTCCGTTTTTGCCCGTGACCTGGCAGGGTCCGATCGGTCCGCCACCTCACGGAATGGTCACGGCGGCCGTAAATGTGGTCGCGGTGCACAAACCGGCTGGGTCATCATGGCGACGGATTCGATTCGCGGACACGGCGGACGGGCAGGAGCGGGCAGGACACGTCGGGTGTCCGGACCCACCCCCTGCACAAACCCGGCCGACGTGGTCGCGGAGCACCGACGAGAGTGAGAAGGCAATGGTCTACATCGAGCGGAACATGACGGCGGACGTCCTCACATGCTGTTACGCGGCCCTGTGAATCCCGATTCCCGGTTGCGTCCCCAGCTTGATTTGAGGCCATTCCCATGTTCGAACCAGTCATAGCGCCAAGCGGCACCCTGCTCGGGCTCCTCCAGCGGGGTCGCGGCGACGGCACGCTGCACGCCCTCGCGGCGCCCCGGGCGGAGGCCCTCACGGCCCTCAACCAGTGCGTGGTCAGCGACCCGCGCCAGGACTGGCAGGTCGAGAACCGCTCGCTGTACTACGCGCGCCTGTACTTGGATCTCGACGGCCCCCTCGGCACGATCGAGAGCCACCTCTTCAGCGCCGACGACCTCGTCGACGACACGGACCACCGGACCGGCCTCGCCCTGTCCGTCCTGGGCCACCTGGCCTCGTACGGCCGCGACGACGCGCTCATGCTGCTGCGCCGCTACGCCGCCTCGGGGTCCAACTGGGCCTGGGCCCTCGACGAGCTCGCCCTGCGCGACGACGACGAGGGGCTGCGCGGCCTCGCCGCGCCCGTGCTCGCCAGGTTCCCGGACGACGCCGAGGGCGGGGCGCGGCTGGCCGCCGCCGTCCGCGACGCCTACGAGCCCCGGCCCTGGTGTCTGTGGGAAGAGTCACCCGAGTACGGCGACCGCCTGCGCGCGGCCCGCCAACAGGGCTCCTTCGACCGCTGGCAGCGCCAGCTCACCCCGAACGGGCCCCGCCCCGGCTGGGGGGTCCAGGCCGTCTTCGACTGGGCCGCCGACGGCTTGCGCCGCGGCACCCCGCTGCACGTACCCGCCGCCCGCTGCCTCGCCGCCGTCGCGGCGCCCGAGGACCGCTCCGCGATCCTCGCGGCCGCCGCCGGGGCGGGCGGCGAGGCCGCCCGGGCCACCGCCCTGCACCACCTGGTCCTCGCCGAGCCGGAGAACCCGGCCGTACTGGACCTCATCGAAGCCGCCGGGGACGAGCCCGCCGTGGCCGCCTACGAGCGCATGTGCGGCCCCGCGGCCGTGGACCGGGCCCGCCAGTGGGTCCACCGCCCCGACGCCCTGGGCGCGGCCGCCGCCGCCCTCCTGGCCGCCCGGGGCGGAGCCGAGGACACCGCACTCGTACTGGGCGCCCTGCGCTCGACGGTCCGCGGCTCGGGACCGGACGCCCAGCGGCTGTTCACCCTGGTCGACGGGGCCGGCCGGCTGTCCATCGGCTGCGCGGCACCGGTGCTGCGCCACATCTACCGCGAGACGGCCTCCTCCCACCTGCGCGGGCGCGCGGCCCGCGCCCTGGCCAGCACGGACCCCTCCTTCGCGGCCGGCTTCGCCGTGGAATGCCTCTGGGACTGCGAGGAGACCACCCGCGAGGTGGCCGCCCACCACGCGGAGACCGCGGACGCCCGGGTCGCCCCGCGCCTGCGCCGCCTGGCGGCCGACCCCGCCGAGGAAGAGGACGTCCAGTCCGCGGTACGCAGCCGGATCGCCCCGGAATCGGCCGTGTAGCCGCCCTTCGTGCACACACCCGGCCCGGCCCCCTGACGAGAGGGGGCCGGGCCGGAGTCCGTCCGGCCGCGTCAGGGCTCCCGCGCCCGGGCCGTGCGCCCGGTGCCCCCCGCGCCGGTTCCGCTCGCGCGCGCGCTCCGCCTCCCGCGTCCGGGGACCCGGCCGGCCCCCCCTCACCCGGTACGCGGCCGGAGCCCCCGCGAACGTGTCATCGGGCCCTCACGAACCTCACCGGCACCCCCGGCCGGGCCTGGGCCGCCGCGTCGAGGGCCGGACCCGCGGGGACCACGCCCACCACCGGGTAGCCGCCCGTCACCGGGTGGTCCGCCAGGAAGACCACCGGGAGGCCGTCCGGCGGGACCTGCACCGCGCCCAGGACCATGCCCTCGCTCGGGAGTTCACCGCCGCGGGCGCGGACCAGCCGGGTCCCGGCCTCGGTGCGCAGGCCGATGCGGTTCGACGCCGGCGAGACCCGGAACTCCGCACGCCACAGGGCCGCGATCGAAGCCGGCTCGAACCAGTCCGCACGCGGCCCCGTCCGCAGCGGCAGCACCAGCTCGCCCGGCGCCCCCGGCAGGGCCGGCACGTCGGTCCAGCGGACCGGATCCGGACCGGCCGGGCCCACCGGCAGCACCGTCCCGGCCGTCAGGACGGGCGGTCCCAGCCCCGACAGCAGGTCCGTCGAGCGGCTGCCCAGGACCGGCTGCACGCGGAAACCACCCCGCACCGCGACGTAGCCGCGCACCCCCGACTCCGCCCGGCCGACCTCCAGCTCCGCCCCGGCCCGAAGCCGTACCGGCGCCCCCCAGGCCACCGCGCGGCCCGACACCCGTACGGAGCACGGCGCTCCCGTGACCGCCACGGTCACCGGGGCCAGCGCGAGCAGGGCGACCCCGTCCAGCGTGGTCTCCAGGGCGGCCGCGTCCGCCGGGTTGCCCAGCAGGCGGTTGGCCAGCGCGTGCGCCCCCGCGTCCAGCGCGCCCGATCTCGCCACCCCCAGGTGCGCGTATCCGGGTCGCCCCAGGTCCTGGACGGTCGTCAGCGCCCCCGCCCTGAGCACCCGCAGCGCCGCGCCGCTCACCCCGCCACCTCCTCGAACCGCACCCGTACCCCGGGCGCGAACAGCGCCGCCGGCTCCCGCTCCGGATCCCACAGCACCGCCTCCGCCGTCCCCACCAGCTGCCAGCCGCCGGGGGAGGAGCGCGGGTACACCCCCGCGTACTCGCCGGCCAGCGCCAGCGAGCCCGCCGGGACGGCCGTACGGGGCGTGGCCCGCCGGGGCAGGTGGAAGCGCTCCGGCAGCCCGGTCAGGTAGCCGAATCCCGGTGCGAACCCGCAGAAGGCCACCCGGAACACGGTGTCCCCCACGACCTCGGCCACCTCCCGCTCGGCGACCCCCCACAGCCGGGCCACCTCCGCCAGGTCCGGCCCGTCGTACCGCACCGGGACGGTGACCAGCGGCCCCTCGGTCTCCGCGAGCGGCGGCACCTCCCAGCGCGCGATCCGCTCCGCCAGCGCGCCCGGCTCGCGCACACCGTCCAGCAGCACGGTCCGCGCGGCCGGCACGAGGTCCCGTACGGCGCCCAGCTCGCCCGCGTCCCGCCGCCGGAGCAGCTCCGCGTGGAGCGCCGCGACCTCCGCCGCCGAGTCCAGCTCGATCAGCAGCGCCTCGCCGCCCACGACCAGCGGCCTCACGCGAAGGCCTCCACCCGGACCCCGGCGGCGCCCAGCGCCCCGCGGACGCGCTGCGCGAGCCCGGCCGCCCCCGGGGTGTCCCCGTGCAGGCACAGTGAGCGCGCCCGCAGCGCCACCGAGGAGCCGTCGGCGGCCGTCACCGCCCCCTCGGCCGCCATCGCGACCGCCCGGGCGACCACGGCCTCCGGGTCGTGCAGCACCGCCCCCGGCTCGCCGCGCGGCACCAGCGTCCCGGCCGGTGTGTACGCCCGGTCGGCGAAGGCCTCCGGCACGGCCGTGAGCCCCGCCGCCCGGGCGGCGGCGAGCAGCAGCGAGCCCGGCAGGCCCAGGACGGGCAGGCCCGCGGCCCCGGCCGCCAGCCGGACGCCGGCGATCACCGCGCCCGCCTGGTCGGCGTCGTGGACCGTCCGGTTGTAGAGCGCACCGTGCGGTTTCACGTACGACACCTTGGAGCCTGCCGCCCGGGCGAAGACCTCCAGCGCCCCGATCTGGTACGCCACCTCGTCGGCGAGCTCTCCCGCCGGCACGTCCATCGAGCGCCGCCCGAAGCCCGCCAGATCCCGGTACGAGACCTGCGCGCCGATCCGTACGCCCCGCTCCGCGGCCAGCTCGCAGACCCGGCGCATGATGGACGGGTCCCCGGCGTGGAAGCCGCAGGCCACGTTGGCGCTCGTGACCACGGACAGCAGGGCCTCGTCGTCGGTCAGGGTCCAGCGCCCGAAGCCCTCGCCCAGATCGGCGTTGAGGTCGATCAAAGGTGCGATCATGGAAACCATGCCGTGAGCGTAGAACGTGGCGGCGCGCAACAGTGCGCGTCCGGCCCGACCGGCGGAAGCGGCGGAACCGGCGGCGCCTGCCGGGACCGATCCGGCCGAACCATGCCGTTTGGGATGTTGTCGGTGTCAGCGCCTAGTCTTTGTCCGTGACTCTCCCCGCCCCGCCGAAGCCCCTTCCCTCCCCGGCGCCGGGCCCGGCCGCCGACGAGGGCCTGGCACGGCGGCTGCGCGCGCTCGCCTGCACCGCCCCGCTGCACGACCTCGACGTACGCAAGGCCAATCTCGCCGGCGAGTACGGGATCTACGCGATGGCGGAGGTCGCGCTCGCCGCGATCGACCTGGTCACGCTCAACATGGACTTCGACACCGGCGCGGACCACGAGCAGATAGTGGCCCGGCTGCTGCCGCGCGTCGCCGCGCAGGCACCGGACCGCCCGGCGGCCGAGCACGAGCGGGTGGCCCGCTGGGTGCTGGAGAACCTCATCAACGTCGGCAGCGTCGACCGGGGCTTCCGCGCGATCTACGGCACCTTCGGCCCGGACGGGGTGTACGTCCGCCGGGACTACGACTTCAAGCTGATCGAAGAGGTCCCCGGCTACGGCGGGGCGGTCTACCTCCGTACGACGGACGAGGCCGTCAACGTACTGGTCGGCGCCCTCGACACGGACGTCACCAGCGCTCAGATCGCCGCCGAGGTGAAGCTGGAGGTCCTGATCAGCCGCGGCAGGCTGGCCGACGCCCAGCTGGCCGCCGAGCAGGCCCGCTACCGCACGGTGCAGTACGCGGAGACCCTGCGCCGCACGCTGGACGCGACCCGGCGCAACGTCCGGGCGGTGGACTGGCTCGAGTCCGTGCCGGACATGATCGAGGAGGCCCTCGACCACGTCGCCGACCGCTACCGGCACGAGAACGCGATCCTCACGAACATCCGGCGGGCCCGCGACGAGGCCGAGGAGCCCGACAACAAGCGGCGCGCCGCCGAGCTCGTCGACATCGTCAAGGACTGCATCCGCCGCCACACCCAGCTCCAGTCGAGGCTGCTCGACGCGGGACCGCTGTTCCGCGCCGAGCAGGACCGGCAGGCCTTCGCGGCCCCCGCGCCGCGCTCCGGGATCGACCTGTACGGGCAGCTCGTGGCGCCCGTGCTGCCGCTGCCGCTCGCACAGGCCTCCCGGGTCACGGACGCCTTCTTCGCATCGGCGGTCGGACTGCGGACCCCGGTCTCGGTGCGCGTCTGCGACCTCGTCGAGATACTGCTGACACCGCCGGTGGAGCGCGAGCACCTCGGCGCGGAGATGCCGGAGCCGGACCTCATCGCGACCCCGGACGACAGCCGGTTCAGCGAGGAGCAGCTCGCCGCCGCGATGGAGCTCCTGGACCTGCCGCACGACGCCCCGCGCCGGCTGTCGGGCCTGCTCGCCGAGGCCCGGCGCAGCGACCCCGACCTGCCGTACCTGGTGGCCCTGCTGGCCGTCCACGCGGCGAGCCCGGCCGTCGGCACGGCCTACCGCCAGGGCGAGGAGCGGCTGCTCTTCGCCGTGGACGACGGCACGCAGCTCGAAGACCCCGAGTTCGGCGGCGCGGACCTGATCGTCGGCACGGCCCTCCTGGACGCGGCCGCGATGACCGCGGACCGTACGGAGGCGGCATGAGCGCCGCCCCGGCGCAGGAGCCCGCCCGCGCCGCACGGCCGAGCCGCATGATCCAGCACAGCGGGAAGGAGCGGCGCGGGGGAGCGAATCCGCCCGCCGTCGCAACCACCGCACACCACGAGAGGCAGTACCCGTGAGCGACCACCACGCCGAACACCCCGCGTGGAGCGAGGCCGACGCGCCGCCGGCCCCCGTCGCGCCCGCCCCCGCCGCGCAGACCCCCCAAGGGGTCGTCACGCCCGCCGACGCCGCGGACGCGGCCCGGCTCGTCGCGTTCGGACTCCAGCCCAAGCTCCTCCCCGCCCGCGACGCCGAATACGCCGAACTGCTGCGCCGCTACCGGGAGGAGCCCGCCTTCGGCCGGCTCGCCGACGCCGTCGCCACCGGCCTCGGCCTCGTCGTCCTGGAGGTGTCCCCGCGCGCCGGCATGGCCGTCGCCGCCGGCGAGGACTCCGTGTTCGCCGTCCGGATGGGCGACTACGCCCGCCGTACGACCGCCGACTCCGCCGACCGGTTCCTGCACGGCCTCGCCCACCTCGCCGTCGCCGCCCTCGCCTACCCCCGCCCCGAGGACCTCGCCGACGACGGCTACATCGGCCGGATCACCGTCAACGGGGTCGACGCCTTCGTCCGGCAGACCTGCCGCCGGCTGGAGGAGCGCGCCGAGGAGCTCGGCGAGAACACCGACCCGGCCACCGACGCCCCCGGCCTCGAGGCCGCCTGGCGGGTCTACGCCCGCCGCAGCGCGACCGGCGCCACCAAGGACGCCCGCCGCCTGGCCGGCTCCACCACCGGCATCGTGGGCAAGGCCGCCGCCTTCCTCACGGACTCCGGGTTCCTGCAGCGCACCGGCGACGACGCCGGCGGTACGTACCGCACCACCCCCCGCTACCAGCTCCAAGTCCGCGACATGGCGGGCAGCGCGGCCATGGCCGAGCTCCTGGAACTCGGCGTGGTCCCCGTCAGCGACGGCTCCGCCAGCCTCCTGCCGCCGCCCGAGGGCGACGACCTGGAGCTCGCCGCCGACGCCGGCCTGCCCTTCCACGCCTGAGTCCCGCCGCCCGACCTGCCCTCCGTACCCCTCCGTACCGAGAATTCACGAGAGTCCGCCGCCATGTACGAGCTGTCCCGGATCCGCCTCTACTCCATCGGGCCCGCCGGTGCGCGCTACGCCGACACCGTGCTCGACCTGCGCGGAGTCGGCGAGCCGGTGCCCCACCCGGCGCCCGCGCAGGCGGAGTTCTTCGAGGACGAGCCCACCGGCCCGCCGCGCCGCCCGGCGCCCGCGGGCGTGCTCTTCCTGGAGAACGGCGGCGGCAAGTCCGTCCTGCTCAAGCTGATCTTCTCGGTGATGCTCCCCGGTCACCGCAACACCCTCGGCGGCGCCAGCTCCGGCGTCCTGCGCAAGTTCCTGCTCGCCGACGACTGCGGCCACGTGGCCCTCGAATGGCAGCACACCCAGACCGGCGAGTGCGTGGTCGTCGGCAAGGTCAGCGAATGGCGCGGCCGCCAGGTCTCCAACGACCCGCGCAAGTTCGCCGAGGCCTGGTACTCCTTCCGCCCCGGCCCGGGCCTGAGCCTGGACAACCTCCCCGTCGCCGAGGCCACCGCCGTCCGCCCGCCCGTCGAAGGCGCCTCCGGCGCCCGGGGCCGGCGCCGCACGATGAAGGGCTTCCGTGACGCCCTCACCGAGGCCGGCAAGGCGTACCCGCACCTGGAGGTGTACTTCGAGGAGATCCACGACCGCTGGAACGAGCACCTCACCGAGCTCGGCCTCGACCCCGAACTCTTCCGCTACCAGCGTGAGATGAACGCCGACGAGGGCGAGGCGGCCGGCCTCTTCGCGGTCAAGAAGGACTCCGACTTCACCGACCTGCTGCTGCGCGCCGTCACCGACACCCGTGACACCGACGGCCTCGCCGACCTGGTCCACGGCTTCGGCAACAAGCTCGGCCGCCGTGCCGAGCTGATGGCCGAACGGGACTTCACCGCCGGCTCGGTGGACCTGCTGACCAAGATCGTCGAGGCCGCCGAGACCCGCTCCCGGCTCCGCGACGTCCACGCGGGCGCCGAGCGCCGTACGCGCACCCTCGCCCGGCGGCTGTCGGCCCGCGCCGCCGAGGAGCGCGGCCGCGCCGCCGACCTCGCGCAGCGGGTCACCGGCGCCGCCCACGCGGTCACCTCCGCCGAGTCCGCGCGGACCCGCAGCGCCGCCGTCTCCGCCGAACTCGCCTACCGGCACGCCTCGCTGGCGCTGACCGTCGCCGACAAGGCCGCCGCCGCCCAGCGCCGCGAGCTCCTCGAAGCCCGCACCCTGCACTCCGCGTGGCAGGCCGCCGAGATCGTGCTGCGCCACCGCGCCGCGTCCGACCGCTCCGCCCGGGTCGCCGCCGCGATCCTGGAGGCCGAGCGCGACGCCGCCCCGGCGCTCGCCGCCCGCGCGACGGCCGCCGCCGCGCTCGTACGGGCCCTGCACACGGCCGCCGAGAACGGCGAACGCGTCGCCAACGAGGAGGAGGAGCGGTCCGCCGCCCTCCAGGAGGCGGGCGAGGCCGCGCACCGCGACGCCACCGCCGCCGCGACGGCGGCCCAGCGGGCCCGCAGCGAGGCCGAGCACCTGCGCGCCCGGCTCGCGGAGGTCCAGCAGGAGACCGCCGAGGCCGTACGGGCCGGCTGGCTCGACGACTCGGCGCCCGACGCGGACCCGGCGCGGGCCGCCCTGGCCGCGAGTGACGCCGAGAAGACCACCGTCGCCGCCTGGGACGAGTCCCGCGAGGCCGCCCGCACCACCGCCGACGCCGCCCGCGAGGCCGCCGCCGCGGAGTCCCGCGCCGAACTCACCGCCGCCCGCGCCGCGGACGCCGCCGACGCGGCCGGGGCCGCGCACGACGCCGAGCACCGGGCGGCCGCCTCCCTGGCCGCCTCCCCCCGCCTGGCGGAGCTCCTGGGCCTCCCGCCGGTCCCCGAAACCTTCCTTCCCCACCCGCGTACCGGCACCCCGACGGAACCGGGCACGCCCGCCGGCCCGTCCGCCGCGACGGGCTCGCCCGCGGCCGCCCCCGCGCCGGCGCAGGACCCGGCCGGCTCCCGTACCGCCGCGGGCGGCGGGCTCACCGTCGCGGACCTCGACCGGAACGCCGACGAGCTGCGCGAGATGCTCACCCGCGGAGTCGGGGCGGCCGAGCGACAGCTGTTCGAGCTGCGCACCGCCGCCGCCGACGACGCCCGCATCCTCGGAGCGCTCGGCGACGGCGGGCTGCTGCCCCCCGGCCCGGACGTCCTCGCCACCGTCGAGTACCTCGGCGAACACGGCATCCCGGCCCTGCCCGGCTGGCGCTACCTCGCCCAGTCCGTGGACCCGGCCGACCACGCGGCCGTCCTCGCGGCCCGCCCCGAGCTCGTCGACGGCGTGGTCATCACCGACCCCGACACCCACGCCCGGGCCCGCGAGGTCCTCTCCGCGGCCGCGCTGCTGCCCCGCTCGACCGTCGCCGTCGGCACGGCCGCCGCCCTGCTGGCCCCCGTGCCGCCCGCCGACCACTCCGACACCGGGGTGTTCCTGGTGCCGCCGAACCCGGCCATGCACGACGAGCACGCCGCCGACGAGGAGCGCCAGGCGCTGCGCACCCGCGCCACCGCCCGCGACACCGAGATCCGGGACCTGGCCGCCCGCCTCGCCGGAGACCGCGAACTCGCCGCCCGTCTCGCCTCCTGGCGCACCGGCTGCCCGCCGGGCCGTCTCGCCGAGCTCGCGCAGCACGCGGAGGCCGCCCGCGCGTTCGCCGAGGAGGCCGACGCCGAGCTCGCGGAGGCCCGTACCGTACGCGCCGAGGCGGACGAGGCCGCCGCCGACGCCGCCCGCGTCCGCGACGAGCGCCAGGACGCCGCCCAGCGGGCCCGCCGCGCCGCCGACGCGCTCGCCGGGCTCGCCTTCCGGCTGCGCGAGCGCGCCGGCTGGCAGGTGAAGGTCCGCGAACTCGCCGACGAAGCCGCCGAGTCCGAGGCCCGCGCCGAGGTCTGCCTGGACCGCGCCCGCGCCGCCGACGAGGACCGCCGCGCCGCCCAGCGCGCCGCCGACGACGCCCGCCGCACCGCCCGCGCGCTGCGCGCCGAGCGCGCCGAGATCGCCGGCGCCCCCGAGCCGCTGCCCGAGGACGACGGCGCCGCCAAGGCGCCCCTGCCCGACCTGCGCGAGGCCTACCGGGCCGCCTCCCGGCTCTACGAGAAGGTCGGCGTCGGCGCCGACCTGCGCGCCGAACAGGCCCGCGCCGAGAGCGACGAGAGCGCCGCCCTCGCCGAACTCGACCGGCTCACCAACAAGGTCCGCACCCGCGCCGCCCAGCTCCTCGAAGGCACCGACGGCGCCGACGGGCCCTCCCGGCAGGCGGCCGCCGCACGCGCCGAGTCCCTCGTACAGATGCTGGAGACCCGCGCGCAGGTCGCCAGCGAGCAGCTCGGCCGGCTCCGGGGCGAAGCCGAACGGCACGCCCCCACCGAGGGCGAGGCTCACACCGACCTGCCCGAGGAGCTGATCCCCGGGGACGTGGAACAGGCGCAGGCCCTCCTGCGCACCGCCACCGCCCAGCTCGCCGCGCACACCGCGGCCGTGGAGACCGCCCGGGCCGCCCACGCCGACCTGCTGCGCGCCCACCGCACCGCCGAGGACGGCGCCGGAGGCTTCGACGAGACCGCGGCGATGCTGCGGGACCTGCTGCGCGACCACACCCACCCCGACGACGAGCAGGAACCGGCGGCCCACCCGGGCACGCTGGAGGAAGCCCGGCAGTCCGCCGCCGAGGCCCGCCGCTCCCTGCGCGGCTGCGCCGCCGACCTCTCGGCCGCCGAGGCGGCGGTGCGCGAGGCGAGCGACATTCTGGTCCGCCACGCCAACTCCAACCGCTACGAGCAGGTACGCACCCCCGCGCGCCAGCAGATCCGCGAACTGCCCGCCTCCGCCCTGCCCGAGCACGCCGCGGCCTGGGCGGCGGCCTTCGCACCGCGGCTGCGCGTCCTCACCGACGAGCTGGCCCAGCTGGAGCGCAACCGCGACAGCATCGTCGACCGGCTGCGCGGACTGGTGGAGTCCGCCCTGGCCACCCTGCGCTCCGCCCAGCGGCTCTCCCAGCTCCCCGAGGGCCTGGGGGAGTGGTCGGGCCAGGAGTTCCTGCGCATCCGCTTCGAGGAGCCGGACCAGGCCACCCTCACGGAACGCCTCGGCGAGGTCATCGACGAGGCGACCCGCGCGGCCGTGAAGAAGAACAGCAGCGCCTCCTTCGGCGAGGGCCGCCGCGACGGCATGTCCCTGCTGCTCCGCGGAGTGCAGGCGGCCCTGGAGCCCAAGGGCATCTCGGTCGAGATCCTGAAGCCGGACGCGGTGCTGCGCGCGGAGCGCGTCCCGGTGGGCCAGATGGGCGACGTGTTCTCCGGCGGCCAGCTGCTCACCGCCGCGATCGCGCTGTACTGCACGATGGCGGCGCTGCGCAGCAACGACCGCGGCCGCGACAAGCACCGCCACGCGGGCACGCTGTTCCTCGACAACCCGATCGGGCGCGCGAACGCCACGTACCTGCTGGAGCTCCAGCGGGCCGTCTCGGATGCGCTCGGCGTACAACTCCTCTACACCACGGGCCTGTTCGACACCACGGCCCTCGCCGAGTTCCCGCTGGTCATCCGGCTGCGCAACGACGCGGACCTGCGGGCGGGCCTGAAGTACATCAGCGTCGAGGAGCACCTGCGCCCGGGCCTGCCCCAGCAGTCCCCGGAAGAGGAGACCATCCACGGCGAGATCACGGCCACCCGCATGTTCCGCCGCTCCGCGACCGTCTCCTGACCGAAGCCCCGACGCCCCGGTACGCGGCGCCCCCTCCGGGTGGTCGGCGCCACTTCGCGGACACGCGCTAGCTCGCCCGGTAGCGCCGGTCCGCACCCGGCGGCGGCCATGCGGCGGGCCGGGGGCCCGCGGCCTCGGCGCCGCCCCGCGGTATTCGGCCCGCCCCGCCGCCCGCCCCGCCGCGCGGCTCCGGGCGGGCCTCCCGGCGGGCCCGGCGCCGCTCGCGCCGCCGCCCCCGCGCCGTACTGCTCGGCTCGGACACCACCCCGTACCGCTGGTTCCACATCTGCCGGGTGATCAGCACGTCCAGCACGCCCCAGGTGGCCACCACCGTCCCCGCTATCGCGCAGAGCGACATCGGGAGGGCCAGCCAGGAGCCGGTCACCACCAGGAAGAAGGTGACCGTCGCCACCGTCAGCGTGACGGCCACGATCAGCACCGCCCGCACCGCCGAGTCCCGCACCGGGTCCGGCATCCGCCGCGTGCGGGCCGGTTCCTCCTCCCACAGCGACCGCCCCCGCGCGCCCGCCGTGAGCCCGTCGTCCTCGTACATCCCCATCGCCTGCTCCCCCTGCCCGTCCCCTCAACCAGCTAGACGTTCGAAACCGCCCAGGGATTCCCGTATCCACCGGACTTCTCCCCAGCACCTGCCCATCCCGGAACGAAGAATTCCAGCCATCCATTCGATTGCGGGAACTGACACCCCACCAAGTGTCATCTGCCACATAACGGACCGCACTTGACCGGATGTGTCGGACAACGGGTGATCTACGCCCTGAGGCCCGGCCGAAAACGTCCGGACACGCCTTCGAAGCCGCTTCCCGGCAGTAGTAGGCTCACGCCGTTTAAATGACGGAACACCGACCCCCGACAACGGGGTTGAGCTGGGGGAGGCTGGGGAGGCCATGCGCTTTCGCGGGAAGTCCATCCGCCGGAAGATCGTGGCGTTGCTCCTTGTGCCGCTCGTCTCCCTCACCGCCCTCTGGGGCTTCGCGACCGTGCTGACCGGCCGTCAGGCCCTCGAACTCCTGGACGTCGCCTACGTCATCGACAAGGTCGGCTACCCCGTCGAGGACGTCGTCCGCGTCATCCAGAAGGAACGGCGCCAGACCCTCGTCGTCCTCGGCGACCCCCGCGCCTCCACCGCCACCGCCGAACTCGTCAAGCGCCGCGCCGCCACCGACGAGCTCGTCGACCGCATCAGCAAGAACGCCAAGGACCCCGAGGTCTCCGACGAGCTCGCCCCGGAAGCCGCCCAGCGCCTCGATTCCATCCTCGACGCCTTCCACGGCATCGGCGCCCTGCGCCGCTCCGTCGACCAGAACACCCTCGACCCGAACCAGGCGCTCGAGCTCTACAGCCGACTCGTGGACCCCTGCTACGACTTCCTGCTGAACCTCCACGCCCTCGAGAACGTCGAGATGGACAAGCAGGGCCGCGCCCTCGTCGGCGTCACCCGGGCCCGCGAGACGCTCTCCCGCGAGGACGCCGTCGTCGCCGCCGCCCTCGCCGCGCGCAACGTCACCCCCGCGGACGTCCGGCACGTCTCCGACTTCGCCGCCAACCGCGCCCTGCTCTACGACTTCAACCTGGCCATCCTCCCGGCGGACGACCGCGAGCAGTTCGAGCAGTACTGGGGCGGCGCCGAGACCAAGCCGCTGCGCGACGCCGAAGAGCGGTTCATCGGCGGCGGCTCCGGGAAGAACCCGCGCATCACCGCCGCGCAGTGGGACGAGGCCGCGAACAAGGTCCTCGACGACCTCGCCACCATGGGCACCGCCGCCGGCGACCGCTACCAGAAGCGCGTCCAGCCCGTCGCCATGGACGTCCTCGTCCAGGCGGCCATCGCCGGTGTCCTCGGCTTCATCGCCCTCGTCTTCTCCGTCGTCCTGTCCGTGCGCATCGGCCGCGACCTGGTCCGCGACCTGTCCCGGCTGCGCAAGGAGGCCCACGAGGTCTCCGGCGTCCGGCTGCCCGCCGTCATGCGCCGTCTCGCCGCCGGCGAGCACGTGGACATCGAGACCGAGGCCCCGCGCCTGGAGTACGAGAAGGACGAGGTCGGCCAGGTCGGCCAGGCCCTCAACACCCTCCAGCGCGCCGCCGTCGAGGCCGCCGTCAAACAGGCCGAGCTGCGCCGCGGTGTGTCCGAGGTGTTCGTCAACCTGGCCCGCCGCAACCAGGTCCTGCTCCACCGCCAGCTGACCCTGCTCGACACCATGGAACGGCGCACCGAGGACGCCGAGGAGCTCGCCGACCTCTTCCGCCTCGACCACATGACCACCCGCATGCGCCGCCACGCCGAGGGCCTCGTGATCCTCTCCGGCGCGGCCCCCTCCCGCCAGTGGCGCAAGCCCGTCCAGCTCATGGACGTCGTACGGGCCGCCGTCGCCGAGGTCGAGGACTACGAGCGCATCGAGGTGCGGAGGCTGCCGCGGCTCGGCATAGCCGGCCCCGCCGTCGCCGACGTCACCCACCTCGTCGCCGAACTCCTGGAGAACGCCACGGTGTTCTCCCCGCCGCACACCGCCGTCCAGGTGCTCGGCGAGCGCGTCGCCAACGGCTTCACCCTCGAAATCCACGACCGCGGCCTCGGCATGAACCCGGAGGCGCTGCTCGACGCGAACCTCCGGCTCGCCGAGACCCCCGAGTTCGAGCTCTCCGACACCGACCGCCTCGGCCTGTTCGTCGTCAGCCGCCTCGCCCAGCGCCACGGCGTCAAGGTCGTCCTCCAGCCCAGCCCGTACGGGGGCACCACCGCCGTGGTGTTCCTTCCGGCGGCCCTGCTCACCGAGGCACCCGAGACCAACGGCACCGGCCTGCGCCTCGGTGACGGCAAGGGCGGCCGGGCGGCCGGCCAGGGCGCCAAGAACGGGCGCGGCCCCGCCCGGCCCGCCCCGGCGGCGGTGGAGCGCGCTCCGGCCGGCCGTTCGCTGGCCGCCCCGGAACTGCGCGGCCCGGTCGAGCTGGAGGCCCCGCTCGGCGTGCTCGGCCTCGACGACCCGGCCACCCTCGACGAGATCACCACCGGGATCGCCGGGCTCACCGGCATCGGCGGCCGACCCGCCATGGCCACCCTCGACGACGAGACCCCGCCGAACGGCACCCCGCGCAGCGCCCTGCTGGGCCTGCGCCCGGCCGACCGGACGCACAGCGACCGCAAGGGCGGCCCGGAGCGGGAGCCGCTGGCCCCCACCGGCCCGGTCCGGCTGGACAGCCACCGGCCCGACCCGGTCCGCGGCGCCCGCCCCGACGGGCCGCGGTCCGCGGGCGCGGTGCCGCTGCCGCGCCGCAGGCCCGCCCCCACGCTGGTCGCCGAGCACGGGCGCCGCGTGGAGCCCCGCCCGGTCACCGCGGTCCCGCAGCCCGCGGCGGAGCCCGAGCCGCCCGCCCAGGGGCCCGGCGGGCTGCCCAAGCGAGTCCGCCAGGCCAACCTGGCGCCCCAACTGAAGAACGCCCAGGCCTCCGCGCCCGCCGAAGCCGCCGCGGACCAGATGGTCCACCGCGACGCGGAAGAGGTACGTACGCGCATGTCCGCACTCCAGCGCGGCTGGACGGCGGGCCGCACCCAGCAGGCACAGCAGCAGTCCGGAACCGGGGAGGGCACTTCCGCCGCCACAGGTCCCGGATACGAGAACGAGGGGGACGGTCGATGACCGCACCGCAGACCGGCAACGACACCCGGGGCCGCGGCTCCGGTCCGCTCAACTGGCTCCTCGACGAGCTCGTCGACCGGGTCGCCAGCATCCGCAAGGCCGTGGTCCTCTCCGGCGACGGCCTGCCCACCGGCAGCTCGAAGGACCTGACCCGCGAGGACAGCGAGCACCTGGCCGCCGTGGCCTCCGGGTTCCACAGCCTGGCCAAGGGCGTCGGCCGCCACTTCGAGTCCGGCAGCGTCCGCCAGACCGTGGTCGAGCTGGACGAGGCCTTCCTCTTCGTCATGGCCGCCGGCGACGGCAGCTGCCTGGCCGTGCTCTCCGACGCCGACTCCGACGTCGGGCAGGTCGCGTACGAGATGACCCTCATGGTCAAGCGGGTAGGCGACCACCTGGCGACCGCTCCCCGCTCCGGGCTGCCAGCCGGAGGGTGAGGCGGACGGTATGAGCGATCCAGGCCAGAACGATCCGGCCGAGAACGATCCAGGCCGGTCGCACGACCCCGCCCACCCTCACTGGTTCGACGACGAGGCCGGCCCCGTCGTACGCCCGTACGCCATGACCCGCGGCCGGACCAGCCACGCCGGCCAGCACCGACTGGACCTGATCGCGCTCGTCGTCGCCGAACCGGCGGCCGACGATCCGGTCTGGGACCTGACCCTGTCCCCCGAGCACTCCCACATCCTCGGGCTGTGCCGGGAGCGGCCGCAGTCGGTCGCCGAACTCGCGGCCGAACTCGACCTCGCGGTCGGGGTCGTACGCGTCCTGATCGGCGACCTGGCCGACGAGGAACTGATCCATGTGAACCGGCCGGTACCCCCGGCCGAACTGCCCGATGAATCCATTCTGCGTGAGGTGATCGATGGCCTTCGGGCGCTCTAGCCGCACCGGTGCCATGCATGCCGTGTCACCGGTCGAGCCGCTGACCCTGAAGATCCTGGTCGCGGGCGGCTTCGGGGTGGGAAAGACCACCCTGGTCAGTGCGGTGAGCGAGATCAGACCGCTGCGGACCGAGGAAGTGCTGTCGGAGCCCGGCATCGGCATCGACGACACCGGGGGAGTCGAGGGCAAGAGCACCACGACCGTGGCGATGGACTTCGGCCGCATCACGCTGCGCGAGGACCTGGTGCTGTACCTGTTCGGCACGCCCGGACAGGACCGCTTCTGGTTCCTGTGGGACGAGCTCGCCCAGGGCGCGCTCGGCGCCGTGGTCCTCGCCGACACCCGCCGCCTCGCCGACTGCTTCGCCGCCGTCGACTACTTCGAGCGGCGGGGGATCCCCTTCACGGTCGCCGTCAACTGCTTCGACGGCGCCGAACGCCATCCGGTGGTGACCGTGCGGGAGGCGCTGGACCTCGACCCCGAGGTACCGGTGCTGCTGTGCGACGCCCGGGACCGCGAGTCCGTCAAGGACGTGCTGGTGGGGGTCGTGGAACACGCGATGTCGCTGGCGCGGGCCCGCCGCCGGAGCCTGACCGCGGGGACCTGAGCCCCCCGGCGCACGGGAGGCGGCCCGTACCCCCGCCGACTGGGGTACGGGCCGCGGCTCTCATGGGGGGATGGAGGGCCTCCGGGGCGTCGTGCGCGGCCGGGAGGCTGTGGAGCGAGTGTGAACCCGCCTCCCGGGGCCGTCAAGCGTTCCGACAACAGCACCTGTTCAGGGTCGCCGCCCGGCGGCAGCCGTCACCCCGGCGTGGCCGCCGGCGTCACGGGACGGCCCCTCCGCCGACTCCCGTCACCGCACCGCGACGACGGCCGATCCGTGCCCGAACAGCCCCTGGTTCGCGGTGATCCCCGCCCGGGCCCCCGGCACCTGCCGGTCCCCGGCCGTGCCGCGCAGCTGCCAGGTCAGCTCGCACACCTGGGCGATGGCCTGCGCCGGCACCGCCTCGCCGAACGAGGCCAGGCCGCCGCTGGCGTTGACCGGGACCCGCCCGCCGAGCGACGTCGCGCCCTCCCGTACCAGCTTGGCCCCCTCGCCCTCGGCGCACAGGCCGATGTCCTCGTACCACTCCAGCTCCAGGGCGGTGGAGAGGTCGTACACCTCGGCGAGCGAGAGGTCTCCCGGCCCGAGCCCGGCCTCCTCGTACGCGGCCCGCGCGATCGACGAGCGGAACGAGCCCGGCGCCGGCCGTACGGCGGTCACCGAGTCGGTGGCGATGTCCGGGAGGTCGAGGACCGTACGCGGATACGTCGGCGTCACCGTCGACACCGCCCGGATCCGCACCGGATCGCCGACCCCGCGCGAGCGCGCGAAGTCCATGCTGCTCAGGACCAGCGCCGCGCCCCCGTCCGAGGTGGCGCAGATGTCGAGCAGCCGCAGCGGATCGGCGACGGTCGCCGACCGCGCGACCTCCTCGGCCGTGACCGGCTTGCGGTACCGGGCGAGCGGGTTCAGGGCGCCGGCCGCGGCGTTCTTCACCTTCACCTGCGCGAAGTCCTCCTGCGTGTCCCCGTACACGGCCATCCGGCGGCGCGCGTAGAGGGCGAAGTACGCCGGGTTCGTGGCGCCCAGCACGCGGAAGCGCAGCCAGTCCGGATCGTCCGGCCGGTCCCCGCCCGCCGGGGCGAAGAACCCCTTGGGCGCCGCGTCCGCGCCGACCACCAGGACGACGTCGGCCAGCCCGGCCAGGATCTGCGCCCGCGCCGCCCCGATGGCCTGGGCGCCGGAGGCGCAGGCCGCGTACACGCTGGTCACCCGTGCGCCCTGCCAGCCCAGGGCCCGGGCGAAGGTCGCGCCTGCCACGTAGCCGGGGTAGCCGGAGCGCACGGTGTCGGCGCCGACGATCGACTGGACGTCGGCCCATTCCAGCCCGGCGTCGGCCAGCGCGGTGCGGGCCGCGGCCCGCCCGTACTCGACGAAGCTGCGGCCCCATTTGCCCCAGGGGTGCATTCCGGCCCCGAGGACGGCGATGTCGGCGCTCACGCGGTGCCTCCCGTCGGCCTGAACCGCCAAGTGGTCCACACGGTCCCGGTCTCGGCGTCCTCGTTCAGCACGCCGCCGACCACCTCGACCTCCATCCCGACCGCCAGATCGGCGACCGTCACCCCGGGAGCCGTCTGCCCGAGCACGACCATCCCCTCGGCCTCCAGCTCCACCGCGACGAGGGTGTACGGCTCCCAGGGCGCGTCCGGATCGGAGGCGTAGGGCGCGGGCGGCCGGTACCGCCCGTCGGTGTACGACCACACCCGGCCGCGCGGGGACAGCGGCACCTCGGCGAGCTGTCCGCCGCCGGGGCAGTGCGGATTGCGGCAGTACGCGTCCTCGCGCGGGAAGAACACCGCGGTGCAGGCGGAACACCGGGTGCCGAGCAGCCGGAAGCCGCCGCCCTCCGGTCCGTGCTCGGTGAACCACCCGCTCACGACGGGTGTGCGTGTACGTCCCAAGGGAACCCCTCCCCAGCCGGTCCAGTCATCTGACGGATCGTCAGAAGTCTGTCACGGGCGGGCAGTCCTGGCACGGGTTCTCGGCAAGCCACTTCTGCGCGATCTCGCCCAGCTCCGCGTCGCGCCCGGCCAGCATCATCCGGATCATCTGCGCGTCCCCGCGCAGCGACCACGCCGGATGTCCGAAGGTGGCCGGGTTGTTCCCCTCGATCAGGAAATGGGCCGGCCAGGCCGTCCCGTACCCGATCACGGGCAGCGCGGCGAGGAACCGCCTCCGGCCCCGCGCCAAGCCGTACGCGGTCAGGGCGAGCCCCGTCAGGGTGCCGGTGAGGTGGATCCAGCGGGTGGCGGCGCGGGAGTGCTGGGCGACGTAGTAGGGCCAGAACTCCTCGTACGAAGCGAAAGTCATGCGGGCACGGTACTCACGGGGGGCCCGGGGCGACAGGGACCGCGAAGCCCGAGGACCTGCGCTGCAACCGCGCTCGTCCGCACACCCCTTGGCATACGATCGCCCCATGCCGGCACAGCAGAGGGACTCGCACTGCTCCACCTGCGGAGCACCGTTCGACACGACCGCCTGGCCCCGCATCTGCGCCTCCTGCGGGGCCGTCACCTACCGCAACCCGCTTCCGGTGGCCGTCACGCTGCTCCCGGTCGAGGACGAGGCGGGCACCGGACTGGTGGTGATCACCCGCACCATCGAGCCGGCCCTCGGGGGCATCGCCCTGCCCGGCGGCTTCATGGACTTCGGCGAGGACTGGCGCGAGGCGGTCGTCCGCGAGCTGCGCGAGGAGACGGGCATCCACGCCCCGGCCTCGGAGGTCACCCTGGCCGACGCCATGAGCTCCCCGGCGGGCCACCTGCTGCTCTTCGGCCTGCTGCCGCCCCGTCCGACGGCCTCCCTCCCGCCCTCGGCCCCGACGGACGAGACCTCGGGCTGGCACGTCCTGCGCACGCCGGCGGAACTGGCCTTCCCCCTCCACACCCGGGCCACGGCGGCCTGGTTCGCGGGACGCTACGGCGGCTGACGGCGGCTGACGGCGGGAATCCATCCGGGAGCCCGCCTGCCGGTCACCCTCCGAGGCCCCGCACGAGCCCCGTCAGCGCCACCACCGCCAGGGCGACCGCCGTCACCGCCAGACCCCGCCCCCACAACGCCTTCAACGGCACCGGCCGGACCCGCAGGCACGCCCCGGCGGCCATCGGGAGCAGCGCGCTCGCCACCGCGGCCGACCAGAGCAAACCGAATCCGGGAGCCGCCGCCACGTGGTCGCTCAGCCACCCGCGGACCAGCAGGGCAGGCGGCGCCGAGACCGGCACCAGCAGGACGAGGACCGCGACCGGCTGCGGCCACGCCGTCAGACGGGCCGTCAGGCGTCCCAGTACCGCGGCCGGCTTGACGAGCAGCCATCCGTGCAGGAATCCCACCGCCACCGCGGCGACCGACCCGATCCCGAACACCACCAGGGATCCGGCCGGGAGTTCCCGCCGGCTCGCGACGAGCAGCCCCCACGCCAGGAGCAACTGGCAGGCGCCCACGACTTCGGCTCCCGGTGCGACGTCCCATCGGCGTGGACGGCGCAACGCCCGCAGCCCGGACACGTGCGTCCGCGCGGGCCTCGCCGGGCTCGCCAAGACCATCACAGACCCCCCGACCGAACGGCTCCAACGGCAGCACGGCAGGTGCGCCGCACAGGAGCAGGATCTTCCGGCGGCCTAGGGCGGAACTAGAGCCGCCCCGGAAGGCGTTCGCCGGACCCGGAAGGACCGGAAGGACCGGAAGGACCGGAAGGACCTGAGGGACCGGAAGGACCTGAGGGACCGGAAGCCTCTTCGGGAGCCGCCCCGGAAGGGCCCCCGCGGCCGGGTCCGAGTCCCCGTACCTCCACCCCCTCCACCGGATCCCCGGCCTCCGTCTCCACCACCACCGCGTCCCCCGCCCACCGCACCGCGTACCGCTCGACCCCGCCCGGCTCGAACCCCGGCCCCGGATCCCGGATCACCACCCCGCCGCCGGTGCGCCCCCGCGCCGGAGCCCACGCCTCCAAGCCGACCCCGCCGCCGGCGGAGCGCACCGGCAGCACCGCCCCGGCGCGGGCCAGCACCGGGATCCGGCCCGGCGGCGCGTCCAGCAGGACCTGCCCGGGGCCCTCGTACGCCTGCCCCGTCGCGGTGTCGTACCAGCGCCCCCGCGGCAGCCGCACCGCCCGCCGGTCCGCCCCGCACTCCAGCACCGGTGCCACCAGCAGCGCGTCCCCGAGCAGGAACGCGTCCCCGCAGTCCCGCAGCGCCCGGTCCTCCGGCGCCCCCCACCACAGCGGCCGCACGTACGGGGCCCCCGTCCGCCGCGCCAGCTGGGCCAGCGTCAGGAAGTACGGCCGCAGCCGCTCCCGCTCCGCCAGCACCTCCCGGGCCCGCTCCTCCACCTCCGGCCCGAACTCCCACGGCTCCCGACGCCCCGCCCAGATCGCCGAGTGGGTCCGGAACAGCGGCAGGTACGAGCCCAGCTGCAGCCACCGCAGATACAGCTCCGGCGAGGGCGAACCCCCGAAACCGCCGACGTCCGGCCCCGAGTACGGCACCCCGCACAGACCGAGCCCCAGCACCAGCGCCAGCGAGGCCCGCAGCCCCTCCCAGCCCGTCTCCACATCCCCCGACCAGGTGCCCCCGTACCTCTGCATCCCCGCCCACCCCGACCGGGAGAAGAGGAACGGCCGCTCGGCCGGTCGCAGCCGGACCAGCCCCTCCCAGCCCGCCCGCGCCATCCCGAGCGCGTACACGTTGTGCGCGCAGCGGTGGTCCCCGCCCGCCCCGTCCATCGCGTGCCGCGCCGAACGGGGCAGCGTCATGTCCCCGAACGGAGCAAAGGACACCGGCTCGTTCATGTCGTGCCACACCCCGGCGAAGCCCTGCTCCAGCCGCTCCCGGTACAGCCCGCCCCACCAGGTGCGCACCGCCGGATCCGTGAAGTCCGGGTACGCGCACTCGCCGGGCCAGACCTCGCCCCGCACCTCCTGCCCCCGGGCGTCCCGTACGAAGGCCCCGCCCGCCCCCACCGCCAGGCCCGACGCGTGGACGGCGTCGCCCGCCTTCACCGCCGGGTCGACGATCGACACCAGCCGTACGCCCTGGTCCGCCAGCTCCCGCGCCAGCCCCGGCAGGTCGGGGAACCGCTCCTTGTCCACCGTGAACACGCGGTGCCCGTCGTAGTGGTCGATGTCCAGGTGCACGGCCGACAGCGGGAGCCCGCGCGCGGTGTAGCCCGACACCACCCGCCGCACCTCCTGCGCACTCCCGAACCCCCAGCGCGCGTGCTGGTACCCGAGCGCCCACTCGGGCGGTACGGCGGCCCCGCCGGTCAGCCCCGACCAGCCCTGCAGCACCCGGGCCGGCGTCCCCACCAGCACCCAGCACCGCAGCGGCCCGCCCTCCATGCGCAGCTCACCCGTCCCCGGCCGGTCCGCGCCCGAGCCGGCGCCCTCCTCGCCCTCGCGCAGCGCCACCCGCCCGTCCCACGGGTTGTCGTGGAACACCAGGTGGGTCCCCGCGTCCGCGACCACCATCTGCACCGGCATCGTGATGTACAGCGGGTCGTCGCCCGGCCCGAAGCCGCCCTTGGGGTCCGTGTTCCACAGCCGGTACACCCCGTCCCGCAGCCGCGGCCCGCCGGCCCGCCCGCCCAGCCCGAAGAACCGGGCGTCCGCCGGCACCTCCGACCGCTGCAGCCAGCGCGACTCCACCGGCTCCCCGGCGACCGGCTCCACCGGCTCCCACCAGCGCGGCGGCAGCTCCCTGCGCAGCACCGTCCCGCCGGGCGTGCGGACCTCGATCGCCCCGTGCCGGGACACCGCCACCGTCACCCGCTCGGAGACCACCCGCCAGCCGCCGCCGGTGTCCGGTTCCAGGGCGGCCCGCGGATCGGGCTCGGGGCCGTTGCCGACCAGCGCGTACGAGGGCGTCGGCCCGGCCCCGTCCCAGCCCCAGAACACCGCGCCGCCGACCGTGACCCGCACGAGCAGCTCCGAGCGGGCGAACCGCAGCACCCCACCGCCTGGCCGCGGCTCCGTACCGGTCAGCAGACCCGGCACGCGGGCCCGCTCCGCGCCCCGGCGCGGGAGCCCCAGCGCGTCCGCGCGCCGGTGGCGCCAGGCCGAGCGCCACGCGCGCCGCCCGCGCTCCGTACCGAGTTCCTTCACCGCACGCGCCAGCTCACGACCGTTCATGCTGCTCACCCTGCCACCGGCCGCCCGGCGAGCGGGCGGCGTTCAACTTCCGTTCACTCGTCCAAGAGGCCCCTGGTGCGGAGGTGGATCACGTGGCATCGTCCCTGTGGGCCGCCGCGCACACCCACCGCACGACGGCGCCGAACGCACCCCCCCCCGCACACATCACGCACACGACGCGCGAGCCGCAGACTTGACCGGGAGCCGACCCATGACCTCAGCCACCCCGCCGGAAGCCCTCTGGTCCCCGGGCCCCGACCGGATCGCCGCGGCCCGCATCACCGCCTTCCAGGCCTGGGCGGCGGACCGGTTCGGCGCCCCCGCGGACGGCGGCTACCCCGCCCTGCACCGCTGGTCCGTCGACGAGCTCGACATCTTCTGGCAGGCCGTCGCCGAGTGGTTCGACGTCCGGTTCACCACCCCGTACGAATCCGTCCTCGCAGACCGCTCGATGCCCGGCGCGCACTGGTTCCCGGGCGCCACCCTCAACTACGCCGAGCACGCCCTGCGCGCCGCCGAGGACCCGGCGCGCGCGGACGACGCCGCACTCCTCCACGTGGACGAGACCCACGAGGCGACCCCCGTCACCTGGGCCGAGCTCCGCCGCCAGGTCGGCGCACTCGCCGCCGAGCTGCGCGCCCTCGGCGTACGCCCCGGCGACCGGGTGAGCGGCTACCTCCCCAACATCCCCGAGGCCGTCGCCGCGCTCCTCGCCACCGCCGCCGTGGGCGCCGTGTGGACCTCCTGCGCCCCCGACTTCGGCGCCCGCAGCGTCCTCGACCGCTTCCAGCAGGTCGAGCCCGTGGTCCTGTTCACCGTCGACGGATACCGCTACGGCGGCAAGGAGCACGACCGCCGCGACACCGTCGCCGAGCTGCGCGCCGAGCTCCCCTCGCTGCGCGCCGTCGTGCACATCCCGCTGCTCGGCACGCCGGCCCCCGAAGGCGCCGTCGTCTGGTCGGACCTGGTCTCCGGCACCGCCGAGCCCGTCTTCGAGCCGGTCCCGTTCGACCACCCGCTGTGGGTGCTCTACTCCTCCGGTACGACGGGCCTGCCCAAGGCGATCGTGCAGTCCCAGGGCGGCATCCTGCTGGAGCACCTGAAGCAGCTCGGCCTCCACTGCGACCTCGGCCCCGAGGACCGGTTCTTCTGGTACACCTCCACCGGCTGGATGATGTGGAACTTCCTCGTCTCCGGCCTGCTCACCGGGACGACGGTCGTCCTGTACGACGGCAGCCCCGGCTACCCCGACACCGGGGCCCAGTGGCGGATCGCCGAGCGGACCGGGGCCACCCTGTACGGGACCTCCGCCGCGTACGTCATGGCCTGCCGCAAGGCGGGGGTGCACCCCGGCCGGGACTTCGACCTCTCCGCCGTGAAGTGCGTGGCCACCACGGGTTCGCCGCTCCCGCCCGACGGGTTCCGCTGGCTGCACGACGAGGTGGCGGAAGACCTCTGGATCGCCTCCGTCAGCGGCGGCACCGACGTCTGCAGCTGCTTCGCCGGAGCCGTCCCCACCCTCCCCGTCCACATCGGCGAGCTCCAGGCCGCCTGCCTCGGCACCGACCTCCAGGCCTGGGACCCGTCCGGCAAGCCGCTGACCGGCGAGGTGGGCGAGCTCGTCGTCACCAACCCGATGCCCTCCATGCCGATCCACTTCTGGAACGACCCGGACGGCAGCCGCTACCGCGACAGCTACTTCGAGATGTTCCCCGGCGTCTGGCGCCACGGGGACTGGATCACGATCACCGACCGCGGTTCCGTCGTCATCCACGGTCGCTCCGACTCCACGCTGAACCGGCAGGGCGTCCGGATGGGGTCCGCCGACATCTACGAGGCCGTCGAACGCCTCCCCGAAATCAAGGAGTCCCTGGTCATCGGCCTGGAGGAGCCGAACGGGGGCTACTGGATGCCGCTGTTCGTCCACCTCGCGCCCGGCGCGACGCTCGACGACGACCTCCGGGGCCGGATCAAGGCGACGATCCGCGAGGAGCTCTCCCCGCGCCACGTCCCCGACGAGGTCATCGAGGTCCCGGCCATCCCGCACACCCTGACGGGCAAGCGCATCGAGGTCCCGGTCAAGCGCCTGCTCCAGGGCACCCCGATGGCGAAGGCGGTCAACCCGGGCTCGGTCGACAACCTCGAACTCCTGCACTTCTACGAGGAGCTGGCCCGCACCCGCACCCGCGGCTGAGGTCACTGTCAGTGGCCACGGTTACCGTGAGTGAGCAATCGAATGCGCCACTCAGGGGGAGCCATGCCACGGACACGCCACGACACCAGTCAAACCACCGGCCGGACCGCCCGGGCCGGTGGCCGCACCACCCGGCGCCGCATGCTGCGCCGCGAAGTCCCCGGCACCGTCGGCCTCCTGGCCGACGCCGGGGACTTCGCGGCCATGCGCGGCTACCGCAGCTTCACCTTCGGCCGCCACGACGACTACGCCGACTACCTCCGCCACGTCGACGGCCTGCTCCGGTCCCTCGCGGCCCAGGGCATCCACACCACCGTCGCCCTCTTCGACCCCGACGAGTACGCCGAGTTCTGCAGGGAACACGGCATCGACCCGGACAGCGCCCGGGCCCGTACCCGCTTCACCGCCGAGCTGGCCGGCGCCGGCACCGTACTTCCCTACACCGGCCAGCCCATCGACGAGCTCGTCCCGCTCCTCGTCGACGAGGCCGTCCGCCAGGCCACCTGGGAGTACGCCACCACCCTGCTCGCCGGCGTCGGCAGCTGCGCCGACTGCGGCGAGGACATCGGCCGCGCCTCATTCACCCGGGCCACCGAAGCCCTCACCCGCCTCGTCGAGGGAGCCGGGCCGGGACACCACCACCTCGTCTGCAGCGTCCCCGCCCAGGACGAACAGCTCGTCGCCGTCCTGCACGCCGAGGTCGCCGCGGACCGGGACGGCCCACCACGCATCGAGGGCCGCGAAAGCCTCGACTTCGTGACCGTCCTGGCCGCGGGCCTCGCCCTCGGCGGCCCCGGAGGACTGGTGCTGCGCAGCACCACCGAGGGATCCGGCGACCGGGTCCACGGCTGGCGCCTGGACCGCGGCCGCCTGGTCCCGCTCTCCGCGGCGGCCGTGTTCAACGCCTACTGCACGGATGCCGACACCGGTGACCCCGTGGCCCCCGAATCCGGAGTCGACTACTGCCCCGGCTACGAGGTGGACGACCCGACCCCGCACCACTAGGACCAGTCCCCGGGGGAGGAGACGACCGAGGGGCCCCCGCCACCGGCGAAGGCCCCTCGATCGACACCACCTGGCCCGGCTACTCGCCGGACAGCACCGCCTGGGCGGCCACGCGGGCCTCCTCGGCGCTGTCCGCCGCACGCGCCGCGGCCGCGGCACGCTCGCACTGGGCCAGCGTGTACTTGGCGAGCGTCGCCCGCACGTAGGGAATCGAAGCGGCACCCATCGACAGGGAGGTGACACCCAGACCCGTCAGCACACAGGCCAGCAGCGGGTCGGAAGCGGCCTCGCCACAGACGCCGCAGCTCTTGCCCTCCGCCCTGGCCGCGTCCGCCGACAGGGCGATCAGGTCGAGCAGCGCCGGCTGCCACGGGTCCTGGAGCCGCGACACCGCACCGACCTGACGGTCCGCGGCGAACGTGTACTGCGCCAGGTCGTTGGTGCCCAGCGACAGGAACTCGACCTCCTGGAGGATCGAGCGTGCCCGGAGCGCGGCGGAGGGGATCTCCACCATCGCGCCGAACTTCGCCTGCAGCCCGGCCTCACGGCACGCGTCGGCGAACGCCTTCGCGTCGATCCGGTCGGCCACCATCGGGGCCATGACCTCGAGGTACACCGGCAGACCCGCGGCCGCCTTGGCCAGCGCGGTCAGCTGCGTGCGCAGCACGTCCGGGTGGTCCAGCAGCGAACGCAGACCGCGCACGCCCAGCGCCGGGTTCGGCTCGTCGGCCGGCGTCAGGAAGTCCAGCGGCTTGTCGGCGCCGGCGTCCAGGACACGTACGACGACACGGCCCTCGGGGAAGGCCTCGAGCACCTTGCGGTACGACTCGATCTGCTTCTCCTCGGACGGAGCCTTCTTGCTGTCGTCCAGGAACAGGAACTCGGTGCGGAACAGACCCACGCCCTCGGCCCCGGCCTCCACGGCCGCCGGCACGTCCGCCGGACCGCCCACGTTGGCCAGCAGCGGCACCTTGTGACCGTCGGAGGTCGCACCCGGACCGGACGAGGCCGCGAGAGAGGCCTTGCGCTCGGCGGCCGCCGCCTCCAGCTCGGCCCGCTTCTGCGCGGTCGGCTCGACGAACAGGTCACCGGTGCTGCCGTCGACGGCGATGACCGTACCCTCGGCGATCTCACCCGCACCCGGCAGCGCCACGATCGCCGGCACGCCCAGCGCCCGCGCGAGGATCGCGCTGTGGCTGGTCGGGCCGCCCTCCTCGGTGACGAAGCCGAGGACGAGCGCCGGGTCGAGCAGCGCGGTGTCGGCCGGAGCCAGGTCCCGCGCGATCAGCACGTACGGCTCGTCGCTGTCCGGCACACCCGGCATCGGCACGCCCAGCAGCCGCGCCACGATGCGGTTCCGTACGTCGTCCAGGTCGGCCACCCGGCCGGCCATGTACTCCCCGGCCCCCGCGAGCAGGTCGCGGTACGAGGCGAACGCGTCGTACACCCCGCGCTCGGCCGTGCTGCCGACGGCGATGCGCCGGTCGACGTCCGCCATCAGCTCGGGGTCCGTGGCGATCATCGCCTGGGCCTCCAGCACGTGCTGGGCCTCGCCGCCCGCCAGCTGGCCGCGCGCGATCAGGTCGGCGGACACGGCCTCCACGGCCTTGCGGGCGCGCCCCTGTTCGCGCTCCGCCTCGTCCGCGGTGATCTGCTTGGCCGGCGGCTCGAGAACCGCCGTGCCCATGTGCCGGACCTCGCCGATCGCCACACCGTGGCTCACGCCGACGCCTCGCAGCGTTGTCTCCATTTCACCCGTCTCCGATTGAGCGGCGGGCCCAGCCGCCGCGGTGGATGTCCGACCCGCCCGTGCAGGCGGACGAGGTCACTGCCAGCTGAACAGGGCGTCGTCGGTCTTCACGTCACCGGACTCGACGACGGCGGACAGGGAGTCCGGGGTCGCCTCGAGCGCCACGACGGGGCAGACCGGCGACTTGCCGGCGTCCTCGACGGCCTGCGGGTTCCAACGGATGACGGCCTGGCCACGGGTCACGGTGTCGCCCTTGTTGACGAGCAGCTCGAAGCCCTCGCCGTTGAGCTGGACCGTGTCGATCCCGAGGTGGGTGAGCACACCGTGCCCTTCGCCGTCCACGACGACGTACGCGTGCGGGTGCAGGGAGACGACCACACCGTCGACGGGGGCCACCGCCTCCGAAGGCTCGCGCACGGGGTCAATAGCGGTGCCCGGACCCACCATTGCGCCGGAGAACACCGGATCGGGCACTGCCGCGAGTCCGATGGCGCGTCCGGCGAGTGGGGACGTCACGCTGGTCATGGGGGGCCTCCCAGGGGTGGGGCTTCAACGTGTCGTCGTCACAATCTGTGCTGTGGCGACGTACTTTCAGAAGGGTATGTCATGACACGTCCCGGTTCGCCCGATGTGCAACCCCTGCGGGAGAGCACGCCACGCGACCGCAACGACGTAGTGGACTAGACCATACGCCTGAATCGATTTGCTTGGGCACCAAGGGCCCTGTACTGTCGTGACTCCCGCCAGGACGTGCCGCGTGAACTTCTCGCGAACATCCGATGGACGGGATTCCTCCTCTTCAGTGCAGATCTTGATCCGTGCTGCTCTTCGTATTGCCTTCCCGGTGAATCGAGTGAGTGGTCAGGGAGCCGGAAAAGCCCTGATAGAGTCGGAGCCGCCGGAAAGGGAAAACGCGAAAGCGAAGACCCTGGAAAGCAAGCGGAACTGAATCTGATAGAGTCGGAAACGCAAGAACGAAGAACGAAAGCCCGGAGGAAAGCCCCAGTAAGTGTTACTGAGGGTGAGTACAAAGGAAGCGTCCGTTCCTTGAGAACTCAACAGCGTGCCAAAAATCAACGCCAGAAGTTGATACCCCGTCCACTTCGGTGGAT